>JAODAO010000052.1 GCA_025463465.1 Glaciihabitans sp. | reverse complement strand
ACCGCCGAACGGGCGGGGTGACCCGGGCTTTATGCGCCGGGTCGCCCCGCCCGTTCGTTCGTTGACGACGAGCGCAGTGAACACCGGAGAGGCTTGACGTGACCCCCGGGTGATGCCGCAGCGGCGTCTACTCGAATCTGTAGCGGAAGCTGCCCGCGTACTCGAACAGGTCGCCGACGAGGGGGTTGCTCACCGTGACCACAACCTGGTGCTCACTCTGGGCCCAGTGCTGGCTCGCGACGACCTTCGCGCCGAAGACCTTCGGGATGCGGATGCGCTGGCCGCCGATGTGGATCCAGAGGCCGTCGGAGATGGTACTGAGACCACCGTCGACCACCCGAAGTCGCAGGCGCAGTTCGGCGCCGCGCTTGCGGCCGACGAAGATGTGCAGGCGCCCATCGATGACGTGCATGGTGTCTTCGATCAGGCGAAGCGTGCCGGGCAGTTCGATCTCGCGCAGCGAGCTGAGTCCGTCACCGGGCCCGGGGATGTTGATCGCACGGAATGGCACGTCGTGGTTGAACTCGGGAAACATCACCCGGCGCCAGGCCAGGAAATGCAGGAGGGGTCGCAGCCATGCTCGGCGGGAGCCAGCGACATGGAAAACGCCGGAAACGCGGCCAACCATGTCGGGCTCCGGGGGGAGGGCGAAATAGTCAGCGATTTCGGGGGAGAGTTTGTCAAAGTCTGCGCCGAGCACGCGCTGGTACACCGATGCAGGTGTTGTCGTGATCATCACCGACCTATACTGCCGGTAAATACCAGTACTACTGAATTCTCACGTTCAATCAACAGGAACATGGATTTTTCTCGACCTACGTGTATAGCCAAATCAGCGCGCAAAAAATTAGCCGCAATTTGTGGGACGGTCCGGACAGCCGCCGTGAACTTCGCCGTGGGCGCGGGTAGGGTTCCACCCGTATGAACCGCTCGCTGACATCCCTTTTTGCCGCGTTCGAGGCCCTTCTGGTGGTCGCGATCGGGGTCGGCATCCCCCTCGCACCCCTGACGGTGCTCTGGGGTGTGCAATACGGCTTCGCGCCCAACTGGTGGGACTTCTGGCGTGCGTCGGTGGATGTCTGGCTGCTTGGCCACGGCGCCGACCTCACCCTCACCCTCGATACCGCCACGGCGACGGCGGTGGGGTTCCAGGGAGCAGCCGCTCCCTTTGTGCTCAGCATCACCGCCCTCGGTTTCGCCGTCCTGACGGTTCTCCTCGGGATGCGCGCCGGTCGCCGCATCGCCCAGACCGACCACCGCCTGCTCGGCGAGGCAGTGGCCCTGCTGGTTTTCGCCGCCCTCTCCTTCGGGCTGACGGTGTCGGCGCACTACCCGCTCGCCCAGCCCTCGCTGGTGCAGGGAACGGTGCTGCCCACCGTGATGTTCGCCGTCGGTATCCTCATCGGCACCCTCCGCGCCCACCGGCCCGGCATCGATTTCATCTCGCGGTCGCTCCGCCGCTGGGTGGCGACCTGGCACCCGGGCGTCCGGGCGGGCCTCGCCACGGCGCTGCGCGGGGGTTCCTCCGCAGCTGCCACCATCGTCGCCGTCGCATCCGTGGTGGTCGCCGGGCTCATCGTCACCAGCTACGCCGGCATCATCACCCTGTATGAGGGCCTCCACGCCGGCGCTCTTGGCGGCTTCGCCCTCACCATCGCCCAGATTGCGTTCCTGCCGAACTTCGTTCTCTGGGGTGTGTCCTGGCTGGTCGGCCCCGGCTTCGCCATCGGCACCGGCTCCACGGTCAGCCCGCTGGGAACGGACCTCGGTCCGATCCCGGCCATCCCCATCCTCGGGGCACTGCCCACCGGGGACTCCGCCTTCGCCTTCGTCGGCATCCTTGTGCCGATCATCGCCGGCTTCCTCGCCGGGGCACTGCTCCGCGAGCGCAACGATGCCCCCACCACGCAGTCGTTCAGCTCGGCCTTCTCCCTCGCCGCGACCGCCTCCCCGGCATCGTCCGGCGCCCAGCGCACACCGGCACCGGCGGGCCCGGCCGGACCCCTCCGCCTGGTCCTCACCGGCCTGGGGATCGGCGTTGTCGCCGGGATCGTCCTCGGGCTGCTCACCCTCGCCGCCGCCGGCTCGGCCGGCCCGGGCCGCCTCGCCGACGTCGGCGCCGACCCGTGGGCGGTTGCCGGCTGGGCAGCGCTGGAGGTCGGTCTCGCCGCCGTCGCTGGCCTCTTCGCCGCCTCCTACCTTCCCCGCGCCGTCAGTGCCGCGACCGGTGCAGCAGGCAACGCCGCGAGCAGTGCGGGGTCCCGCCTGTCCGCCGGAATCTCCTCGGCGTCCTCCGCCGCGGGCCTCGGTCGCGGCGATCGTGAGGCGAAGGAGCCGAACTGGGCTGCAGCCTCCGACCGGATCGTGGCCAACGCCACCCGCAAAAACCAGCCGGACGACCAGGACCCCTACACCCGCAAACCCGCGGATGCCAGCCAGCCGCGCGGCTCCGACACCCCCACCAACCCCATTCCCATCGTCCCCTCCGACGACGCAACGGACCGTTACCCCGATCTGCCCCGATAAGCTTGGGGCGTGCTTTCACTGGTGGTACTCATCTCTGGTGGTGGGTCGAACCTCCGCGCTCTACTCGAAGCGTCCGAGGACGCCGAGTTCCCCGCCCGCGTCGTCGCTGTGGGGGCCGACCGCCCCGCCGACGGTTTCGAGCATGCCGAGGCGTATGGAATCCCCACCTTCGCGTCCGTCCTGTCCAACTTCCCTGACCGGGACTCCTGGGGCGATGCGCTCCTCGAGCAGATCGAGGTGTGGAAACCCGACCTCGTGATCCTCAGCGGCTTTATGAAACTCCTGCCGCCGCGGGTGATCGACGCGCTCAGCCCCAACCTGATCAACACGCATCCCGCGTATCTTCCCGAGTTCCCCGGCGCGCACGGTGTGCGGGACGCCCTCGCCGCCGGCGCGAGCCAGACCGGCGCGAGCGTCATCGTGGTCGACAACGGTGTGGACAGCGGCCCGCTCATCTCCCAGCAGCGCATCCCCATCCTGCCCGGGGACACCGAGCACACCCTGCACGACCGGATCAAACCGGTCGAGCGCGAACTTCTCATCCAGGCCGTCCTCGACATCGCCAACGGCCACATCAACCTCAAGGAGCTAGCCACCGCATGAGCGGACCTTCCCACGACCCAGCCCTGTACCGCCCCCGCGACGTTGTCACCATCCGCCGGGCGCTCGTGTCCGTGAGCGACAAGACCGGGCTGGTTGAACTCGCCACAGCGCTGGCCGCCGCGAACGTCGAAATCGTCTCGACCGGCTCGACCGCCGCAACCATCGCGGCCGCCGGCATCCCCGTCACCGAGGTCGCCGCCGTGACCGGCTACCCCGAGTCCCTCGACGGCCGGGTGCGCACCCTGCACCCCGCCATCCACTCCGGGCTCCTCGCCGACCTGCGGCTGGAGTCCCACGAACGCGAACTCGCCGAGCAGGGTATCGCCCCGTTCGAGCTGGTCGTCTCCAACCTCTACCCCTTTGTGCAAACCATCAACGCGGGTGTGACCGGTGACGCCGCGGTCGAGCAGATCGACATCGGTGGTCCCGCCATGGTGCGCGCCTCCGCCAAGAACCACGCCAACGTCGCCATCGTCACCTCGCCGGACAGCTACCAGCAGGTCACCAAGGCGCTGTCCATCGGTGGCACCACCCTCCGCCAGCGCCGCCGCCTCGCCGCGGAGGCTTTCGCCCACACCGCCGCGTACGACGCGGCCGTTGCCGCCTGGTTCGCCACGTCACCGTTCGACGAAGCCGACAATGCCGACAGCGCTGGCAGCGCCGACGTGAACAGCGACACCGTGGTGGCGCAGGGGGATGTTTCCGACACCGCCTTCTCGCCGGAACAGCAGGTCACCGTCACCGGCAGCCTGCAGCAGGTTCTCCGTTACGGCGAGAACAGCCACCAGTCCGCCGCCCTCTACCTCCGCGCCGACGGCCACGGCATCGCCCAGGCCGAGCAGCTGCACGGCAAGGAGATGTCGTTCAACAACTACGTCGACGCCGACGCAGCGCTGCGCGCCGCGTACGACTTCGATGAGCCGGCCGTTGCCATCATCAAACACGCGAACCCCTGCGGCATCGCGATTGGCGGGGGAGCGGGCGACCCCATCGCCACCGCCCACCACCGCGCCCACGAGTGCGACCCGGTCTCCGCGTTCGGCGGGGTCATTGCCGCCAACCGCATCATCACCATCGCGGCGGCGGAGGCCATCAAGGACATCTTCACCGAGGTTGTTGTCGCCCCCGGGTTCGAGCCGGCAGCCCTCGAGCTGCTGAGCACCAAAAAGAACCTCCGCCTGCTGCAGCTGCCCGCCGACTACAGCCGCGAGGCCACCGAGGTCAAGCAGATCTCCGGCGGACTGCTTGTGCAGCAACTCGACACCCACTTCGCCCCGTTCGAGAACTGGACGCTGGCCACCGGCGAGCCCGTCGACGACGCCACCCGCGACGACCTCGTTTTCGCCTGGCGTGCGGTTCGCGCCGTCAAGTCGAACGGAATCCTGCTCGCCCACAACGGCGCGTCCGTTGGCGTCGGGATGGGCCAGGTCAACCGGGTCGACTCCTGCCACCTCGCGGTCAACCGTGCCGGTGAGCGGGCCGCGGGCAGCGTCGCCGCCTCCGACGCGTTCTTCCCCTTCGCCGACGGCCTCCAGGTGCTTCTCGACGCCGGCGTCCGCGCCGTTGTCCAGCCCGGCGGGTCCGTCCGTGACGCCGAGGTCATCGCCGCGGCCGAGGCCGCCGGGGTGACCATGTACTTCACCGGGGAACGCCACTTCTTCCACTAGGAGCAGACGGCACCCCTGGCGGCGCCACCTCCGTCACCCACCACACGCCCCCGCTTCGGCGGGGCGTGTGGTGTTTCCGGCCGTGGATACCGGCGATGAATACCGCTAGTGGATACCCGCCGTGGCGCCGCACACCTGCCCCGGTCGGCGTCTGCGCAGCTGATTCATAGCAACTCTTCGATAGTGTCGCGACCATGACTTCTCGAGCACCCCTGTCCAATCGCCTCATTGGCGGGCTGCTGTCGGCCGCCGCCGTAGCCGCCATCACCCAGGTCGCTACCGCGCTGCTTTTCCACGCCACCAACGGCGCGCTCAGCACCCAGCTCGAGTCGATCAGCTTCTTCTTTGTGCCCTCCAGCCTGCTGATCTTTGTGCTCTTCGCTATCGCGGCACCGCTCGGGCTGTATCGCCGCTGGTTCATCGCCCTGCCCATCTCGCTGGTGCTGGCCGTCATCGCCTCCCTCGCCGGAACCGTCTACACCTTCGCCGCCGCAGGCAACGCCCTGACCGCGCAGGTCTGGCCGTCGGTGTTCGACACCCTGCTGAGCAACAACCTGTTCTTCGTCCTCTTCGCCGTTGTCGCCGCGATGACCGCCGGACGTGTGATCTACCGGGCGTTCCTCGGCCACGGCAGCAGCGCAGGGCGCACGACCCCGCTCGCGCTCGTGCGCCTGCCAGCCGGCAACCTCGCCGAGGGAGAGCTCACTCACCTCAGCCGCACCCTCGTCGACAGCACCCTCGCAGACACCCAGTGGGAGAACTACGTCGCCGCCCTCGAAGCCGAGGGTTTCAACACCATCGAGGTTGAGGCCGCCAACACCCACGCCGACTCCGTTTTCATCGAGGACACCGTTGTCATCCTGGGGAACACCGCCCTGATCACCAGCCCCGGCGCCGCCTCACGTCGCGGCGAAACCGACGCGGTCGAGGCGGCCATCCCCGGCCTCAAGGCGGGACTCACGGTCGCCCGCATCGAACTGCCCGGAACCCTCGAGGGCGGCGACGTCCTGAAGATCGGCGACACCGTCTACGTCGGTCGAGGCGGCCGCACCAACGCCGAGGGCATCCGCCAGTTCCGCACCATCGCGAACGACGCCGGTTTCACCGTTGTCGCCGTTCCCGTCAGCAAGGTGCTGCACCTGAAAAGCGCCGTCACCGCGCTGCCCGACGGCACCGTCATCGGCTACGCCCCGCTGGTGGAGCACCCCGAACTGTTCAACCGTTTCCTCGCCGTCCCCGAGGAGACCGGAGCGGCCGTTGTTGTCCTCAGCGACGACGCCGTGCTGATGGCAGCCTCCGCACCGAAAACCGCCGCGTTACTCGAAGACCTCGGTTACCGCGTCGTCACGGTCGACATCAGCGAGTTCGAGAAGCTCGAGGGCTGCGTCACCTGCCTGTCGGTGCGGGTGCGCTGACTGCACCCCCTCCCGTTCGCTTTTCCGGAGATTTTCTCTATTACTTCTGTTTTGGCTGCGCCCTAGGGTCTGTGGGCAAATATCTCCGGAGAAGCGGACGGGGTGCGGATGTCGGGGTGCGGA
>JAODAO010000472.1 GCA_025463465.1 Glaciihabitans sp. | reverse complement strand
CCTGGCCCCACGATTAGCCCCGAGGCCAGAAACAAGAGTGGCAAGCGGAACGCCGATGTGACTTCAGCGAAAGTTTGCCATCCCTGCACCAGCGCGCCGGCATCGTTGTCAATGCCAGGGAAGTAGATCCATATCAAGAAGTGAAACAAAACGATGACGATCACGCATATCGCGCGTGTGACATCCACCCATGATTCTCTGCCGTTTTCCACTTCGCGAGCCTAGTGGAGCTTGCGCTTGTCTATGGACTGCACCACATCGATGATCCGTGCGTGAAACAGGCTGGGTGCCTTGCGCCTGAATGCTCTGACACACCGTTGCGTCGATCGTAAATTGGTCGAGAATGACCAAGACACTGTTTTTCAATGCTTTTCGGGCCGCCCGTAAATTCGGAACGCACTCAGGACGGGAGCTTCGCGCACTCACACCGATGGCCATGGATGCTGCTTATTATTGCCCAGACCGTTTCTATGCTGTTCGTGGGCGGGCCGCCCCAATAGGCGGGGTGGTGAATCTAAGGGCCCTGGGATGATGTGCACCTTGTGTGCGCTTGACGTGCCGCCCCCTGACTCGCCCGTTAAACCCGAATGGAAAACTGCGCTCTCGGCTGCCAACAAGGATCTCTGTGGTATCGATGACTATGCCTAGGTTGAGACGAAGTAATTCCTCCGGCGCCGGACTTCATCGCACGACGGCTGGACAGGGTTTTATATATCAGGATGCTCACGGCCGGACCGTTCAAGACCCCGAACTGCGTGAGCGCATCGAAGCGCTGGCGATTCCGCCGGCGTGGTCAGACGTGTGGATTGCTCCATACTCCAACGGGCATATCCAAGCGACCGGCCTAGACGCTGCCGGGCGTCGCCAGTACATCTACCACCCCACATGGCGGGAGCAGAAGGACCGGATCAAATACGACCGGGCTCTGTCGCTCGCCGAGTCCCTGCCCGCCGCTCGACGCCAGGTGACCATGGATCTCCGAAGCGAGGGACCCAACCGGCAGCGGGCGTTGGCCGCTGGATTTCGGATGCTGGACACAGGCAGCCTGCGGGTTGGTTCCGAACGTTACGCGGAATCAAACGGCAGTATTGGCCTGACCACGCTGCTCTGCTCCCATGCAACAGTCTCCGGCCACAGGGTGCGTCTCAGATTCCCGGCGAAGAGCGGCCAGGCCTGGGAGAGCGAGATCGTCGACTCGGATTTGGCGGCGGTAGTGCGGAGCTTGAAGCGTCGCGGAGGAAATGCACGCCTACTGTCGTTCAAGGATGGAGCGCGTTGGCGCCCACTCGACGCTGGAGATATCAACGACTATGTGCGCGAGCGGACCGGGGGAGCGTTCACCGCCAAGGACTTCCGTACCCTTCACGGCACGCTGACCGCTGCGATCAGCCTGGCACAGCAAGGCCCGCAGACGACCCAGTCCAAGCGCCAAAAAGCGATATCGCAAGCGGTGCGAGATACAGCAGCGGTGTTGAGCAACACCCCATCAATCGCACGGAGCAGCTACATCGATCCGAGGGTGCTCGACCATTATTCGCATGGCCGCACAATAGACCCTCAACGGCTCAACGCGGCCGAAAGCGAGTTGCGCGCGCTGCTGTACTTATAGATCAGTCTGGCAACAGAAACCTCAGCTTCGAAGGTTATCCGAGGGCTATGGCGTCGCGAACGACCTGCAGGGCGGGCTTCTCAACGCCGGTCGCCAGACGCAGGCCGAAGTTGTTCTCGGGGTCTTCGTCGCGAGCGGTCAGGTCTTGGAAGGAATAGAAAACCATTGGGCCGGCCCAGCTGAAGGAATTCCAGGTGGTGACGCCCTTTTGCATGTAGTCGGCCTGAACGGCTTCGGTGACTCCGCGGTCACCGAGGTTCGTAGGCATTCCGAACTCCGTGGCCCATATCTTCTTGGAGCCGTCACCGTTGGCTTCCATCACGGCGTAAAGCTCGGAAGACTTAATCATCCAGTTGTAGTCGCCGGGAACACTGGGATCTGCTGGCCATGTGTACGGATGGTTGCCAATTGCATCCATGTAGTTTTTGCCACCGTTGGCATAAATTTCGGTGAGGAAGTCGAGCTGGGAATAGTAGATGTCGTGGGTGGCGGCGGGCGCCATTCCCGTGGAGATGATGCCGACCGTCTGGCCAAGCGCAACTCCGGCGGCACGGAAACCCTTTGCCCCGGGAATTAGCACTTTGAGTGTATAGATCTGCGGGGACATCTGGCCGAGGTTGGCTTCGTTCCACAACTCGATCGACGTGATACCACGCGGAATCAACTTGAGGCCAGCCTGATAGACGAAGTTCATGTAGCTCTGGTCGCATGCATCCGAGACGTCAACCCAGCCGGGAACGCCGGACGATACGGGAAGAACCTCCATCCCGCGGGAGAGTGCAGCGTCGTACACACGGAGGGTGTTGGTCCAGTCGAAACTGGTGGACCCCGCGGCCTGCACCTGACCCCAGTTGAGGTCGAGGCGGACGGCATCCACTCCGGTAGCGGCTATCGCGTCAAATGCAGTTGCAAGGTCTGCGTCGCTGAGGTTCAGCGGCTGGTAGCCCTGGCTCATCCCGTAGGAGGGGAACTGATTAGTCAGATTCTGCGCAGCGGTAGTTGAGGCGTTGACAGCCGTAGACGCGACCACGTCGGCGTTCGGAGAGGCCGCCACGCTCTGGCTAGTGCAACTCGCTGTGTCCGCCGAAGCCGAAACACCAGTCAACGATGACATCGATAAGACGAATGCCAAACCCGCGGCCATCGCCGCTGCCGTTTTTAGCCCCAATACCGCATGCATGTGATTCTGCTCTCCCAAGCCGAATTTAGATCACGGATTGTTTCGTAATCGTATTGTTTTATATAGAACAACAAGCTGGTATCCAGCCAATGTTGCAGCAGTTACCAGGAAACCCCAAGAAATATCCGCGCCATCGCCAATGAGCGCGAGGAAGAGAATAACCGATAGCCCGACAACAGAAGTGACCAGCGCTGCCCGACCCACCGACTTGATCCGATGGACCGCAATGAGGGCGACAGTAGAGAGGTACGTTGCGACAACCGTCAGCCCCATATACCCACCTAGATTGATAGCCACCAGTACGGGAACTTCCACCTGCCCGGCAGCGAGAACAAAACTGGCAACGGGAAGCAGGAGTGCGAACCCGATCCAACAGATAGCTCCGAAGCCCGCGGTGATCTTCAATCCACGGAGGATCTCGCGTCTCAGTTCAGGACCGGTGTGGCCGGGCACATGTGCTTGGAAGTACTGGAAGACGGGTTGTAGCGCCATCGTAGCGAAGCGAAGCACTTTTTCGATCAGGGCGTAGAGCGGCAGGAAGGCCGGTGCGAACGCGGCGATGATGGCGAGGACAGCCGGGTAGTAGGACGCGATGGCGACCGCAACAGCGACTCCGTGACGCTGAGCCGCGATGACCGCGAGGATGGAACCGGTTCCTTGAGCCGCTCCGGCAGGCCTGTGCAGTCCGGGCAGCGCCCAGATGGTGACGAAGAGGAAGGCAAGCAGCGACCCGAGAAGCTGCGCTAGCCCGAAGAGGACCAGGGAACCACTGGCCCACAGCAGCAGAATGCCGAGGAGGGTGCCGCCGACGCGGGGGATGGTATCGAGGATAAACAGGCGATCCGGGCGTTTGCGGCCAACGGCGTACCAGGACCCTGAGAGGCCACCAAAGACCATTGCGGCTCCACAGACCACTGATGCGAGCTGTTCGCTGGGAACGAGGAGCCAGGTGAGCGCCACGGTGAGAATGAGCGCAGGGACGAAGAGAACGATCCGGGCAACGATTGACTCCCAGTACGCGGCAGCGCGGTTGGCGTGGGGCATCATGGCGATAGCAGCGGGGCCGGTGATCCCCCACCCAAACATTGCAAGCACCCCTATAGAGGAGCCGACTGCCTGGCCGAGCGCAATGGACGCCCAGTCGTTGGCGTTGGTGAGCAGGACGATCACCGGGATGGAAAGCACGCTGACACCGCCGCTGAGGACAGTGGTCGCAGCGAACGAGCCGATTGTGTGTTTCTTCGAGAGGACTTTCTCCCCGGGCACCTCCGGTGTCGTGACGTTCTTGCCGGGGGAGTCATTGTTCTGATTCACTTCTGGCTCCTCGTTGGCGCGGTCATAACGGGCTGGGATAGGTCGAGCGGCGCGGTGTGCGCAACTATGTGCTGTCCGTCCGGCCGGGAGCGGACGTAACCACGAGCGGAAGCGCCGATAACTACCGCGACGAGGCACATAGAGGAGGTGTATTCCCAGAACTCGACCAGGAAGAAGGCGACTAGGAGACCCGCCCAGAGGCTTGCGGCTAGGGCGGCACGACTGTTCCCGCGTTTTCCCTCTCGGAACAACATCACGAGAACGGCGATCAGGATGCCGATGGAGGCTATGGCGGGGATTCCGAATTGCAGCCAGAGGGAAATGTAGTAGTTGTCAGTGAAAATCTGGATGGCGGAACCGGCTGCCCCGGAGGCGGCGCCCACATATCCGATGCCGTGACCAAGTAGCGCGCTGTCATTGCCAAGTAGTTGGGCCCAGATGTCCAAGCGCTGGAAAAAGCTCTTGCTGTCGCCGAGACCAACGGCAAAGAATCCGACCCCGACGGCGATGCCGGTCACCGCGACGCTGATCTTGACCCAGCGCTT
>JAODAO010000457.1 GCA_025463465.1 Glaciihabitans sp. | reverse complement strand
CTCGAAATGTGGGACCGCGTCATCGACGTCAACCTGTCGAGCCAGTTCGTGCTCACCCAGGCGATCGGCCGCACCATGCTGGAGCGCGGCTACGGCAAGATCATCTTCACCGCGTCGCTGCTCAGCTTCCAGGGCGGCATCAACGTTCCGGGTTACACCGCCAGCAAGTCCGCGATCGCCGGCCTCACCCGCGCCCTGTCGAACGAATGGGCCGGCCGCGGGGTCACGATCAACGCGATTGCCCCCGGCTACATCGCCACTGACAACACCCAGGCGCTGCAGGACGATCCCGCACGTTCCGCATCCATCCTCGAGCGCATCCCCGCCGCACGCTGGGGGCATGCCTCCGACCTGGCCGGCGCGACGGTGTTTTTAGCCTCGCGCGCTTCGGACTATGTCTCCGGTGTTGTCCTGCCCGTTGATGGAGGGTGGCTGGGACGATGACCGACCCCACCGCATATACCGCCCGCTCAGCTGACTCCGCACATTCCGCCGACTCCGTCCTTGCCCGGCTCGCGGCCTTCCGCGTGGTTCCCATCGTGGTCATCGACGACGCGGCCGCTGCCCCCGAGCTCGCAGGCGCGCTCATCGATGGCGGCCTGCCCTGCGCCGAGGTGACCCTGCGCACCCCCGCCGGCCTCGACGCCATCGCCCGCATCGCGGCGCTGTCCGCCAGCGGCGATTTCCTGGTCGGCGCCGGCACCGTCCTCACCGCCGAGGAGGTCGACCGCTGCGTCGACGCCGGCGCGCGGTTCATCGTCTCCCCCGGCTACGACGACGACGTTGTCAACCGCTGCCAGCAACTCGGCATCGCCGTCATCCCCGGGGTAGCCACCGCCACCGAGGTGCAGCGCGCCCTCCGCGCCGGACTCGACGTACTCAAACTCTTCCCCGCCAACACCCTCGGCGGCCCTGCGGCCATCAGCGCGCTGGCCGGACCGTTCCCGGACACCCGCTTTATGGCCAGCGGCGGCATCACCCTGGCCAACGCGCTGGACTACCTCGACCTGCCGAGTGTCAGCGCCGTGGGAGCCAGCTGGATCGCATCGCGGCAGCGCCTGCTCGCCCGCGACTTCGAGGCCGTGCGCACGGCGAGTGCCGAGGCCGTCGCCCAGCTGCAGAACGCGGGCGCAGCCCAATGACGCAGCCCAATGCCCCGAAGCCCGTCGTCACCCTCGGCGAATCGATGGGCCTGGTCCGTGCGAACGAGATCGGCTCGTTGGCCCACGTTTCCAACCTGACCCTCGGCTTCGGTGGTGCCGAGAGCAACGTCGCCATCGGCCTCGCCCGCCTCGGCACCCCCGTGACCTGGCTGGGCCGGGTGGGTGACGACAGCCTCGGCCGCCGAATCACCCAAACCCTGCGCGGGGAGGGCGTCGATGTTCGGGCGGTCATCAACCCGGACGCGACGACCGGGCTGATGCTCAAAGAGTCCACCACCGGCCAGTCCACCTCGGTCTTCTATTACCGTGCGGGCAGCGCCGGCAGCACCCTCACCCCGGCAGACCTCGACGGCGTTGACATTGCCGGGGCGGCGCTGCTGCACGTCACCGGCATCACCCTCGCCTTGTCGACCAGCGCTCGGGACACCGTCCTGGAGGCTGTGGAACGTGCCGTGGCCGCGGGCGTTCCGGTGTCGTTCGATGTGAACCATCGTTCCCGCTTGTGGAAAGACACGCGGGAGGCCGTCGCCGCCTACCGGGAGATCACCGCCCGGGCGACCGTCGTCTTCGCCGGTGACGACGAGGCCGGGCTAATCGAGTCGGGAGACCACACCCCCGAGTCGGTTGCTCACGCCATTGCCGACCTCGGCCCAAGCGAAGTGGTGATCAAACGCGGTGCAGCGGGATGCCTGGCGCTGGTCAACGCCTCGCTGTTCGCTCGCGACGCTATCCCCATCCGCCCCGTCGACACCGTCGGTGCGGGCGATGCATTTGTCGCCGGCTATCTGGCTGAACTGGTTGCCGGGTCCTCCCCGGAGAGGCGGCTCGACGTCGCCACCCGGGCGGGTGCCTACGCCTGCTTGAACCCGGGCGATTGGGAGGGCCTGCCCCGCCGCAGCGAGCTGGCCACCCTCGACTCCGCGAATCCGGTGACCCGCTGACGCCCGGTTACCCGGTGCAGTTCACCCAACCTCGCGCTGGTAGACCCGCACTTCCCAGGGCTGCAGCGTCACGGCATCCATCTGCGCTGATCGGTGGATGTCGTAGCCGCCGGGCTGTGCACCGGACGCAGCGCTGAGCGCTTCACCACCCGGATAGTTACCAACCAGCAGGATGCCCCAGCCACCCGGTCGGGACGCGTCGATGCCCAGGTCGGCCACGGGGTTTACCACGAGAGGTTCCATGCCAACGTTGCCGAGCACCAGTAACTCGGTGCCGTCGAGGCTGCGGGTGAACGCGTAGAGGTGCGGGTGGTCGTCGGCGAGCAGCGCGAAGTCACCGAGGGCGACGACGGGCAGCTCGTGGCGCAGGTTGATGAGGCGCTGGTAGTAGTGGTAGATCGACCGGCTGGAGGCCTGGTCCGCGGCGGCGTTCACGGTGCGGTAGTTGGGGTTGACCGCGATCCAGGGCTCGCCGGTGCTGAAACCGGCGTTCGGGGAGGAGTCCCACTGCACCGGGGTGCGCGCGTTGTCGCGGCTGCGGAATCTCAGCGCCTCGAGCACGTCGACCGGGTTGGCCCCGCCCTCAACGGCCTCGCTGTAGTGGTTGAGGGACTCGATGTCGCGGTAGTCCTCGATGGTGGCGAAGTTGGCGTTCGACATTCCGATCTCGTCGCCCTGGTAGATGTAGGGGGTACCGCGGTGCAGGTGCAGCAGCGTGGCGAGCAGGGTCGCTGACTCGTAGCGGTAACGGCCGTCGTCGCCGAAGCGGGACAGCGAACGCGGCTGGTCGTGGTTGCCGAGGTAGAGGCTGTTCCAGCCGGCGTCGGCGAGGGCGAGCTGCCAGCTGGCCAGGGACTTCTTCAGCGCGCGCAACTCGAGCTCGGTGTTGTCGAACTTGCTGGACGGCCCGTGGTCGAGGCTGACGTGTTCGAACTGGAACACCATGTCGAGCTCGAGCCGGGACGCGTCGGTGAACAGGGCGGCGTCCTCGAAGTTGACGCCCGGCATCTCCCCAACGGTGAGGAAGTCGCCGTCTCGGCCCTCGAACACCTCGCGGCGCATCTCCTGCAGGTACTCGTGGATCTGCGGGCCCATCGCGAAAGCATCCCCCACTTCGTCGCCGTCAATCAGCTCGGGACGTTTGGCGATGAGGTTGATGACGTCCATCCGAAAACCATCGACACCGCGGTCGAGCCACCAGCGCATCATCGTGTAGACGGCCTCGCGCACCTCGAGGTTCTCCCAGTTGAGGTCGGGCTGCTCTGGGGCGAACAGGTGCAGGTAGTACTCGCCGGTGGCGGGGTCGAGGGTCCAGGCGGGGCCGCTGAACGCGCTGCGGAACCCGTTCGGCTCGGCACCGTTCTTCGGTTTACGCCACCAGTACCAGTCCCGTTTGGGGTTGTCGAGCGACGACCTGGACTCCTGGAACCAGGCGTGCTGGTCACTGGTGTGGTTGACGACGAGGTCCATCACGAGCTTCATGCCGCGGGCGTGCACGTCGGCGACGAGCGCGTCGAAGTCGGCCAGGGTGCCGAAGCGGGGGTCGATGTCCTGGTAGTCGCTGATGTAGTAGCCGTTGTCGCGCTGGGGCGATCTGTAGATCGGCGAGAGCCAGAGCACGTCGACGCCGAGGGCCTGCAGGTAGCCGAGTCGGGAGCGGATGCCGTCGATGTCGCCGACGCCG
>JAODAO010000062.1 GCA_025463465.1 Glaciihabitans sp. | reverse complement strand
TTCGCGGGCTGCCGTGTCAGATTAACCCGTGCCGGCGGAAGGCGTTCCAGATTCCGTCGTCCAGAACGGCGGTAGTGACGTCATCGGCAACCGCTTTAACCCGGTCGATGGCATTCCCCATGGCAATCCCCACGCCGCACACCTGGAGCATTTCGACGTCATTGCTGCTGTCCCCGATGCCGATGGACGTCGCCACGTCGATGTCGAGCAATTCAAGAAGGTCGATGATCGTCGAGCCCTTGTTCACCCCGGACAGGGAGACCTCGCCGGTGCCATAACCGAGGTGGGGGATGGTCCCGGTAATGACGTGATAATCACCGTTCAGCGCTTCGTACGCCCGATCGAATGCGGTGAGGTCCTTGCCGAGAAAAACCGACTTCGCAATACCAGCGTGGCTGAACGGGCGCACGTTGCCGAACGCTTTTAGCGCGGGATGCTCTTCGGCCCGTGCGACGGGCTGGATGTCGTCGCGGAGTTCTTCCTGCTGGTGGATGTCGTGATCAAGGTAGTCGGCAAACCGGGCCCGGACGCCGGGGCTGGGGAAGATTTCGTTGTACGACTGGAAGTAGAAGTCGTAGCCGGACTCCTCGTAAAAATCAATCAGGCGGGCGACAGCCGCTTCCGGCATGGTGCGGGAAATTACTAGTTCATCGCCGACGGTCGCGAATCCACCTCCGGCGGAGATGGATCCGTCGAATCCGATCTCGCGGATGACCGGATAGATCTCCACTTCCGCACGCCCGGTGCTGAGGTAAACAAGATGACCGTTTTTTCGCGCCGTTTGCACCGCCTCGATGGTCGAATCTGCGATGTTCTCCCCGGAGTCGATGATGGTGCCGTCGACGTCGAGGAAGGCGATGCGTGGGGAAGTCATTTTGTGCTCCAAACAGAGCTGTCTTGTGGGAAACGTCGAGTGCCGGGGACAGCTGAGGGTGTTCGATCGTGTAGCTGAACGCGATCGGGTGAGGCTGGCACCACCGCTGGCACGGCCGCTGGCTGGCGCGACCTGCCCGGTTGGCGCGATCCGCCCGGCTGGCACGAACTACCTAACTGGCGCGACCTGCGCAGCTGGCACGTTCTGCCCGGTTCGCACGATCTGCCCGGCTCGCATCATGATGCGCTGGTCGGCCTCTGCCAGGGTTCCCTCGTCGTGGGTGGCGTGGATCACGGCGGCGCCCCGCTCTGCTTCGCGCCGAATGGCGAGGCTAATTAACTCGTAGCTGTCGGCATCCACCCCGGCTGTTGGTTCGTCGAGAAGCAGGAGGCTGGCCCGCCGGGCGAGCCCCTGGGCGACGAGGGCGCGCTGGCGCTGCCCACCAGACAGGGCTCCGAGAGGGCGATCGGCCAGGTCGTTGAGTCGAAGGGCGGCCAGGCTTTCGTTGATGATGGTGTGGTCGCGCCGTCGAAGGGGGTGCCAGCCGAACCCTCCTCCCCAGCGCCCCATCGCCACCGTTTCGCGCACCGTGAGCGGGAAGCGGTCGGAGACGGCGCTGCGCTGCACAACAAAGCCGATCCTCTCCCGCGGTGCGAGGGCGACGGTGCCGGCGCTGGGCGGTTGGGTCCCGGCGAGGATGCCGAGCAGGGTCGACTTGCCAGCACCATTCGGCCCCCCGATCGCGGTTACCGCACCCCGCGGGAAACGGGCGTCCACCCCGTCCAGGACCCGGACACCCTCGTAGTCGGACGACACGTTGGTGACGGTGACCGCGCTCATGAGGCTTCCCGCTGTGATGGCGCTGACCGCATCGGTGGCAGGGGATGGGAGTGAGTGGGAGTCGCCTGTTCGGCGGCGGTTGAGCGAAAAGTTCATGATCCTAGCTTAACCCACACGATAATCATTATCAGTATGGTGGGAGGCATGACCTTGGTTCTTGACCCGTTCGCATCGAGCTTTATGCTCCGCGCCCTGCTTGGCGGGGTGCTCGTCGCGATGATTTGCGCCGTCGTCGGCACCTGGGTCGTTGTGCGCGGAATGGCGTTCCTCGGAGAGGCGATGGCCCACGGAATGCTGCCGGGGGTCGCCGTCGCCGCCCTGCTCGGGCTACCCGCCGTTCTCGGCGCCGCGGTCAGTGCCGTTGTGATGACGGTCGGCATCGGAGTGGTCTCCCGCCGGTCCCGCCTGTCGCAGGACACGTCGATCGGGCTGTTGTTTGTGGGCATGCTTGCGCTCGGCGTGATCATCGTGTCCAAGTCGCGGTCGTTCGCCGTTGATCTCACCTCCATCCTGTTCGGCGACGTACTGGCTATCCAGCGAGGCGACCTGGTGCTGCTGCTTGGTGTCCTGGTGATTGTTGTGGCCATCGCGCTACTGGGGCATCGCTCGTTTGTGGCACTCGCGTTTGATGCGCGGGTCGCCAGCACCCTGGGGCTCCGGCCCAAGCTCGCCCAGGTGGTCCTCGTCGGATTGATCACCCTCGCCGTCGTCGCGTCCTACCAGGCGGTCGGTACGCTGCTCGTTGTTGGGCTGCTGCTCGCACCGGCGGTGGCCGCAGCCCACTGGGTGCGCAGCCTCACCGCCACCATGGTCCTCGCCGCGATTCTCGGCTCCGCCGCGATCCTCACCGGCCTCCTCGTCTCCTGGTACGCGGCAACCGCGGCGGGGGCATCCATCGCAGCGGTATCCATCGGCTTCGTTGTGCTGTCCGCCGCCGCGAAGGCAGTGGTGGATGTTGTGACGCGGCGCCGATCGACGGGTGATGGGGCACAGGGGGCTGGGGCGCCGGGGGAGCCAACCCGCTCGGTCACTGGTCGCCACCTCATCCACCTTTCCGCTGCAGACCCCGATCCTGACCACCTTGTCGACCCCGATCCGGCGTTGGCGCCCGCGATCGTTCAGAAAGGCTCCCGTGCGCTCCCGTAAACCTGCACATACCGCTGCGTCGATCGTCGTAGCAGCCCTCACTTTCTTTGTCGTCGCCGCGTGCGCATCCCCGGGAAACCCGGCCGGCAGCGGCAGCGAGACATCCACCAGCACCACATCCACCAGTGACGCGTCCGCCACCGATGCGTCAACTAACGATGCATCGACCAGCGATGCATCCACCAGTGACGCATCGACGGGGAACGACGGATCCCTCAGCGGCCACGGGGCGATCGCCGATGCCGCCGAGGTGCCCGAGCCACCGCTGGGTATCGCGTCGGTGTCGGCCGGCGGGCAACTCGCGCTGCTCGACCTCGTCACAGGGGAAGACACCGCCGTCGACGAGCTGGGGGCGGTGTCCGCGGTGGACTCCAACGGGCGTTATCTCTTCGCCACCCCCGCGTCCGGCGACGGCGTCCTCATCGCCGACTCGGGCGCCTGGACGGTTCCCCACGGCGACCACTTCCACTACTACAGCGCCGCACCGCGCGTTGTGGGCACGGTGAAAGGTGACGGGCCGGCCGTCGTTTCTTCGGCAACCTCACGCACCGCGATCTGGTTCGGCGACAGCGGCACGGGCATTGTGCTCGACGGCGACGATCTCGGCGCCGGCAACATCACCGAGGTCGGCCGCGTCAGCACAACACCCCACGACGGTGTCCTGGTTCCTTTCGGCGACGTGCTGCTGGGCAGCGTCGCCGACGGCGAGGGGGATGCCTCCGCCGTGCAGGTTTACAACGTAGACGGAAGCGAGCGGTCCGGGGCGCCCGCCGCGTGCGCGAATCTGTCCGGAACTATCACCACCAACGTG
>JAODAO010000430.1 GCA_025463465.1 Glaciihabitans sp. | reverse complement strand
CGACCTCGCCACGTCAAAGGGGGCAACCGTAGCCCAACTCGCGCTGGCGTGGCTGCTCGCCCAGGGGGAGCACATCGTGCCCATCCCGGGCACCCGCAACGCCACCCGGCTCGAGGAGAACGTTGGGGCAGCCGACCTCGTCCTGACGGCCGCCGACTTCGACCGCATCGCGGAGATCCTGCCCACCGGTGGGTTTGGCGCTCGTTATGCGGGAGACATGACGCCCGTCTGGCACTGAACCCCCCTCACTCCATTTAAGTGTCGCAGCGCCACCGGCCCGGCCCGTCAGACGGGTTGGGCCGGTGGCAGTTCGGGCCCGGCGGGGGTGGTCGCGGGACTCCGCCGAGGCCGCCGCCGGGCGGCGCGGAATCGAACCACAATCCAACCGGATCTGACGACTTGCGTGTCGCGGGAATACGTACCGAAGAATCGGAGTTAAGGATCGCTTGACTCGCGGCGCGGCAAGAGTAAGCTCGCCCCTCGTGACTAATGATGTTCGGTCGCCGAAGCGGTGGCTGATCGGCGAACCCCTTGCCTCTGAAAAGCTCGAGGGACAGCTGCTTCCCAAGCATCTCGCCCTCCCCCTCTTCGCCAGTGACCCGCTGTCCTCCGTGGCATACGCGCCGCAGGAACTGCTGATGATCCTGATGCTCGGAGGCCTCGCCTTCCTGAGCTTCGCCCCCGGTGTCGCCGCGGCCGTTGTGATCCTGCTTGTCGTTGTTGTGGCCTCCTACCGGCAGCTAATCAAGGCCTACCCGAGTGGTGGCGGCGACTACGAGGTCGCCCACAAAAACCTCGGCGAGCGCGCCGGCCTCGTTGTGGCCTCCGCCCTGCTCGTCGACTACGTGATGACCGTCGCGGTGTCCGTCGCCAGTGGGGTGGACAACATCATCTCCGCCATCCCCGCGCTGAACCCGCTGCGGGTCGAACTTGCGGTGTTTTTCATCATCCTGCTGGTTGCCGTCAACCTGCGCGGGGTGCGGGAATCCAGCAAGGCTTTCGCCTTCCCCACCTACATCTTTATCGGCAGCATCTTTGTGATGGTGGTTGTCGCCCTGGTGCGCACCGCCCTGGGCGACCCGCCGATCGCCGAATCCGCCGGTTACGGCGTCCAGGCCGAGCAGTTGTCGCAGGCCGGCTTTGTGCTCCTGCTGCTGCGCGCGTTCTCCAGCGGCTGCAGCGCATTGACCGGCGTTGAGGCCATCTCCAACGGTGTCCCCGCCTTCCGCACCCCCAAGGTGCAGAATGCGCAGAAGACCCTTGTGGCGATGGGCGCCATCGCCATCGTGCTGTTCGTTGGGCTGATCGCGGTCGCGCTGATCAGCAAGGTGCACTACGCCGAGAACCCCTGCCACCTCGTCGGGTTTGACGCCTGTTCGACGGAGCCGCAGCGCTCGCTGATCGCCCAGATCGCCGCTTCGGTGTTCGGCAACAACAGCATCCTGTTTTTTATCATCCAGGCCGTCACCGCCGCAGTGCTGCTGCTGGCAGCGAACACCGCGTTCAACGGGTTCCCGCTGCTCGGTTCTGTCCTCGCCAAGGACAAGTACGCTCCCAAGTCGCTGCAGACCCGCGGCGACCGCCTCATCTACTCCAACGGTGTCATCCTGCTGGCGCTGGCCGCCGCGATCATCCTCATCGTCTACCGCGCCAACGTCACCCAGCTGATCCAGCTCTACATCATCGGGGTGTTCGTCTCCTTCACCCTCGGCCAGACCGGCATGGTGGTGCACTGGTGGAAGATGCTGAAAAACGGTTGCGCCAACCGCGGCGCCGTCACCCGCGGCCTGATCATCAACGCCGGCGGCGCCCTGATGACCGCGATGGTGCTCATCGTTGTCACCATCACCAAGTTCACCCACGGCGCCTGGTTGGTCTTCCTGATCATGCCGATCCTCTACACCCTGCTGCTCGGGGTGAACCGTTACTACCGCGACGTCGACCGGGAGATCGAGGCCGACCCCACCACCACCTTCGGCGCATCGGGTGACCACGCCATCGTGCTGGTCGGCCGGATGCAGAAGCCCGTTCTGAAAGCCCTGGATTACGCCATCGCCGCGCGGCACGAGTCGATCGAGGCCGTGCACGTCTCCATCGACGACGCTGAAACCGCCAAGCTCGAAAAGCAATGGATCGACCAGAACATCCAGATCCCCCTGCGCGTGATCGCCTCGCCGTACCGCGAGATCAGCACTCCGCTGATCACCTACATCAAGGGTCGGCGCGAGGAGCACGGCTCTGAGGTCGTCACCATCTACACCCCGCAGTTCATCGTGGGCCACTGGTGGGAGCACCCGCTGCACAACCACAAGGCCCGCCGCATCCGCCACAAGCTGATGCTGGTGCACGGCGTGGTGCTGGCGCTGGTGCCGTGGCTGCTTGACTCCTCCGAGGTCATCTACGGCCGCCGCTCCCGCCCAATCCCCGGACAGGACCGTCGTGGCGAGCCGATGCGGCCGGTGCCACGTGCGGCCGTGCCGCCGGCGAAACACGGGGAACACCAGCAGCCGCCCCGCGAGCACACGGGCTCAAAGCGCTCCCGCTGACCGGCTGACGATGCTCCGGTATCGCCCTGCAGGTTCTAGTCGAGGCAGAACTCGTTGCCCTCGACGTCCTGCATCACCAGGCACGCCTCGTTGAACCCATCTGCCGGGACCAGCCACAGGCGGCGGGCACCGAGTGCGACCAGCCGATTGGCCTCCGCCTCGAGCGCGACGACCCGTTCGTCACCGGTCAGGCCCGGTGCCGCCCGAACGTCGAGGTGTACCCGGTTTTTCACCGTTTTGCCCTCGGGCACCCGCTGGAAGAACAAGCGTGGGCCAACACCCTCCGGGTCCTGGCAGGCCCAGGCTGACCCCTGCCTCTCGGCGGGAAGGGACGCATCCAGCGCGTCCCACGAGTCGAAGCCCGGTGGCACCGGCGGATCGACATACCCGAGGGTCGCCTTCCAAAACTCCGCGACCGCCCGGGGAACGGCGCAGTCGAACGTCACCTGCACCTGCTTCACGCTCACCATGTAGCCAGCGTAGGACGGGTGCTGGTGGTCGTCCAGACCCAGCGGCTCCTCCGACGCGGGTCAGGTGTTGCCGATGAAGAATTGACCGATGACCGTTTCCCCGTCCGACTCGTACACGTTGATGGTGCCCTCACCCACCAGGGCGAACAGGTCGGCGTTCAGGATGTACCCCTGTTTTCCGTTGGTGGCCTGGGCAGCACTGAGGTCGGGGAGGCCGTTGTCATTAGCGACACCGTAGGTCTGCCCGTTCGCGTTGACCTTCCATTCGGAGGTTGAACGGCTGGCGTATTGGGCGGTGACGCTCCACCGGGTGCCCGGGTCTGCGGTAATGGTGATCGAGGTCTCTCCAGCCGCCGGTGGCCGACCGTTGCTGATGTGCACCGTGTCGCGTCTGCCGGAGTCTCCGCAGTTCCAGGTCACGGCATCCCCCTGATTACCGGTGAGCAGTACGAGCATGGTTCCCCCCTCGGTGCAGGTCACGTCGAGGATCACCGCGCCGGCGTGGGCGGGCGGGGCACCTAAGTCGATGCTCGCGGTTCCGGTGAATGTGCCGGTGACCACCGCACCGAGGGGTGTTGTGGTGGTCTCCCCCGGCAGGTTGCTGATCACAATGGCGCCGCCGGTCAGTACTCCGGCGAGCGCGACGGTGCCGATCACCACGGCGATGCCGCGCGCGCGGCGCTGGTGGCGCTGTAGGCGGCTGGTTGCGGTTCCCAGGGACGCGAGTTCGTTCTCGATTGCGGAGGCAAAACTCGGATCGAGTGTTGGAGTGTTCACAGCGTGTCTCCTTCGGCAGCGGGGTGGACGGCAATGGGGTTGTTGGTGAGGGGGATGCTGGTGAGGGGGCGATCGGCGTCGAGGTCGACCCGCAGGCGCTGCCGGGCCCGATGCAACCTCATCCGGGCGGTTCCCGGGGTGATGCCGATGGCATGGGCTGCGTCGGCGACAGTGAGTTCGTCGAGCACCGTGAGTACCAGGAGTGCGGCGTCGGCGTCGGAAACCCTGCCGAGGGCGTCCGTGAGGCGGATGCCGAGGAGTTCGGTGTGCACGTTGGCGACGGCGACGGATTCGGCATCAACGGTTTCCTCGTGGGGAAGCGAGCTGATCAGCCGGCGGTAGCGGGCGGCACCGCGGTTCTGGTTACGGGCGAGATTCACGGTGGTGACGAGCAGCCACGGCAGGACGGAGCCGTCGACGATGCGCACGGAGCGTCGCTTTCGCCAGAGTTCGAAGAACGCTGCCGCCGTGACGTCTTCGGCATCGTGCACGTGGGCGACGAGTGTGAGGGCCCGACGGTAGACGCGCCCCTGGTGGCGGTGGAAAAGGTTGGCGAACGCAACACCGTCACCAGCGCAGGCACTCGCCCAGACCGCCAGCTCGTCATTCACATCGTTGCTCATATCTAGTGGTGTCCGCCCGGTCGCAGACTGTCACATCGATAGCGTCGGAGCCAGGTGACCGTGGGCCGGTCAGGCGATCGCGGCCTCCCTCGGCAGTACTGATTCGCTCGACTGGGTTCGCTGCATGCGGCAAACCTATTCGCCGCAGGGGACTCACCACAACGGACATTCACCCTCCTGCCCGGTGCGGACTACGGTTGCGGTTATGGCAACCACCGCAGCGGACATTCCCGCGCTGCGCTGCGTCTTACGGATGGCGCCACGATGAGGGCGGTCGTTCTCGTCTTTGTTGGGGGGATGCTGGGCACCGCCGCCCGCCTCGGACTCGACGCCCTCCTCCCCCATACCGATACCGGCTTTCCCGCATCCACCCTGCTGATCAATGTTGTGGGTTCGCTGGCGCTTGGTTTCCTGGTGGCCGGGGTCTGGCCAACGGTATCTGCGCCCCTGCGTGCGGCGCTCGGTCCGGGCGTTCTCGGCTCCTTCACCACCTTCTCCGCCGTCGTGGTCTCGCTGACCACCCTCGCGGTGGACGGGCAGGAACTGCTCGCCCTGCTTTACCTCGCGCTGTCGCTGTTGCTCGGCTTCGGGGCGGCTGCGCTCGGGCTGTTCCTCGGCGCCCGCTTCGCGAACCGCCGCTCGCCCCGGGGCACCCCG
>JAODAO010000043.1 GCA_025463465.1 Glaciihabitans sp. | reverse complement strand
AGGTGCCACTGCCAGACGGCGCGGTTGTGAACGCGTCGCGCGTGGGAACCGGCACAGGCAAGGTCTGGAACGTCACACTTGACGTCTCGGGGCAGGAGAGCCCGGACGGCCTAGCCGCGCTCTACACGGACGCCGGGTTCCAGGCCACCTCCGACCTCCCCGGACTTGGCTCCACCGGGGGTAACGCAGGCTATTCGAACGGCAACTACGGAGTCCTGGTGGTTGTCACCGACGACGGCGCCGACACTTACACCGCGAACTTCAGCGTCACCGCCATGCCGACGTAGTCCTTCTGGACCTATGTCTCGAACAGGGACGCGCCAACGTAGCTGCCGTTGGCCGCCCCCGGCGGAACCGCGAAGATGCCGGAGCCGACGTGGCGAAGGTACTCGTTCATGGCGTCATTTTTAGCCAGGTTCAGTTGCAGCGGGACGAACTGTGTTCGTGGGTCGCGCTGGAAACATAAGAAGAATAGTCCAGCGTTGAGGCGCCCGAGGTCGTCGTTGCCGTCGACGAAGTTGTAGCCGCGGCGCAGCAGTGTTGCGCCGCCGTTGCTGCTCGGGTGGGCTAGCTTCACGTGCGAACTGTCGCTGATCAGGGGCTCGTCGGCGCGGCCGGTGGCAGCGAAGTCCGGTGCAGTGAATTCGGTACCACCGCTGAGCGGTGCTCCCACTCCCTTGGTGCGACCCACTACCGTCTCCTGTTCGCGCAGTGCCGTGCGGTCCCAGGTCTCTATGGTCATCCGGATCTTCCTGGCCACTAGGTAGCTTCCCCCGGTCATCCAGGAGGGGCCGTCGCCGGAGCCGACCCACACCTGCTTGCTGATCTCGGCGGTGTCCTCCGCCCGCATGTTCGCCGTCCCGTCCTTGAATCCGAACAGGTTGCGCGGGGTGGCCTGGGCGCGAGTGGTGGAGGAGGTGCGCCCGAAACCCAGCTGGGACCAGCGCAGGGAGGCGCGCCCGAACGCGATGCGGGAGAGGTTGCGGATGGCGTGGACGGCCACCTGGGGATCATCGCTGCAGGCCTGGATGCAGAGATCACCGCCGACGAGGGTGTCAATGAGCGCGTCCCCCGGAAAATGCGGCAGGTCGATCAGGGCGTCCGGGCGTTTGCCGGCGAGGCCAAAACGGTCGTCGAAGAGCGACGGGCCAAAACCGATAGTGATGGTCAGTCCGGACGGCGGAAGGTCGAGTGCCTCGCCGGTGTCGTCGGGAGGGGCGTCATACGGGCCACTGGCGGGGCCGTAGGAACCGGCGCCCAGGCCGGCCGTCATCCGGTTGGCCGCGTAGCTCCAGTCGCCCAGGAGTTCGATGAGCTCCTCCCGGGTGATGTCACTGACGTCGAAGGCCGCAAAATGGAGCCGATCCTGGGCCGGGGTGACGATACCGGCCTGGTGGGTGCCGAAAAAGGGGTAACTCGCTGCGGCGCCGGACGCGGAAGCGTTGGCGTTGTGGGCGCCCGCGGTGATGCCGGTTCCGAGGCCGGCACCCACAACACCGGCTCCCGCGAGTCCGAACAATCCCCTTCGGGAGAGCCCACGACGGTCGGGAGCCGGTGCGTCATTCATGGTTGTGATCCTAGGCGGAGCGGAGAGAGCGGGGGTGTGGTCAGCCGACCAGCACGGCGGTCAGCTTGCTCAGCGGTTCGCTGAGGGCGTTGACGCCGTCGGCCAGGTCCTTGACCTGCTCGGTGGTGAGCTCGTTGTAGTACACGAAGCCCGATTCCAGGGTCCCGTATTCGCTGAGCTGGTCCTCGAGTGCGGTGAACTCGTCGTCGATGTCGGCGACAAGGTCGGGGTCCTTCGGCTCGACGATGTCACGCACACCCTCGTAGGCGACTCGGGCGCCCTCGAGGTTGGCCTGGAAGTCCCAGAGGTCGGTATGTGACCAGATCTCCTCCTCGCCGGTGATCTTGCCGCTGGCAACCTCGTCAAGCAGGCCGATTGCACCGTTGGAGATGGCGTCGATGGAGACCGTGTAGTCGTCCTCGTGCACCGCGTCGTTCAGGTCGCCGGTGTCACTCTGCAGCAGGTCCGCGAAGCGATTGCGCTCCTCGGTTGTCAGCGCCACGTATTCCTCGCCGCCGTTGTCCTCTGCTGCCGGCGGCCACAGGTCCTTCTCGATCCGGTGCCAGCCGGTCCACTCTGTGCCCTCCTCAACGTCCGCCTCGCGGAAGTCGATTTTGGGGTCGAGGTCGCCGAAGGACTCCGCGACGGGTTCGATGCGCTCGTAGGCGGCACGGGTGCTGGCATACAGTGAGCGGGCGGTCTCGTCGTCGCCAGCACGGTAGGCGGCCAGGAATGTTTCGGTCGCCGGCACAAGGCCCTCGATCTGGTTCTTCACGTAGGCGACGTAGTTGGTGGCCGCAGCGGCGACGGCATCAGCGTCGTCGCCGGCTTCGGCGAGGTCGGTGCCGGAGTCGGTGACGGTGAAGGCGGTCTTGCCGATCCCGTCGCCGATCATTCCGGGTTTGCAGACCGTGTAGTACGTGCCGGGCCTGGCTTGCACAACGAGGTCGCGGGAGATGCCAGGGCCGATGTTCTCGACCTCGCCCACAATGCGCAGCTCGTCGTCGGCGAGCAGGTAGAACTCGGTGACCTGGTCGCCTGAGTTGGTGATGTTAAAAGCGAGGTTGCCGCTCGGGGCCTCGGCGGTCGAGATGGTGCAGGCGTCTGCGCTGCTGTCCACGGTGAGGGCGGCAGATTCCTCTCCCGCCGCGGTCGTTGGATTGTTTGGGACACAGGCCGAGAGGGCCAGCAGCGCTGCTGCGCTGGTGACCATGGCGAGTGCAACCCGGGTGGGGCGCTGGATCATCGTGCTCCTTGGGATGAGGTGAGGGAGGGCGTTGGGGTCTTCGCTGCCGCGGTGCTGCGCTGGCGGCGGACCGACATCACGAAGATGGTCATCACCGGCACCACGTAGAGAACCCAGGCGCTGGCCTCGAGGATGGTGGTGGCGGGGGAAAAATTGAAGATGCCCTTGAGCAGGGTGCCGTACCAACTGTTCGGGGGAACGGTGGCACTGACGTCGAACGCCAGCGTGTAGAGGCCGGGCAGCAGGGCCGCCTCCTGCAGGTCGTGCACACCGTAGGCGAGGATGCCGCCGGCGACGATGATCAGGAAAACGCCCGTGTATGTGAAGAACTTGGTCAGGTTGATGCTGAGCACACCGCGGTAGATCAGGTAGCCGAGCACAATGGCCACGGCGATGCCAGCAGCGGCCCCTACAACGGGAAACTGGCCGGAGCCGGAGGAACGAGCGGCGGCCCAGAGGATCAGCGCCGTCTCGATGCCCTCGCGGCCGACCGCGAGGAAGGCGACGAGCACAAGGCCCCATCCCGCGCCGTCGAGGTGCTGGTCTACGTCGGTTTTCAGGTGCTGGGACAGGCCGCGCGCCGCACGCAGCATCCAGAAGATCATCCAGGTGACAAACCCGACGGCCACGATCGACAGGCTCCCGCCGATGATTTCCTGGGCCGCGAAGCTCAGGCCATACGTGCCGAAGGTGAGGATCGCGCCGATGCCGAGAGCAAGGATGACGGCGAGTGCGACTCCCACCCAGATTCGCTTGATAACGTCGGTCCGGCCAAGCTTACGAACGTAGGCGATCAGGATCCCGACGACCAGTGCTGCTTCGAGGCCTTCGCGAAGGCCGATTAAAAAATTAGCGAGCACTGAGCAGCCTTCTGAGGGAACGGGGTTGGTTAGCCTTGCCTAACCGACGCGACTCTACTCGGGTATCAGTATCCTGTCCATTGGTGTTCTGAAAGGGAGTCAATGGTCGAGCAGGAACGGGTGCTGCTGGTGCACGCCCACCCGGATGACGAGTCGATCGCGACCGGGGGCACCATTGCGACCCTCATCGACCGTGGCGCGCAGGTGACTGTGCTCACCTGCACCCGCGGGGAGTGCGGCGAGGTGATCCCCGCCGACCTGCAGCACCTGCTGGCCTCGCAGGACGCCCTCGCCACCCACCGAGAGGGCGAGCTGGCCGACGCCATGAGCGTCCTCGGTGTCACCGACCAGCGTTTTCTCGGCGAGGCCAACGCCCGCTGGCAGGGCAGAAGCCCGCGCCGCTACCTGGACTCCGGCATGGTCTGGGGTGCCATCGGCGCCGAGCGGGTCCAACACCTCGACCCGGACAGCCTCGTCGCCGCCGACTTCGGCGAGGTCGCCTCCGACATCGCCGCCGTTGTCACCGACATCCACCCGCACGTCATCATCAGCTACAACGAATACGGTGGCTACGGCCATCCAGACCACATCCGCGCTGCCCAGGCGGCGCGCCGGGCGGCCGAGGTCTACGGCATCCCTTTCTTCGCCATCGAACCGGCGGGGTCGGCGGACGAGCCGACAATGCAGGTGGATGTCTCGGCCGTGCTCGATCGTAAAAAGGCGGCACTGTCCGCGCACCGCACCCAGGTGGTGGTCACCGGGGAGAACTTCGCGCTGTCGAACAATGTGAGCCAGCCCGTTGGCGGGGTGGAGAATTTCCGCCGGGTGCACCGCGGTTATGAGCCGGGGGAGGCGCCGTTGGCTGCCCAGACCCGCGCCGTTCGCGGTATCAGCATCGGAGTTGGCCTCGTCGCCGGCGCCCTCGTCGGTGCGATGCTCACCGTTGTGCACCAGACCACCACGCTCATCGGTGACGTGTCTGTGCCGACCGGACTGGTCGCCGCCGTGCTCATCGTCGCCACCCTGCTCACCGGGCTACGCCTTGTTTTCGACAGCCGGCTGATCGCGGGAAGCGCCGGGATCGGCATTCTGCTGGTCATCGGGCTGCTGTCCCTGCAGAGCAGTGGGGGCTCCGTTTTGGTTCCACCCACCGTTGCCGGTTACGTTTGGACCATAGCGCCGACGCTGATTACCGTTGTGGTGCTGGGTTGGCCACAGGTTCGAGGTCGGCGTCGGGGTAAGATTATTGCTCCCTCCATAGTGAAAGGATCACTGCAACAGTGACCTACGTGATCGCCCTTCCGTGCGTGGATGTCAAGGACCGCGCTTGCATCGACGAATGCCCTGTCGACTGCATCTACGAGGGCGGGCGTTCGCTCTATATCCACCCCGACGAATGCGTCGACTGCGGCGCGTGTGAGCCCGTCTGCCCGGTGGAAGCTATCTACTACGAAGATGACCTGCCCGAGGAATGGGCGGACTACTACAAGGCCAATGTCGAGTTCTTCGACGAGATCGGCTCGCCCGGCGGAGCCGCCAAGGTTGGCGTGATTCAGAAGGATCACCCCGTGATCGAGGCCCTGCCGCCGCAGGCCGCGCACTAATGGCGCTGTCGCTTCCCGATTTTCCGTGGGACGCGCTCGTCCCGTACGCGCAGGTCGCGAAGCGTCACCCCGATGGGATCATCGACCTCTCCGTTGGTTCCCCCGTCGACCCAACCCCCGAACACATCCGCCGCGCCCTGGCCGAGGCCACCGACGCGCACGCCTACCCGCTGACCGCCGGCACGGTCGAGCTACGCGAGTCCATCGTGCAGTGGTACGCCCGCCGCCGCGGGGTCAGCGGCCTCGGTGTCGACAATGTCCTCCCGTCAATCGGTTCCAAGGAACTGATCGCCTGGCTGCCCCTGATGCTGGGGCTCGGAGCGGGGGATGTTGTTGTCCAGCCCACCGTGTCCTACCCCACCTACGAGATCGGCGCAGCGCTGGCCGGGGCGACCGTGCTGTCCTCCGACGACCCAGCTGAATGGCCAGAGAACACCAGGCTGATCTGGTTGAACTCGCCTGGAAACCCCGACGGCCGCGTCCTCGGCATCGAGGGACTGCGGGCAGCCGTCGCGAGGGCACGCGAACTCGGCGCCGTGATCGCCAATGACGAGTGCTACGCGGAACTGAACTGGGACGGCGACGACCCCACCCCGTCGATCCTCGACCCCGCGGTCGTCGGCGACTCCCTCGACCGGGTGCTGTCGGTCTACTCGCTCAGCAAACAGTCCAACCTCGCCGGCTACCGCGCTGGCTTCGTCGCGGGTGGCAGCGACACCATTGCCGAGCTGCTGGCTGTGCGCAAACATGCCGGCCTCATCCCGCCCGCCCCCGTGCAGGCCGCGATGGTAGCGGCGCTCGGCGACGACGAGCACGTTTCTCACCAGCGGGAGCTGTACCGCTCCCGCCGCGCCCGGCTGCTGCCGGCCCTTGAGGCTTTCGGTTTCCGCATCGATCACAGCGAGGCCGGCCTGTATCTGTGGGCTACGCGCGGTGAGGACGCCTGGGCGACCGTGGCGGCGATGGCGCAACTGGGCATTCTCGTTGTGCCGGGCACCTTCTACGGTTCCGGGGCCCCCGAACACGTGCGGGTCGCGCTGACGACAACCGACGCGTTCATCGACGAGGCCGTCGCCCGCCTCGCAGCCGCATAACTGCACTGGCACCGTTTGGGTGGCCGGTGCGAACGTTAGCGGCGATGTCACAAATCCTCCAAGCGCTTAGGTGGACTTCTGTGCCGATGCAACGATGTTCAGCTGCGCCATTTATGCTGTAAATGTGAACGATGCTGAAGACGCCATCTCGGACAAGGCCACCCTCCACTATCGCGGGGTGACCGCCGAGTTCCCTGTGCTGAAGGCGACCGACGGTCGGGACGCCATCGACATCTCGACCCTGATGAAGCAAACCGGGCTCACCACGCTCGACTTCGGATTCGTCAACACCGCCGCCACCAAAAGTGCCATCACCTACATCGACGGTGATAAAGGCATCCTGCGTTACCGTGGCTACGACATCGCCGAGGTCGCCCAGCATTCGACGTTTCTCGAGACCGCATGGCTGCTCATCTACGGAGAGCTGCCCACCCCGGAGGAACTCGACGCGTTCGATAAGAGGGTCCGCCGCCACACGCTGATCCACGAGGACCTTCGCCGCATCTTCGACGCGCTTCCCCACGACGCACACCCGATGTCGGTACTCTCCAGCGCCATCTCGGGGCTGTCGACCTACTACGAGGGCTCCCTGAGCGTCAGCGACCCCGAGCAGGTCGAGATCTCCACGATCCGCCTCCTTGCAAAGCTTCCCGTGATTGCTGCGTACGCTCACAAAAAGAGCCTCGGCCACGCGTTCCTCTACCCGGACAACAGCCTCAGCTTCGTCGACAACTTCCTGCGCCTGAACTTCGGCACCATGGCGGAGCCGTACGAGGTGAACCCGGTGGTCAGCAAGGCGCTCGAGCGCCTGCTGATCCTGCACGCCGACCACGAGCAGAACGCGTCGACGTCGACGGTGCGCCTGGTGGGTTCCACCGAATCCAACCTGTTCTCCTCCATCTCCGCCGGCATCAGTGCGCTCTACGGGCCGCTGCACGGTGGTGCCAACGAGGCCGTCCTTGAGATGCTGCAGGAGATCAAGGATTCCGGCGAGGGTGTCGAGAAGTTCGTCGAGCGGGTCAAAAACAAGGAAGCCGGAACCCGCCTGATGGGGTTCGGCCACCGTGTCTACAAAAACTTCGACCCCCGCGCCCAGCTGGTGAAGCAGAGCGCGTCCGAGGTGCTGGAAGCTCTCGGTGTGCAGGACGACCTGCTCGACATCGCGATGGAACTCGAAGCCGTCGCCCTGGCAGACGACTACTTCATCTCACGCAAGCTCTATCCCAACGTCGACTTCTACACCGGCGTGATCTACAAGGCGATGGGATTCCCGCCGCGGATGTTCACCGTCCTGTTCGCCATCGGCCGCCTGCCGGGCTGGATCGCCCACTGGCGTGAAATGAACGACGACCCGAACCGTCGTATCGGGCGCCCCCAGCAGCTCTACACGGGCTCGCCGGAACGCCCCTGGCCGACCGACTGACCTGCAGCAGCACACACCCGCGGACCACGCCGGGCCGACCTACGTCGGCCCGGCGTTGTTGCGCTAGCCGGCCAGTTCTTCGACGCTGACCCGGATGTCGGCGAACTGGGCGGAGAGCTGGCCGGAGCGGTTGGGACTACAGCGCAGCCCAACGGTGATCTCCGGGAGGGGAAACACCCGCTCATACTCGAGATGGTACTGCTGCCCATCCGCGGGGACCCGCTGCACCTCACCGCTCAAATAGCCGATGATTCCGTTCGAGTCCACGAAGCTGCAGATGAGCATGGTGCGGCTGTCCTGGGCGCCGAAGCGCACGTCCATGCTGTACCCGAGCCGGTAGCGGCCCTCGGCCAGCGACGTGTACTCGAGACCGATCGCCTGCTCCGCCTCGAAGTAGCCGTTGTAGTACGGGTTGCGGGCATCAACCGGGGTGGCATTGGTGTGGGCCTCGAACGCGACGGCCGCTCCGACCGCACCGGCCAGGGACACCGCGAGTAACCCGAACACCCCAACGTTGGCCAGAACCGCCACGTGGCGGCGCCGGGAACGTGGCAGTGGTCTCATCGAATGTCCATCGTTGGGCAGAAGCGGAAGCTGGTGATAGCTCGGGAGCGCGGACGGGTGTGCCGCGTGGCCATTGTGCGCCCGTCTGCCGGGAGATCGCCGACAACGAAAATCGCCGGGCCCCTGGGGGACCCGGCGACGACGATCGGCGTATACGACGTGAAGGTCAGGCGTGCAGCGCGCTGTTCAGGACGATTCCGTTTCCTGCCCGCGCCAACACCTCGACGGCGCCGGTCAACGAATTGCGGCGGAACAGCAGTCCCGGTACCCCGCTCAGTTCGACGGCCTTGACCGTGCGCTGCTCGGTCGCCGATTTGTCGACGACCAGTACCTTAGTGCCCGCCGTGACATACAGCCCCGCTTCTACAACGCTGTCATCCCCGATGGAGATCCCGATGCCGGAGTTCGCACCGAGCAGGGCGCGTTCACCGATGGACACCCGCTCGGTGCCACCGCCGGACAGGGTTCCCATGATCGAGGCGCCGCCGCCGATGTCCGAACCGTTGCCAACAACAACACCCTGCGAGATGCGGCCCTCGACCATGGAGGTGCCGAGGGTGCCGGCATTGAAGTTCACAAAACCCTCGTGCATCACGGTGGTGCCGGGGGCGAGGTGAGCCCCGAGGCGCACCCGTGAGGCGTCGGCGATGCGCACCCGTTCCGGGGTGACGTAGTCGAGCAGGCGCGGGAACTTGTCGATGCCGGTCACCGAGATCGCCGCGCGCTGCAGCGCGGGGCGCAGGCGGCTGAAGTCGTCGGGGTGGACGGGGCCCGCGGTGGTCCAGGCGACGATGGGCAGGTGGCCGAAGATGCCGTCGAGGTTGATCGTGTTCGGCTCCGCCAGCAGGTGGCTGAGCAGGTGCAGGCGCAGGTACGCGTCGGGGACGTCGGCGGGCGGGACGTCGAGGTCGATCTTCGTGATGACGGCCTCGGTCCGCGTTCCGCGGACGGCGT
>JAODAO010000418.1 GCA_025463465.1 Glaciihabitans sp. | reverse complement strand
GTCATACCGCGCCGCAAGGTGCATCACCGAACCGAGGGGACCCATCATGAACAGCCCGAGCTTTGACCCACCGTTCTCCGTACCCACCTCGGCGCCCGGTGCCCTGCTGACCTCCGCGACGGGGGAGATCTACCCGACCAGGGCGAGCCTTCGCCGGGCGTCCTCCCCGCCGCCCCTGTTCGAGATCGAGCGGGAGATCGAGGCGGAGCTGGAGGCCGAGGAACACCCCGAGGCGCACCTGCACTCCCACCGCGACGACCTTCCTGCCGCGATGGTGGATGCGCAGCCCTGGGTGATCTCCGCCCCGGCCTTCGCGCGTAGTACCTTCACCGGCGTTCCTCCCGTCGCCTCCGATCCCGCCCAGCCGCCGACCCGCCCGTACCAGCTGCCGCTGGCCGAGCCGAAGCCGCTGGTGTCAGACATCCCGCTCGTCACACCGATCGACGACCCGCAGTACGACCCGAGCGACGTCGCCCGCGCCCGCATCGCCTCGCCGTACGCGCGGGGATCCGGCCTTGCCGCCGGCAGCAGCCCGGCGCTGGTGGCAGCGCTGGAGCAGGTGCTGGTGCTGGGAGCCTCCGACCTGCACCTCAGTGGCAACGCGGCGCCCATGGTGCGCATCGACGGGCACCTTCGTGTGCTGGGGGGAAGCACCCCCTGGTCGGCGGAGCAGGTGACGGCGGCGCTGCTGAGCATCCTCAGCGTCGACCAGGAGCACGAATTCGCCGAGAACCTTGAGCTCGACCTCGCGATCACCCTGTCGCCAACGGCACGGTTCCGGGTGAACCTGTACCAGCAGCGCGGCATCGTGGGCGCGGCGTTCCGGCTGATCCCCACCGAAATCAAGCAGCTTGCCGAACTCGGGGTGCCCGACACCATTGGAAAGTTCGCCGCCCTGCCCCGCGGCCTTGTCCTCGTCACCGGGCCGACCGGTTCGGGTAAGTCCACCACGCTGGCCGCGCTAATTGACCTCGTCAACCGCACCCGAACCGACCACATCGTGACGGTCGAGGATCCGATCGAGTTTCTGCACACCAACAAAAAGTGCCTCGTCACCCAGCGGGAGGTGGGCCCGGACACCCACAGCTTCGCGTCGGCGCTGAAACACGTGCTGCGCCAGGATCCCGACGTGATCCTGATCGGCGAGCTGCGCGACCACGAGACCATCTCGGTGGCGCTGACCGCCGCAGAGACCGGCCACCTGGTGTTCGCGACCCTGCACACGCGGGACGCAGCCCAGTCCATCGACCGGATCATCGACGTGTTCCCGCCGCACCAGCAGTCGCAGGTGCGCTCCCAGCTGGCCGCGACCCTGCAGGGTGTGGTCAGCCAAACCCTGGTGCCCCGCGCCGTGGGGGAAGGCCGGGTTGTCGCCACCGAGGTGCTGGTCAGCACCCCCGCCGTTGCGAACCTGATTCGGGAGGGCAAAACCCACCAGATCACCTCGGCGATGCAGGCCGGTCGGGACCACGGCATGCACACCCTCGACCAGAAACTCGCCGAGCTGGTCGACATCGGCACCATCAGCCACGCCGCCGCCGTGGAGAAGGCGCGCGACGTTGCCGCGCTCACCGCGCTGATCCAGCGCACCTCGCCGGCCGGCACCGCCCCGATCGCCGCCGGTGGCGTCGACTACGGGGACGCCTTCTCTGAATCCGACAACCCCCGATGACGATCACCGAGCTGCAAAGCTGGGCATACAAAGGAACCACCGTTGCCGGCAAGGCCGTGGGCGGTCGCCTCGACGCCCGCACCGAGGCCGCGGTGGCCAACCGGTTGCGGGGAATGGGCATCGCGCCGTCCGCGATTGAACGCGCACCGGCCGGGACCGGGCTGAACCGTGAGATCACCCTGAAGATCTTCGAAAAGAAGACCCGCCTGAGCGACCTCGCCGTGATGAGCCGCCAGCTGTCCACCATGATCTCCTCAGGCCTCACCCTGCTGCGGGCGCTGACCATCGTCGCGGAGCAAACGGAGAGCCACCAGCTGCGGATGACCCTCGCCGTAGTGAGGACCGACGTAGAAACGGGGATGTCCCTATCGGAGGCGCTAGCCAAACACCCGGGTGACTTTCCGCCGCTTCTGCTCAACCTCATTCGCGCCGGCGAGACCGGGGGATTCCTTGAGCGTTCGCTGGAATCGGTCGCGCAGAACTACGAGGCCGAGGTGAAGCTGCGCTCCACCGTGAAGGCGGCCCTGACCTATCCCGTAGTGGTACTGGTGATCGCGATCGTCGCCGTGATCGGCATGCTCGTGTTCATCGTGCCCGTGTTCCAGGGGATGTTCGAGGACTTCGACGGTGAGCTGCCGCTGCCCACGCGCATCCTTGTTACCTTCTCCCAGATCATGATCTGGCTGGCCCCGGTGCTTGTCGTCGCCGGTGTGGTGTTCGCGGTGTGGTGGGGGAAGAACAAAAACACCGAACGGGTGCGCAGGGTTGTCGACCCGTGGCTGCTGCGCCTTCCGGTGTTCGGCCCCCTGCTGGCGAAGATCGCGATCGCCCGCTTCTCCCGCAACTTCGCCACCATGATCGGCGCCGGGGTACCCATCCTCAGCTCCCTCGGCATCGTGGGTTCCACCTCGGGAAACTACGTGGTGGAACGCG
>JAODAO010000038.1 GCA_025463465.1 Glaciihabitans sp. | reverse complement strand
ACAGTCGGACCTGAATAAATTCCCTCTTGCCACTGTGCGTATGGTGGGCGTGTGCTGGGAGCACAAACATCTAAAAAAGTTACTCTCAATCCATGACTTGGCTTTTGATTCTCATCGCTTTGGCATTCCTCGCCGCCGTGGGGATTGTCGCAACCTCTATTCTTCGTGCCGCCTCGCACAATGGACTCCGCAGCATCGGGACCGACACCGGTCAGAGCGCGTACACCCTCGTTAATTAGCGGGACGGCCCAAACCGAAACTCAGGCGAGCGAAAGTATTTCGAGGAACGTCTGCTCAGTAACTATTTCGACAGGCTGCCCGTTGGCTGCGAGATCTTGAGCGCGCTGGATTTTCGAGCTAAGCGTCGCTCCCTCCCTGAGAGTTGACGGGTCGAACCCTCCCATAACAACCAGGCTTGTCTTCTTTGTGACGCCACTAGAAATCGTGGCTCCGAAAGACGCGACAAGTTTTTGGGCCTCGGGACGCGTGTAGCTGTCCAGGTCGCCAGAGAAACACACCACCTCGCCAAACAGTGGGTGTCCGGGGTCTGCCTCCGCGCTGGGTTGCGGGAGGTCGGCCTTCTTGGCATACACGCGGGTCCTGTTCGACCGGGTTTGGGTTCGTGCAGGAACTGAAGCCCATAACTCCTCAACCGTCTCCAACCCGCGCTCCTCCGCCACCCTCAAAGTGATCAAAGCGCACGCCAGCGAATCGGCGCCAGCCTCATGATGGTTAAACCCCGGTAGTCCGAAGTACTCGACGACGAGCGGGAGCCGATGGCTGGGAAGCTGGCAATGGTTACGCACTATGGCGAGGGCATCGAGGAATATGAAACCTGCGGGCGGAGTTTCCGTGAGGTTGTTGGCGGCGTTGTAAACACCCTTGTCGAAGGGACTGTATGCAACCAAAGGAGCTCCGTCAGCCAGAGTCTTGATCCGCCTCAGGGTGTCGAACCACGAGGGAGCGCCGGCCACCTGCGCCGGGCCGATCCCGTGCAGGTAGGTGTTGGTGAAGTCGAGTCCGGTGGGTGGGCAGACGAACCACGATTCGGTCGACGAGACTCGGCCGTCCACAACCTTAGTGAGACCTACCGCGCACACGGACGCGCGATCGAAATTGGCTGTCTCGAAATCAATGGCAACAAAGTTCAAGGGCATAACCGAATACTAGGTTTCAGCGCCGCAAACTCCCGGCCCCAGTCCAGGGGGCACTTTCATACGATGAACCAGGGATCTCCCCGGAAATCGTCCCCGGCCGTTGTCGCCTGCGTGAGACGGATGGCGGGGTTAAAGGTAAGAACCACCGGAGTATTGTCGCCCATCGACGTCGCTAATCGAAATGAAACACCTCGGGCAGGGTTTGCCACCATTCACCTTCGGCACGACCCTCAAGGGCAACCTGCAGTGGTTCGCAGATCGCCCACCAACGTTGCGTTTCCGGGTCGGCGGCGATCGCGGCCATGTCGGCGTCGAGGTCGTCGCCGGTGTACTCCATGTACGAGAACAGCAAGTCGTTGTGCCGGTATATCGAGTAGTTGCCGATGTGGCTGGCCGCCAGCCGCGCCAGCACCATCGGCCAGACGTCGGCGTGCAGACGCTCGTACTCCACCACGTTTTCCGGGGCGATCCCAATCACCGACGCGATCCGCTGCACGGTGGCTCTCCTAGCCCGCGGCGATCGGGCGGACCCGCAGGGTGTGCACTCCCCCGTCGACTTCCAGCGCCGTTCCGGTGGTTGATCCCGATAGCGGGCTGGCGAGATACAGGATCGCGCCGGCGACCTCCTCGGGGGTGACCATCCGGCCGGTGGCCTGGCGGGCGTCGAGCGCGGCTCGTTCGGCAACGGGGTCGGCGAAGCCGGCCAGCATGCGCTCCACGAACGGGGTGGAGACGGTGCCGGGACTTACGCAGTTGACGCGGACTCCCTCGCGGATGTGGTCGGTCGCCATCGCGTAGGTGAGGGCCAGGATCGCGCCCTTCGATGCCCCGTAGAGGGCGCGCAGGGGTAGCCCGTTCAGGGCGGCGATGGAGCAGAGGTTTACGATCGACGCTGCCTCGGATTTACGCAGCCACGGCAACGCGGCGGCGGTGACCCGTGCGACGCCGATGACGTTGATATTCAGGACCCGCGCCCAGTCCTCGTCGGAGTTGTCCTCAACGGTTCCGACGGCGCTGATACCCGCGTTGTTAACGAGGATGTCGATGCCGCCGAGCTTCTCCGCGACGGCGGCGATGGCAACATCCACCGATTCGCGGTTGGAGACGTCGGCGGTGAAGCCGTGCAGGGACTCCGGCAGGGTGTCGGTGTTGAGGTCGAGCACGGCAACGGTTGCACCGCGTTCGGTGAGGGCGACGGCCGTGGCAAGGCCGATGCCGGAGGCACCGCCGGTGACTACAGCTACCAGGCCAGAAAATTCGCTCATGCCTGCACCAGCTCCTGTCGGGCACGGCCGAGGCCGTCGATTTCTAGTTCGACCACGTCACCGGCGCGCAGGTACGGTTTGTCGGGTTGGCCGAGGGCAACACCGGCGGGAGTTCCGGTATTGATGAGGTCGCCGGGCTGCAGGACCATAAATTGACTGAGGTACCAGACAATATGGCGGATTCCGAAGATCATGGTGGCGGTTGTACCGTTCTGGCGTTCCACCCCGTTGACCCAAAGGCGCAGGCCGAGGGCCTGCGGGTCGGTGACCTCGTCGCTGGTGACCAGCACCGGGCCGAGGGGGTTGAAGGTCTCGCAGCTTTTACCCTTGTCCCACTGGCCGCCGCGCTCCAGCTGGAACTCCCGCTCGGAGACGTCGTGGGAGAGCACGTAGCCGGCGATGCAGGCGTCGGCGTCGGCCTCGGATTCCAGGTAGCGGGCCTCGGCGCCGATGACAACACCGAGTTCCACCTCCCAGTCCGTTTTGACGGAAGCGCGTGGGATGAGCACGTTGTCGAAGGGCCCGCCGATGGTGGAGGGGTCCTTCATAAAGATGACGGGTTCGTCGGGTGCGGTCGCTCCGGTTTCCTCGGCGTGGTCGCTGTAGTTCAGACCGATGCACACGATTTTGCCGGGTCGCGCGATGGGGGCTCCCACCCGCAGGCTGTCGGCGCCGGCGAGTTCGGGCAGTTCGCCCGCATCGAGGGCGGCCGCGGCCGTGGCCACTCCTCCGCTGGCGAGGAAGTCGCCGGTGATGTCGGGGGTGATGCTGCTGAGGTCGTAGCTGAGCCCGTTGGCCTGAAGGACCGGGGTCTCGGAGCCGACTTCGCCGAGGCGTGCGAATTTCACAGGGAGGTTCCTTTGGTGTTGTGGTGCGTGGTGGTGGTGTTTGATTCGGTGACGTGTTGGAGCGTGGTCGCATCGTAGTGCAGCGTGAGTGTGTCCAACGCAGTGGGGGTGCCCAGCGAGATGCCTTCGTGGTCCTCTGATTGATAGGCAGCTTCAACCAGTTCCATGGTGTGGATGACGTCGTCGATGCTGGTGGGCAAGGTGGGGATGGAGCCCTCGACGAAACGCTGCAGGGTGCCCATCGATCCAATAAACGCGTCGGGGAACCAGGAGCCCTCAAACGCGAGCGGCTGCCAGCCGGCGGCCTTGTCCGTCAGGAGTGAAAATTCGAGTTTGTCTTCTCCGCCGCGCGGGTAGTCCATCAGCAGGCCCATCTGGGCGCGGACGGCGCCGAGGGTGCCCTCCCACTTGATGTAGCTTTCCTCGTACTGCGGGCCGAACTCGTGGTCGTGGTTGGTGTTGATGACGACCCGGATTTTGCGATCGCGGTAGCGCAGGATGATCGTGGAGCGGGAGTTGGCGTGGGTCTTGAGCGGGTGCCGCACCGTGCTGGCGCTGACCGAGTCTGGATCACCAAGGAACGAGCGCACCAGGTCGAGGTAATGGACACTGTGCATGTTGATCTCGAGCCGCTCCATGGTGAGCACGTGCGGGAACAGGCTCCACTGGGTGTCCACCGCCACCCGGATCTCCAGGTCATACAGCTCGCCGATGGAGCCGGCCGCGATGAGTGCCCGCGCCACCTGCACGTAGGGGGCGAAACGCAGCTGCGTGTTGACGGCGGCAACGAGATTTTTGCGGTGGCAGAGCGCGACGATCTGCCGCGCGGTGGCGAGGTCGTTGCCGAGGGGCTTCTGGATGAGCACCGCAGCGCCATCCGGCAGCTGCTCGAGCACCTCGAGGTACTGCTCGGGCATCAGGGCGAGATCAAATACGGCGCTGGCCGGCGCGGCATCCACCGCTTCTTGCACCGTGCCGTGGACGTTCGGGATGTCGAAGTCGACGGCCAGCGCCTCCGCCCGGGAGAACGTGCGGTTGTAGATTCCGACGACAGGAAAACCGGCTTTTTGGTACGCCGGGAGG
>JAODAO010000386.1 GCA_025463465.1 Glaciihabitans sp. | reverse complement strand
ATGATGACGGTTGCGGTCGCCCGTCGGCGGACCGAACCATCGTCTTCGCTCACGTCGACGGAAACCGGCGATGCCCAGGTCCGGCGATACCAGCCACCTTCAGGGTGGGGCTCGAGATTTAGAGCTGAGGCCAGGTCCGGTCGCGGCAGAGTTTCAAGGAATTCCCCATCGGCGGTATAGCGGTTCGCGATGCCGTTGTCCTGGTTGCTGAAATCGGGTGAACTCACGGGTGAGGTCCTGGTCAGGCTGGGTTGATACCGAACGCGACGGCGAGCTTTTCGATCTTCTGGGCGCGACCAAGGCGAGGCAGGTCACTGCCATCGCGGATAACTCGCCCGCGAGCTTCGAAGTCCTCGAGGAAGGTGCGTGCCCACACCACGTCGGACTGCGTCGGGCTGATGACCTCGTTGATTACGGGAAGCTGATCGAGATCGAGGCAAAGCTTGCCGGTCAAGCCGAGGGCGACTGCCATTGCCGACTGCTCGCGCAGGACGGGATGGCTGGAGCCGACGGTAGGACCATCGATCGGGCCAGGGAGGTTTCCGATACGGCTGGCAACGACCAAGCGAGAGCGCGGATAGGCCATCGCGAGGTTGTCGGCGCTGGTCCCGGTATCCCTGCGGTAATCGCCACTGCCAAATGCAAGGCGGAATGCTCCACGAGCCTTCGCAATGGACGTCGCCTCCTCGATGCCGAGGGCCGATTCAATCAGCGCAAGCACCGGTACTGCGCCACGCAGCCGGTCGAAGGTCTCGGTGACATCGGCAGGTGACTCGGTCTTCGCGAGCATGACGCCAGTCAGCCCGGGTAACCCGGCCAGGGCGTCCACATCATCCGACCAGAAGTTTGTGGTGTGGTCGTTGATGCGCACCCATCCCGTGCCGCCGTTTTCCAGGTACTCCACCACGTCCGCGCGCGCTCCGGGCTTGAGCTTCGGGTCGACCGCATCCTCGATGTCGAGAATGATTTGATCGGCGTGGGAGGACGCTGCCGCAGCAAACGTTTCCTTCCGCGTCGCGGAGACGAGCAACCAGGAGCGGGCGATTTCGGCGGCGATGCCGAGGCGTTTTTGCTGGACCATGCCTTCGAGCGTAGCGGTGGTGACGGTCCGGAAGCGCCGGATGGGCCGACGTGTTGGAATACGCGCGCATCGGAGCTTGCGCCTTCAGGCTGGCGAATGGAGAGGATCGTATGAGCAGCGACACCAAAAATACTCCCATCGCTGAACTGCGCCAGAGGATGTGGAGCTGGAACGATCCCCACATCGGCACGGCGACATCGAAGACGATGAGCGGGCTCGACTACATCCGAGCACTGATCGATGGTTCTGTGCCGCCTCCACCCATCGTGATCCTGCTTCGGATGCGCGCAGTCTCGGCGGAGGCCGGTCAGGTGACATTCCACTGTGACCCGGACGAATCGATGTACCACCCGATTGGTGCCGTGCACGGTGGAGCGGTCTGTGCCCTTCTGGATTCGGTGCTCGGCTCCGCCGTTCAGTCCGCACTCCCAGCGGTCAGGGGCACACGTCCGTTGACATCACCGTCAGCTACCTTCGACCCGTCTTCATCCACACTGGCCAGCTGACGGCGGTCGGGCGGGTGAGCAAACCAGGAACGCGGGTGGCCTTAGCCGAGGGGACAGTCCATGATTCCAACGGCAAGCTGGTGGCGACGGCGACGAGTACCCTGCTGGTGTTCCCATGCTGACATTTCGTTCGTTACCCTCACGGGGTTCGCGAGAACGCTGCTCCCCCACATCGCCCATACGCAGTCAGGGCGATGGAACAGTGTCTGAAAGCCCGGTACCGACATCGCGACGCCGGGCGAGTCCGGCGAGGACGAGGGCGCCGACAGCGATCAGAGCAATGAACGGAGAGCCGAGATCGATGGCCGACTGCAGGCCGAGCTCGGTGGCCGCGCCGCCGAGCGCAAGGGCAATGATGCCTTGCATCAGGTATGCGACGAGATATACAGCGGAGAGCGTCCCCGCGCGGTGATGCGCAGGCGCCTGCTCGCTGATCAGAGTGAGCCCGCCGAGGAACAGGAGGCTATAGCCGAGTCCGCAGATGCTGGATGCAGCGAGGAAGACCGGGAGGGAATGAATCGTGGACGACAGGACGAGGAGAACCATTCCGCCGGCCGTGGCAAGTCCCCCGATGGAGATCGCCGATGTCGCTTTGACACCCTTGGAAACGGTGGCGACAACTCCGACTACCACAGCAAAGAGCGCAAGGATCGCCCCGCTGACAAGGGCATTGTTCGACCCAATCAGTTCCTTTGCGATCTGCGCGCCGAGGGACAACATAAGGGCGCCGATCGCGTATGCCCCGGTCACAGCGATAGCAGCCGTGGCGAAAGTTCCGCGCAATCCACGCGGGATATGCGGCAGTGTCACTCGCCACGGCGCGGCATTCTCCCCCGGGGTGTGGCGCGGGAGGAAGAAAGTTGCCACGAAAAGAGCGGTGATAACGGAGAGCAGTACCCAGAAGTTCAGGTGCGTGGGGAACGGAGCGTACTGGATCAGTGCCCCGCCGACCAGAACCGCTAGAGCGAGCCCAACAGCGGTAGCGGCCGTCGCGATCGAACTGGCGCGTTTGACCTGCCCGGGCGGACTGAATTCGATCATCGCCGCCGACGCCGGGCTGAGGCTCAGCGCTACTCCGATCCCCATAAATGCACGCCCCACAAATACCCAGGCAACCGACGGAGCAACCGCAAATAACAACACGCCGATGAAGGACGCGGCGAGTCCGAGCAGCAGCGTCGCCCGACGTCCGATGAAATCGGACAGGTCACCGAGAAACAAAAGTGCTAGCACCAATGCCACCGGGTACACCGCAAAGATGGCAGTAATAATGGCCGGGCTAAGGCCCCACTCCACCGCATAGAGCGGATACGTGATGCTGGGTGCCGCGCTGGTCCACAATGCGTGGGCGACGACGGCTGCTGACACCCAGAAGCTGGCGGGTTGGCTGAGGGTGCGCACGGGATCTGCTTTCGTTGTGCCGGGTGACGGCGCTCTTCGACCTGACACTCCATCGCGCAGTCTGGGCTGTTCCCAGTCAACCTACCAGTCTCGGTAGCGAATGAGAACTCAGCCCTCTAATATTGAGTTATGACCATGCCCCTCGGGAAAGATCCGAACTGTCCCATTGCGCTGAGCCTTGAAGTTGTTGGCGAAAAATGGTCGTTGCTCATCATTCGGGAGGCATCAACTGGCGCTACTCGTTTTTCCGAGTTTCAGGCGGCGCTGGGGATAGCTAAGAACGTCCTGGCGGAGCGTCTGTCCACGTTGGTCGAGTATGGGGTCCTAGATCGGCAGCCCTACCGGGACAGCGGTGAAAGGGAACGAGAAGAGTACGTGCTTACACCCGCTGGTCGTGAACTCAGGCTTGTCCTCGGTGCTCTGTCGCAGTGGGGTTCACGCAACCGGCCGACAGAGTCGCGCCTCCGGCATAATTTCGTTGACACCCGCAGCGGCGACATACTCGCGCTTCGTTACGTCTCGGAGTCCGGGCGTGTCGTAAAAACAGACGCCGTCGACGTCAAATTGGTGCTACTCGGCGCTGGATGACCGTTCGCCGTCAACGTCGGGTGGTGTGTGGCAATGTGCCGGGTCCGAGCGGTCCGTCACCCGCGCGTTCGTCGGTCTCCGCGTCGATCAGCCGCACAACAAACGATGTGGGGACCAGAAAGAGGCCCAACGGCAGGAGTGCGGATTGCAGCGGTCCGCCGAAGATCGACAGCAGATCCCCGGCGATACTCGTATGCGTGGCCATCTCGCTCACCCACTGCCCAAGATTGAGGGTCAACACTGTCCCCAGAATGGTGAGCAGGGTACCGATGATCAGGAGGACCGGCGCGGTGAGCGCGGGTGGCGAAATCGTTCGGGGTGCCACTGACACCCGACGCGCCGAGATGACACGGCGGCGCTCGAGGGAACGGCCGACGAAAGAAACCACAAGGAAGCCCGCTCCGAGCGGCGTGAGCAGCAGTGACAGTGTGGAGGTCACTGTGCTGACCCCCGGGTAGTTCAGCCCGTCTTCTCCGACGATGGCGAAGAGTGCCAAGAACAGGTAGTTCTGCACGACCACACCGGTGACCAGCAGTACTACGCCGCTCCAAAACAGACGGCGTGCGCTGAGCCGGGGAGGAAGCCTGGCCAACAAGGTGCTCGCGGGGGTACGACCGGTGGAATCACTCATCACTGCTCTTTCCCATGCGTTACGGCCCACTGCCCCAATAACGCGCCGCGCGTTGTGCATGTTTTCACGGTTGCCCGGTGACGTCCCCCGACGGTGCCAACTTACCGGTTCGGGGTGGTGGGGCCGCCATCACTGTTCGATCTCGCTGAATCCTTGATCGGTGATCGTGATACGCAGGTGCGAGACGATCTGCTCTTTCATGGTGTCGACATGGCTGATCAGCCCGATTGTTCGCCCACCGGAACGGAGGCTGTCGAGGGTGCTCATTGCGGTCTCGAGGGTCTCACCGTCGAGAGAGCCGAACCCCTCGTCGATGAACAGTGTGTCGAGGGTGATGCCGCCCGCTTGGTTTGTCACGACCTCGGCCAGGCCAAGAGCCAGGGCGAGGGATGCGAGGAAGGTCTCACCACCCGAAAGCGAATGGGTGGGACGGGAGCGACCCGTGTGAGCGTCAAGAATCGCAAGTCCCAACCCGGAACGCGTGTTGCGATACTGGACGGCGTCGTCGTGTTCGAGGCTGAACCGGCCGGCGGTCATGGTGCGCAAACGAGCATTAGCGGCGGCCACGATCTCTTCAAGCTGAGCGGCCAGTACGTAGGTCTCCAAGCGCATCCGTTTGGTGTTCGGCTCGAATCCCTGGACAGCGCTGGCCAGTTGGCGAAGATTGTTGTGCTCCTGCCGCAGTAGGGACGACCCGGCGTAATCACGTTGGGCAACACCGCAGATGCGCTTCACGGAGGCCAACCTCTCGGCGAGCGAGCTGCGCCGGGTGAGAGCAACATCGCGTATCCTCCGGAGTTCTGAGAGACGTTCTGCGGCAGGGCCGGGGTCGATGACGTCAACGGGCAGCGCGGCAAGCTCGGCCTCGGCGAGGGTCGCCTGGGCCGTAGCGATGGCCTGGTCGTGGTCGCGGATGCCCTTTTCGAGGGCAGCAACGTCCGCCGCTGTTCTCCGCGCAGCGTCGGCGGCGGCGTCGTTGGCGAATCCGTGGTCGAGGAGCTGAAGCTTCAAGGCGGAAATAGCGCGTTCCTGGGTGATCCGCTGGTTTTCCGTGCTGGTAATTGTGTTGGCGAGACGCTGGGTGATTTCGCGGTGCGATGTCAGGGAAGAGACTCGATCGCTGACGGACGGGAATCCCGCCCGTTGGCCCTCAACCCGCCCGGCGATCGTCCGCTGCTCTGACTCCGTTTCAGCTAGCCGGCGCAACGCGTTGTCACGCTCGACGGCCCGCGCCGCAAGATTCCGCCGCGCGCCATCTAGTTTGACCTGGAGGGCAGCGATCGAGGAACCAAGTGCCTCGGCCCTGTCCCCCGCTGCCCGTGCACGCGCGAGCTCGTTCGTGGCGGCGGTATGCGCCTCCACCAGCACCTCAACGGATTTACCGTCCGACCGAGCAATGGCGTCGACGTGCCGATCCGTGATCTGCTGGCTGGTCGCCGCTGCGGAATCCAAGCCGACTCGTGTCGTGGCAAGCGCCGCGCGCGCCGACTTTATGTCCGCCTCTGTCACGATTGAGCCGGTGGCCTTTGCCGGTGCGGGATGTTCGGGGGAACCGCAGACGGCGCACGGCTCCCCATCAACAAGGGACAGGGCAAGCTCAGCGGCGTGCCCGCTCAGTCGTTCCTCCAGGAGGTCGTCAAGGGCGATGGCCGCCCGAGTGTGAACGGCGCTCGCAGCCCGCTCGGCGGCGTCGGCGACGACCTTCTGCTCGCCAAGGGACACTGCAAGCCGGGCAGCCGAAACAGCGGCAGCGAGCCTGTCGGCAGATTCCTTCAGATCGGGGGTACGCGCCGCATGAACCTGGAGGGCTGAAATCTCCTCGGCGACCTCCGCCAGTTGTCGCGGGATCGATTCGACCTGTGCTCCACCCTCGGTGACTGCCTCGGCGCAGCGTGATGCTTCCGCTCCCGCGGCGGCGACGAATTGTGCAAGGTCGGGCAGCCGCTGCTCGTCCGCGAGAACGTCCGTTAGGGCGCCGAGTTGCCGAGTGAGTTCATCCAGTCTCTGCGCCAGTTCGTCGGCGGAGACAGGGCCGCTTGCTACGGCGGCGTATGCCTGTCGCGCCACGGATTCATCGCTGAGCGCCGCGTCAAGTTCTTTGTCGGCGGCGCGACGCGCCTCGATGTGGGACCACACCGTATTTGCCCGTCGGGCAAGGTCGAGGGTTCCCGTGTCTACTGCGATCGTCCCAGCAGCACCCCGCAGGGTGAGTAGAGCGGCTGCCGCGGCGGTGCGGCGTTCCTGGCCGCGCCGCCGCGCCAGTTGCTGCTGGTGTTCGGTGTCGGCCTCCGACACCGCGGTGTCGGTGGCAGCGCTGGCGGTCGTAGCTGATTCCAGCTGGTCGGACAGGGTCTGCACCGCCGACTCGAACCATTCCGGGGACGGCTCTTCTGGAATAGGTGAATCGTCCTGGAGAAGGTCGCTCACTTGGCGTGCCTGGCGGCTCAGTTCCTCGAGCTGGTGAGACAGTTGCCCCTCGAGGACTTTGCGACGATCGACCAGGAGGGTTTCGATCTGGTCGAAGCGTCGAGTGCCGAAGAGCGTGCGCAGCACAGCCTGGCGTTCGTCGTTATTGGCTTTGAGGAATCTCTGGAAACGGTTTTGCGCCAGCAACACCACCTGAAGGAATTGGTCCTTGGTCAATCCGAGGATGGTGTCCAGGTCACGGCCGACGTCGACGGCGCGGGCCGAGCGGCCCTGCCAGGTGTCGTTCACCCATTGGAAGAGCTCCGCGGTCGCCGCCTGCTTGGTGACGCCTGCTCCGCGTTGCTTCGGTCGTTCGTATTCGGGTGTGCGATGCACCCGATAGTCGATGCCGTTGACACTGAACTCGAGCTCCACAAATGTCGGATCAGCGACGTCGCAATGGTCGCTGCGTAATTGCTGCTGCGTGCCTTCGTAGCGGGGAACGGAGTTATAGAGGGCGTAGCAGATCGCGTCGAGAATGCTGGATTTACCCGCGCCAGTTTTCCCGGTGATCAGGAATATCCCGTCGTCTTCGAATTGTTCGAAGTCGACGTGTTGTTCGTTTTTGTACGGTCCAAAACCGGCAATGGTGAGTCGTTTGATGCGCATGATGTCTGCTGCCTGCCCCTTGTCCCTTATTCCTACGCGCCGGACTCGGCCGTGCGCTGGGCGGTGATGACCTCGGCTATCAGCCTCTGTTCAAGATCATTGGGTCCGGCACCATTGCGGACGTATTCGAGAAACCCGGCGACGATCTCGTGATCTGATTTTGCCCGCACCCGTTCCGTATACGTGGATGGAGCGGAACTACCGTCAAATTCGGGTCGGTGTTCGAGGGTCACACAGAACGGGAAACGTGCCTGTAGGCGACGCATGGCGTCCATGGGACGTACCTGGTCGGTAAGGACGGCGGAGATCCAGTTGTCGCCCGTCGTAGTGTCGGCGAGAAGCTCGTCGAGGGTGCCGTGCAACACGGTGAGAGCACGGGGAATGGGCAGATCGACCCACAGCACCTCCCCGAGCCCGTTTTCGTCTAGGTCGACAAGCCAACCGCCGCGAGGCTTGCCGGCTTCCGAAAACGAGTAGTGAAGCGGGGCGCCGCTGTAACGGACCCGATTGGTAAGTGTCGACTGGCCGTGGATGTGGCCGAGCGCGACGTAGTCGGGGCCGTCGAAGACGCTGGCCGGAACGAAATCGAGCCCGCCGGAGGTGATGTCGCGCTCAACGTCGGTTGCTTCGGTGCCCGCGATCGTGGGTAGTGTCGTTCCGGCTTGGCCACCGACGGCGAAACAGTGCGAGAGCACAACACTTCGTCCGCCACGCGCGGCAATGTCCGCGCGGATGCGGCCCATCACAAAGCTGAGGGTGTCAGTGTGTGTGCGTAGAGTCGCTTCGGGATAGTGATGGCGAACCAACGATGGTTCAAGAAAAGGTATGCCGTAGAAGTGGACCGGCCCGTGCTCATCGACCAGTGTGACCGGTGAGAGTTGCTGGTCATGGCGGGTGATGACGTGAATACCGGCGAAGCCAGCGAATCCTGATTGGAAACCAAGCCGCGTAGCGGAGTCATGGTTGCCACTCGTGAGGACGACGGTGGCCCCTGCGGCACGGAGGTCGCCGAGCGCTTCGGTGAGCACCTCATAGTTTTCGGCTGCCGGGGACGCCGAATCGAAGATGTCCCCGGAGACGACGACCGCGTCGACACCGTTCACCCGCACCACCTCGACAAGGGCTGCCAGAACGATTTTCAGGTTGGGCAGGGTGGAGTGCCCGTGGAACGTGCGGCCGATGTGCCAGTCGGACGTGTGAAGGATCTTCATGGGGTTCAGGCTAGCGGCGGTCGCCGACACTGGCGGTTGCCGCCGTTACGGTTGGTCCCACGGGGCGTGAGCTTCTGCCGGCTTACTATTTCCCGCTGGTCGACACCACGGGGGCGTCGAGGCAACTCGAGCGCTGGGCGACAACCACATCCGGGTCGTCCTCGCTGACATTTGTGGCGACGGCGGCTACATCACCGTTCGTCGCCGATGATCCGTCGGGGGCGAGCCGCACCTCGGTGAAAGTGACGGTGCGGGTGCCGTCGGCCGCTGTAGCGATCTGGTATCCACCGAGCCACACACCGCCGTCGATGATCCGGCAACCCACCCCCGTGCCATTGCCGCGCAAATTCTGCATGTCGAATTCGTAAGGCTGCGCGTTGACCCCGGCCGGGGTGGTGAAAGAGCACTGGACAACGGCGTACAGCTGGGCCGTTCGGCCGTCGTCGAGGACGGTGGCAATGGCGCCGTTGTTGAGTGTCACGGTCCAGCCATTGTGGCTTGCGGGTCCGGCCAGCTCGTCCCGGAGCGAGAACGTCGCCCCAGAGGCAGTCGTGATGCCGTAGCGGAACTCCGGGGACTCTGACATCCACTCCGTGTCGGCGAGCCCGTCCCCGTCGATGTCGGCGATCTGCGCGGTTGTGGCTGCCGCCGGCATCACTGCATCCGGGGTAGCGGCACAACCCGGGCCAGCGGCATCCCCCGGTATAGATGATGCCGTCGGTGACGATGTGGCGGTGCTGGCGGTTGATTTCGGGGTACTCGACGGGGTGACCGATGTGGCCGTACTGCTTGCGGAGGCGGTGGGTTTTGCTCCCCTATCCGAGCCGCAGCCCGCCAGGCCGGCGACTACGATTCCGGAGATTCCGACGACCGTGGCGATCATTTTTAAACGGGTAGCGACCATGGCCGCACAATAGTCCTCATTTCCCCACGGGCGCCAGTGGGTCCACCTGAACCGGGCACCCCTCGAACCGCCCGCTCCCGCGGCGTAATGTGCTCGCGTGCGCGACGGCGTGCACGAAGCGCCTGAGCGCGCGAGGCGAGGAGAGAGCTGATGTCCACAAACGCAAAACCTGTCGACGACCGACCGGTTTCCACTCTCGTTCCGGCAAGAATGGACCGATTGCCGTGGACTCGGTTCCATTGGTCGATTGTAGTGGGCCTCGGATTCTCGTGGGTGTTGGACGGCCTGGAGATCCAGATCGTGGCCTCCGCTGGTTTCGCCGACGAGTTCAATCTCAACGCCCAGCAGGTGGGACTGCTCGGAACCGTGTACCTGTTCGGGCAGATCGCGGGCGCCTTGATCTTCGGCCGGTTGGCTGACAATCTCGGCCGACGCAAGCTGTTCATCCTCACCCTGATCATCTATCTCGTCGCGAGCGGTCTCGCGGGCCTGTCGTGGAACCTCGGCTCGCTTCTGGTCCTGCGGTTTGTCGCCGGGATGGGAATTGGCGGAGAATATTCCGCGATCAACTCCGCCATCGACGAACTCATCCCCTCCCGGTATCGAGGCCGCGTCGACATCGCAATCAACGGCACCTACTGGGGTGGTGCAGCGCTCGGCTCCGCCGCGAACCTGTTTCTGCTCGACCGGGATATTTTCGCCGAGAACGTGGGTTGGCGGATCGGCTTCTTCATCGGCCCGATCCTCGGACTCGCAATCATCTACCTCCGGCGCCACATCCCCGAATCTCCCCGGTGGCTGATGACCCACGGACGGGTACCGGAAGCGGAAAAGACCGTCGACGACATCGAACGCCGCATCATCGAGGAAGGACGAGAACTCGAACCGGTCGACCAAAGCCAGGCGATGACGGTCACCGCCAGCAAGAGCCTGCCGTTCAGAGTGATCGCCGGGGTGCTGTTCCGGGAGTATCCAAAGCGCAGCCTCGTTGGCGCAACGATGATGATCACACAATCGTTCCTGTACAACGCAATCTTCTTCACGTACGCCCTGGTGCTGCAGAACTTCTACGGCACCGACCCGAGCTCGACGCAGTACTATTTCTTCCCGTTCGCCATCGGCAACCTACTCGGCCCATTGCTGCTCGGCCACTTCTTCGATTCCTGGGGACGACGCAAGATGATCTTGCTCACCTACGGAATTGCAGGAATAGTGCTGGCACTTTCGGCCGTCCTGTTCAGTGCCGACGTATTGACCGCCGCCACGCAAACCATTCTCTGGTGCATCGCGTTTTTCTTCGCATCGGCGGGCGCCTCGAGCGCCTATCTGACGGTGAGTGAGATATTCCCCATCGAACTTCGTGGGCAGGCCATCTCGTACTTCTTCACGATCGGCCAAATCGCCGGCTCCGTCGCTCCACTCCTGTACGGCACCCTCATCGGCGACGGCACCGACCGTGGTCCGCTGACCGTCGGTTACTTCGTTGGCGCCGCCATGATGATCATCGGTGGTGTTGTGGCGTTCGTTTTCGGGGTGGATGCCGAGAGGCGGTCCCTCGAGGCGATCACCAACCCCCTGTCAGCGGTGAACCCCACCCAGTGGAACTCGTTGGAGGACCCCGATCCGCAGACCCGGCGCGAGCGCAAGAGAAAGAACTAACCGTCCAATCACGGCTCGGGTCGTGGCGGGCTGCCGATCCGGGGCTGGTCGTCATACGCTGACTAGGTGAGCAAAGACTTCCGGCACGAACCAGCGGCCTCCCGCTACGTACTTCGCATCGACGGCGAGTTGGCCGCTGTCGTTGACTACCGCATCAACGGCAGCGCCATCTCGTTCAACCGCACCTTCACCACTCCAGCCAGGCGTGGCCAGGGACTGGCGGCCGAGCTGGTCGAGTTTGCAGCGTCAGACGTGCGGGACTCCACCGACCGCCACATTGTTCCGATGTGTTGGTACGTCGGTGAATGGTTCGACAAAAATCCGACTTATACCGACCTGCTTACCCGCCAGCCGGCAAACGATGCTGAGTCGGCACCGAGTTCGGCGAACCCCGGCGTTTAACCCACCCTTGGTGGGTCAGGCCGGCTCGATCTCACAAACCCCGGTCGCGCGCAGCCTTGGTTTTTCGGGTGTCAGAGATATCCGGTGGCGGGGTCAATTTCGGCGAGGAAGCCGTGGATCGCGACCGAGTGCTGTTCATTGGTCCGCGGTTCCGAGCCACGGGAGATGCTGAAGCCGTAGCCAGCGTTGGGGCCCGAGATCCAGTCGTAATGGTTCGAACCATCGTCCTCGCTCCTCCGCACAGCGAACGTTTCACCGTCCACCGTTATGGTGCCAAGTTCTACATAAGTGGGTGTGTCCGATGGCGCAGGGGCATAAAACCCACCTTCTCCCGGCAAATCTGAATCGCTTCCCATGACGCCAACTCTATTGAGCGGGGCGAGTTCACCGTCGGACACGGATGAGGGGATTTGCCTACCTTTTCTTTTAGCCAAGGATCACCCTGCGAACCAGTATTCGCCCCGGTTGCCGCCGAAGGGCACGTAAACAGGGCAGCTGTGGCGTGCGGAACCAGCTAGCGCCAGCCGAGGGCGGGTGCGACGTGTGTGATCACGGACTCGAGCAGTTGAGCGTTGTAGTCGACGCCGAGCTGGTTGGGGATGGTGATCAGGACCGTGTCTGCCTCTTGTACCGCTGCGTCCTGGGCAAGTTCCTCGATCAGGGCGTCCGGCTCTCCGATGTAGCTGCGACCGAAGCGGGCCATGGTGCCGCCCAGGTTGCCGACCTGGTCTTTGGCTTCGGCCTGGCCCCGGAGGCCGAAGTAGTAGCGATCGGTCTCGGTGACCAGGGGGATGATGCTGCGACTGACGGACACACGGGGTGTGGTGCTGTGCCCGGCGTCATTCCAGGCATCGCGGAAGATCTGGATCTGCTCGGCCTGGAGGTCCCCGAACGGCACGCCGGTGTCTTCGGTGAGCAGGGTGGAGCTCATCAGGTTCATACCCTGCTCCCCCGTCCACTTAGCGGTGGCCCTGGTTCCGGAACCCCACCAGATGCGGTCGGCGAGGCCGGGCGACTGCGGATCGATGGGTAGGCGGCCGGTGCTGCGGCTCATCTGCGGGTTGGGCCGGGCAACCCCAGCACCCTCGATTGCCGCGCGGAAGACGCTGGTGTGCTGGCGGGCAAGGTCGGAATCGGTCTCCCCGTCGGTGGGGACGTAGCCGAACGACTCGTAGCCGTTTAGTGCGGTCTCGGGCGAACCACGGCTGAGGCCAAGCTGCAGGCGGCGGTTACTGATCAGGTCGGTGATCGCCGCCTCCTCGGCCATGTAGAGGGGGTTCTCGTAACGCATGTCGATAACGCCGGTGCCGAGCTCGATCCGGCTGGTGCGAGCGCCCATGGCGGCCAGAAGGGGGAACGGCGACGCAAACTGCGGGGCGAAGTGGTGAACGCGCACGTACGCCCCGTCGACACCGATTTCTTCGGCGGCGACCGCCAACTCGACCGTTTGCACCAGCGCATCCTGGGCGGAGGTGACTACCGAGCCGGGAACGTCCTGGTAGTGGCCAAACGAGAGGAAGCCGATGCGTTTCATGTCTGTGCCAGCGTTGCGGCATCCCCCGTTATTCCCATGATTACGTATGGAGTTTCGAAAAGCTCGGGAAAGCCGCCGACTCGGCCGCACGACCAGTCACGCCTAGAACCAGAAATCGCAGAACGGGGCTGAAGCGGAGCGGAACGCCGCATCCACCATCGCTACACCGCCCGGGGTGTTCTCGACGAGACGTCCGGCGCGTGCGAGGGTATGGGCTGTGACGCCGCCCAAGTAAAGCGCGCCCAGGTCGGCTACCCCAAGCGAAACGGCGGCGGATGAATGCGGCGCCGGGGCGTCATCGGTGAGCAGGGTGACGGTGGCGGCGCCGTCGGTGTCCGTCTCCAACAGCACACGCCCGTCGGCGAAGCCGAGCGGATCGGAGATGTCCAGGACCACGCTCACGGCGGCGCTGTAGCTGCGCGCGGACAGCGCGGCAGGAACGTCGAGAATCCGAGCCCAGAGGTGATCGCGTTCCGAGGTGCGGGACACAGCGCGGAAGTCGCTCACCTGCCAGGAGATCGGGTCGTCCACCGGGCGAAGCGGAGCGTTGACTATGCCAACCAGGTCCTGTTCGAGAAGAAACTGCCAGAGGGCGGCTGCGGCGTCATCCGTGACACCGAGCAGGTACTTCACGTCGAGGACGTGACGGAAGTAATCGGTGCCCTGTTGGGTGACCGTGTACAGCGCGAAACCCTGGGCAACCCCATCGGCGTCGTCGAAGCGCACGGCGCGCAGGTTCTTCGCGGTGTCGTCGCTGTCGCCGACGAGCCCCACCATACGGTCCCAGTGGAACGTCGACATCTCCAGCTGGCCGGGCTGATTAGGTCGCACCCTCTCCAGCAGCGCCGGTCCCTCGGTGTGCAGCTGGTTGATGGTGATGAAGTGCAGGCGTCCCTCGGGGCGCGGACCGGTCCACTTCGCCCGGCTGGTGTCGATACTCAGGTCGACAGACATGGCGGTGGGGGCGAATCCGAACCGGCCGTAGATGGTGGCCTCCGACACGGTCAGTACGGCAAGGGGGAAACCCTGCGAGTGGGCGGTGCGCAGCTCCGACTCCAGCATGGCTCGGGCAATTCCCCGACGGCGGTGGGTGGGCGAAACGGTGACGGCGCTGATGGCCCACGAGTCGACACTGCGATTTCCCGGCACCGTCAGGGCGCTCGACCATGAACTGACGGTGGCGATCGGGGAAGCGGGCTGGGCTGCCGTGTCATCCCAGACGCCCGTGGTGCGACGACCGCCGATACGACCAAGCTGCTCCGCCACCGTCTTCGCCGACAGTTCGCCCTCGTGGAAGCCGCGGGCCTCGGCCTGCAACCAGGCGGTGAAGGCTTTGTTGTCACCGGTATCAACGAGCCCAAGCCGCAGGCCGTCGGCGGCCAGCCTCTCGGCAGAAGCTGGGTCGATGGGTGCGCTGGGACGGACGGGGAACTGGTGCTCGGAACTCATACTTCGAGCGTAGCGGGCCGTGTGCATCGCCCGCGGCCCCTCAGCCGGGCTATGGGCGGGTGGCGACCGTGGTGGCGGATTTCAGCTCGAGGCTGACCAGGACCGCCATCACCAGGTATTTGCCGGGCGCGAGACGGCCGAGAAATTCGTGGTCGATGTCGACGGAAAGGTAACGCCGCTCCCCCGGCGCCAGGCTGAACGCTTCGGGGCTGCCGCCCAGGTAAAGGAAAAATCCTCCACCCTCCACCTCGCTGCCGTCGACGTCGCTCTCCACAACACCCGTGACGTAGAAGTCGTCCCGTTCAGTGGGTGTCCACACCGTGGATGATGTATTGACAAGCACAATTCGTAGATCGCCCAGTGAGGTTTCCTGGGTGTGGTTCAGTGGCCACTCCAGGCTCAGCTGGGCTCGGCGTTCGCTTTTCGGCAGCACCGGTGTCACCGGGTCAGAATCGTACCGGTAGGTCGCGAAGTCGTTGTCCGTTGAGACACGGGTGGCGATCACCCACGCATCCACCTTCGTGGGATGGGGTGCAGCCAGCGCCTGCTGCGCATCTTCGTCAGCGGTAGCGTCGCTCTCGTGGACTACCCGCCAGCCCATCAGCGGCACGGTCAACGCCCGATCGGACACAAAGGCGGGTTGCACGATCAGGTTGTTCGTAAAGGTGTCGAGAAAATCGCCGGCATCGTCGAGCGCCGCCGAACGAACCTCGAGCTGCCCGAGTTGTACATGCTCTGTGCTGCCATCCGTTGTTGACATGGTTGCAGCATGGCACGGTGCCGCCCACCGACTCGGCAGGACCCACGGAGCGGGCTGCAGAATCTGGGCGACGCCGGTCAGACGAAGCCGAGCGGCCTGCCGGTTGCCCGCCGGGGGGAGGTCAGCCGGCGGTGGCCAGTGTGCCGTTCATCGCCTGGGCGGTGAGGGCGACAGAGCGGATTCGGTCGGCGATCTGGGGCGACTGGTGGGCGATGATCAATTCGTCTGCACCCGTCGTGCTGGCGAACTCCTCAAGGAATTCGCGCACCTCGCCGGGTGTGCCAACGGCGGTGTACTTCATCATGTTCGCCAGCTGGAGGCCCTGGGGCGTGGTCAAGAATTGGTCGATGTCGCTGTCGGAGTACTCCGGCGTCGACGGTCCGCGCGAGATCATGCCGCGCACACGCGTACGACGGGTGGACTGGAACTGCTCCAGCGCGGCCTCTGACTCATCGGCGGCGACCGCGTTGACCGCAACAATAAGGTGCGGCTGTGCGAGCTGCTCGGATGGGGTGAACTGGCTGCGGTACAGGCTGACGGCCTCGAAGAGCGAGTCCGGCGCGAAGTGCGACGCGAACGCGAAGGGCAGTCCGAGCATCGCAGCGAGCTGGGCGCCAAAAAGCGAGCTTCCCAGGATGTAGAGGGGAACGTTGGTGCCAGCACCAGGAACGGCCTGCACCCCCGGGATCACCGATTCGCCGCGCAGGTACCCCTGCAGCTCAACTACGTCCTGGGGGAACTGTTCAGACGACTGGCCGTCGCGCCGCATCGCCCGCATGGTCACCTGGTCGCTGCCGGGAGCGCGACCGAGGCCGAGGTCGATCCTGTCCGGGTAGAGGCTGGCAAGCGTGCCGAATTGCTCAGCTATCACCAGCGGAGCGTGGTTCGGCAACATGATTCCACCGGAACCGAGACGAATGGTGGATGTTTTGCCGGCAACGTGGCCGATCAGAATGCTGGTGGCCGAGGACGCGATGGTCGGCATGTTGTGGTGCTCGGCGTACCAGACGCGCTGGTAACCGCTGCGCTCAGCCTCCTGGGCGAGGGCGACGCTACCTGCGAAGCTTTCCTGGGCGGTCTGCCCGGGGGCAATGGGGGCGAGATCGAGAAGGGAGAGGGGTATAGACATCCGGCGGGCCTCACTTGCGTTGTAGATAGATGTTCGGGTGTTCAGGTGCTCCCTTATAACAACCATCGGCGCGGCAAATCGTTCCCGATCCGGACTATCCTTTTGTGGCCACCGTGGCGCCCGAACTCAGGTCGAGGCTGATCAGGATGGCCGTTACCACGTACTTCCCCGGTTCGAGACGGTCGAACAGTTGTTGCTCGACATCCACCGGCAACTCAAGACTTGCCCCGGGTACCAGCTCGATGGCCTCGGGGGTGCCGGCAATGTAGGCGTAGTAGCCGCGGCCGTTCACCGGGTTGCCGTCGAGTCGCGCGTTGACGAGCCCGGCCACGTAGAAGTCGTCGCGGTGGCTCGGCTGCCAGGTCTCGTTTGAGGTGTTCACCAGCGTGATGCGGAGTTGCTCCACGGGTGTTTGCTCACCGTGAGCCTCCGGCCATTTAAGTGCGAGTTGTTGGCGGCGTTCCTTTTTCGGCAGCACAGGGGTCATCGGATCCGGGTCGTAGCGGTAGGTGGCGAAGCCGTCCTCCGACGAGATCCGAAACGCCATCACCCACGCGCCGTCCACCTCCGGGTGCGGGGCGGCCAGGATCTGCTGCGCCTTCACCCCGTTGCTCGCCGAACTCTCGTAGACGACCCGCCAGCCCTTCAGCGGAACGTTCAGTGAGGGGTTTTCAACAAATGCCGGGTGCAGGAGGAAGTTGTTGGTGAACGCATCCAGGTCGTCCCCGCGTTCGGACAGGACCGATGCCGTTATCTCATAGTGGCCGAGTTGCACGAGCTGCCCCGTATTATCCGTGGTCGACATATTAGGGATATTGCCACTTTGTGGGCGGCTTGTGTGTTGTTCAGCGGTGCGTTTCTAAATATTGCGGTTAACCCCGTTGACATGGCCCAATTGCTTTTTGCTCTGAGATTGATTTTTCGGTCAAATCCTTGCCAGACGTGCGATGTCCTCAATAAATTCGGCAGAGACCGCGCGGGAAACCGTGGCCTTGGTGGATGCGATCGCCCCGAGGTAGTCGAAGGTGGTCGGGCCGGCCTGGGGCGCCGATGAAGCGGGGGTGTTCGCCCGGTAGACGGCGTTCTCGAGCGCAGCCTGAGACCCCTTCCGCGCGGCGAACTCGATATCGGCCGGCGAGAATCCCTGACTCAACTCCACCAACCGGTCGAGGTCGACAGCGCCGGCGATGTTATCCGGCACGTAACGCGCCCAGATGAGTTTGCGAGCCTCGGCGTCCGGCAGGCCGATCGGGATGATGTAGTCGAAACGACCGTGCCGCAGGAAGGCTGAATCCAATGAGCGGATGAAGTTGGTAGCGCACACCAGTAGGCGGCCGGGCTGCTCACGGAAGGCTGGGATGATTTTGAGCAGCTCGTTTGTCACGCCCTGCATCGCCGATGGAGGTTCCCCCGAGCGGTGCGATGCGATCTCTTCCACCTCGTCGATGAAAACCACGGCGTGCTCGAGATCAGCGATTCTCAGGAATGTCTCGCGCAACGCCCCGGCGAGACCGCGGGGATCACCCGCGAGGCGGGATGGGAATACCTCAACGAACGACCACTCCAAACGAGAGGCGATGGCTTTGGCAAACGTTGTTTTGCCGGTTCCAGGAGGACCGAATAGGACAACGGCCCGCGGGGGCGCCACCCCGAACTGCTCGGCCAGTTCCGGCCTGGCCAGTGGCATCACCAGTCGTTTCTCCAACAGGTCCTTCTCGGCCGTCATCCCCCCGACCGCGTCCCAGAGGTGGCGCGGCAGCACACGCCCGCCGAGCTCCGCAAGGTTCTTGAGTTCCTCCCGCTGCACCGGGATGTGGCGCTCGAAGTAGTGCAGGTTCTTCTTTAGTTCGAAACCCTGGTTGATAAACGCATCCACCCTGGTTTGGGTATCCGGCATCAGCGCCGACAGTTTGGACACTCCGTCCGGCACCATCCGCGTCTCCAGCGCCGCCAGCAGGGACGAACCGATCCCCTGCCGTTGCCAAACGCTAGTCGTCGCGAAAAACACGACCCAGCCCTGGGCATGGGCGACCCGACCCACGGCGGCCCCGATGACCTCGTCGCCGTGCACGGCGACAACGGCATGATCCTTCTGGCAGGAGGCGAGCACCTCGGAAAGACCGTAAACGGGTGCGGCGTCGGTCGCCGCTATCTCCTCCCAGAGTCGCAGGATGCTATCGAGGTCGTCGGGGTGGAAATCGCGCAATCGCCAGCCAGCCATTGGTCAGGGCATCCGTTCGTCGTCGTTGTCGAGCGTCGTTGTCTAGTGTCATTGTTAGCGTGAAGGTCGACCGTCATTGTCGATAGTTGTGTTAATAGTTGTGTGGAGCATTTGGTCGGGCATTGCCACCGCTGGCGCGGGGCTTTAGCCGGCCAGGGTGGTTACCGAATCGTAGGGCGGAAAGCACTGTGAGAGCGAGGGATGGTGGTTTCGCTGGTTCCGTCGCGGCCGGATCGTTACACGATTGGCTGACACGGTGGGAATTACTCGTACACAACACCTGGCGCGTAGCGGCGCTCATCCTACAATCGTGGTGCGGGGCATTCAGATTCGGCTCCGAGAGATGAGACGCCACGCATGGACGCACGGCAGAAACGCACCAGCCTCAAATTGGCCGAGGTGATCCTCCGTCTCGCCGACGAACGCCGGCCCAGCGAACTCACCGTCTCGCAGGTCACCATGGCGGCCGGTATCAACCGGTCCACCTTTTACCAGCACGCGGTGTCCCCCACCGAGTTACTCGAGAACGTCCTGCGTTCCGAGCTCGACGCGATTCGTGATCGCTTCCTGCCACAGGCGCGGGAACGCGCCGATTCCGCGATCATCAGCGACGTCACCGTGGCGGTGCTGGAGCACATCAACAGTCACGCCAGGATCTACTCCCGCGGCCTCGATGCCTCAAGTGGCTCATCCAGCCTGTATCCGCTGCTCAGCGAGCACTTCAAGGGCTCGGTCACCCAGCTGCTGACGCACCACAACGTCGAATTGCCCACTTCCATCACGACCGTCGAAAACGTCCTGGGGGATGTCTCGCCCGATGACGCCGATTTAGTATCAGCCATCACCGCGCCGACACGGGCACTGGCGCCGGAGTTGGGCGGGCCAGTCGGGAACGACGAGTCCCCGGAATTGGTCAAATCTCCGCTGCTGACAGGCGCAGTAGTGACCGGCGACAACTTCGTGGCCGAGGCGGCCGCGCGCTTCATCGCGGACGGCACGGTCGGTGCCATCGAGGTGTGGCTGCGAACCCCGGCACCCCGTTCAATCGACCAGTTCACGGCCGCGTACCGGCTGTTTATACCTTCTTGGTGGCCTCTGGGCTGAGCGGACGGCCATCCCTTCGCGGTGAGGGTACCCGGCCGGGGTGGGGGCTCGTCAACCACTGTTGCTTCCCCCGCGTCGATTCCTACCGTGGAGGACGGGGGCCCGCCGGCCACCCCGCCCCCGGGAGAAGACAACGATGACGCTGACGACCGACATTCCCTACGCCCCTCGGTTCGATGAGACACGCGACTTCGTGCACGACCGATACACGTTCGGCCAGTATCGGTTCGACCAGCTGAACAGCGACGCGTTCCGCACCCGGATTGCGCTGCGGCCGGTGACCGTTATCCGCGGAGCCGAAGCGGCTCGCATGTTCTATGAGGACGATCGTTTCGGTCGCGACCGGGCGATGCCGACCTCCGCCACCCACCTGCTGCAGGACGACGACAGCGTGCAGTCGCTCAGCGGACGACCCCATTTCCACCGCAAGAGGATGTTCGTGCGGATGCTCTCCGATGACGGGGCGCAGGACTCGCTTCGTCGAATTTTCAGCGAGGAGTGGACGGACGCAACCCGGCGTTGGGGTGGCCACACGGTTCTCAGCGACGAGCTGACCACCATCCTCACGCGGACCGCGGTGCGATGGGCCGGGATCGACGTGGTGGGGATCGATATTCCCGCCCTCGGCGGGCAGCTGGAGAGCATGCTGGCCAACGCCGGGCGCATCGGCCCCGGTAACTGGTTTTCCCGCACCCGGCGCCGCCGCACCGAGTCATGGGCGCAGGAACTAATTACCCGCATCCGCCAGCACGACCTCGAGGTCGACCCCGGGTCCATCGTCAGCACCCTGGCGTTTTACAGCAACCAGGACGGCCATCAGTTGGGGGTCAGTGATGCCGCGACCGAGTTGATCAACGTATTGCGGCCCGTTGTCGCCATTGGACGGTTCCTCCTGTTCGAAGCGGTCGCCCTGAAACAACACCCCAGCCTGCGGCACGGGCTGTCGGGAGTGGGACCATACTCGGCCGAGATCGTCAGCTTTGTGCATGAGGTGCGGAGGTTCTACCCGTTCTTTCCCGCGATCGGCGGCACCGCCCTGAGGGACTTCCGCTGGCACGGCCATGACTTCAGCGCCGGTGACTGGGTGCTGCTCGACCTGTATGCGACCAACCACGATCCGGCAACGTGGCACGACCCCGAGACCTTCCGCCCATCGCGGTTCAACGGTTGGGTCGGCGACCCAAACACACTGGTGCCAGAGGGCGGACACACGATCACCGGCGACCGCTGTCCGGGCGAGCGTGCCACCATCACCGTGATGGCCACCGCCCTGCCCCTGCTGTTGCGGATGTTCCGGGATTTTTCAGTCCCCGACCAGGACCTTCGCATCGATCTGCGAACCTTCCCGGCCGCGCCGGAAAGCGGATTCATCCTGAATCGGGTACTGGCCTGAACAGCCGCAAACACGCATTGCCTGCGTGACTACACCTCATGTACTACTAGTCGTCGTCGGTGTTGGTTCCGGTGGTCGAGCGTGAGTTGGAGGACACTCCGGTGAGCAGGTCGGGGGCGGGGTCCGGGAACGCGACACCACGGTATTCAGCCGTTTTGTCGACGGCCTGGGCGATGGGGCGGAAGATGTCGTGGCGAATGACCCCGCCCTGGTTGCCGAGGTTGTTGCGGTAGCTGCGCATCGCGTATTCGCCCTCGATATTGCCCACCCATACGGCGGTGGCGACGCGGGTGGATGCCCCGACAACCCAGGTCTGGTTCGAGCTGTCCGTCGTTCCCGTCTTTCCGATGTACTCCACACCGTCGTTCGGGTTGGAACGTGTCGCCGTGCCGTTGCCGACCATAACGGCGGCCATCGCGAAGGCTGCGGTGTTTGCTACGTCAGCGCTGAGCTGTTCGGAGCAATTCTGCGGCTGGCCACCAATCTCGTCGCCGTCCGGCCCAACGATGCGGTCGATGGCGATGGACTCGCAGTAGACCCCCTCATTGGCGATGGCAGCGTAGGCGGTTGCCAGGGTGAGGGGCGCAATCTCATTGGTTCCGAGCACGGAGGCGGGCGTCATGCCGAGCTCCCCGCCGTCCGCGCGGTGCACACCGATGGACTCGGCGGTTTCCTTGATATCGCAGAGGTCAAGCTCGAGCGCCATCGACATAAACGCACCGTTCACGGAACGCTGGACCCCGGTCGCCACGGTCATTTGGCCCCCGAAGCCATCGTCGTTGCCGAACTCGTACGGAATGCCTACGACCTGCGATGGGTCGCAACCGTTGGTGAATTCGCTCTGGGCGATGGTGCGCGGGTTGCCGTTCACACGCTCGTACAGCCCGTGCCCGTTCTCGAGCCAGTTAAGCAGGGTGAACACCTTGTAGGTGGATCCCGGCTGAAAGCCACTGGAGCCTCCGTATGCACGGTCGGTGTTGAAGTTGACCGCGGTGGTGGTGGGATCGGCGTCGCCCGTGTTGTCGTACGTTTTGTTCTGCGCCATCGTCAGGATGCGCCCGGTGCCCACCTCAACTGACACCGCAGCTGCGCCAAGTTGCAGCGTTGTGGTGTTGTTGGGGGCATTGGCCCACACTGCATCCTGCGCCGTGGTCTGCAGGGCCATGTCGAGGGTCGTGTAGACGTCGTAGCCGCCTCGCTTCCAGTTCGCCGCCCGCTCCGTCTCGTCGTCGCCGAGAGAGGCGATGTCGGGAATCAGGTTGGTGATGTAGTCACAGAAGTATTGCGCGTAATTGTTGGCGACACGACACCCGTTGGAGGGCTCGGTGAGGGTGATCGTTGTGCCGTCCTCAACGACGGCGACGGCTTCCGCATGCTGCTCCTCGGTTAGTTTTCCGTCTGAGAGCATGGCGTTCAGGATCACGTTGCGGCGCTCGGTGTTACCCGCCCAGTTGTCGGCGTTGTCGAGACGCAGGGCCGTGGGCGATTGCACGATCGCGATCAGACTGGCCGACTGGGCGGCCGTCAACTCCAACGATGTGGTGTTGTAGTAACGCTGTGCCGCTGCTTCGATGCCGTAGGTGGTGCCTCCGAAGTTCGCGATGTTGAGGTATGCAAGGAGGATCTCCTCCTTGGTGTACTGCTTCTCGAGCGAGATGGCGAGCTTCATTTCCTGCAGTTTGCGGGCGAAGGTGGTGTCGATGGCCGCGTTATACGCGGCCTCCTGCTCCTCTTCGGTCGGCAGTTCGAGTGCGGCCTGGATGAAGGTGTTCTTGACGTACTGCTGCGTGATAGTGGACGCGCCCTCGGCAATTCCACCCTCGGCAAGGTTCGTCACGGCGGCACGGGCGATGCCGGTCGGGTCAACTCCCCCGTGCTCATAAAACCTGCGGTCTTCGCCGCTGACGGCCGCATCCTTGACAAATGCGGAGACCTGCTCCCACGCCACCTCTTCGCGGTTTTGGTCGAACATGGTCGCGATCTGGACGGCTTCCCCGTTCGAGTTGGCGAAGATGCGGTTCTGCTGCGGTTGTTGGTCAATTTCAATGAACTGGGGCAGGCTGTCGAAAATACCCACCGTGTTGTTCACCGTTGTCCCGGCGACCGCAATGGCCGGGGTGACCAGCGCTGCGACCAAAACTCCCGCCACAACGCTCAGCCCGACGGTGCCGACAACGGCCACGGACACACTGGCGAACCTGCTTTGCGTTTGTGACATGTCCTCGAAGATATAGAGGCAACCTTGTGCTGGGCCTGTGAGCGACCGATTGTCACACGATCGCGTGGATTCTTGGCTTCGCTGCCCGGGCTGAACCCCAGCGGGCGATTGGCCACCGGGCGGCGGTTGTGAGTCTCGTTGGCCGCCACAATCACCCGAACAATTCATCTGGCTCGGATTCGGGAACGTTCGCCGGTGCGGCTAATTCTTCTGCTGAGCGTTACCCCGCTGCGCGGTGCTTGGGAAGGAATGCTCGAACCCGATGGCGTTGTCGGGCGCCAGCCCGTGTGAGGCCGGGCTGTATGAGATATTCGCCGCATTTTCGGGCCAACGCTGGTTGTGCGCGAGACCTGTTCTGGCCAGAATGCGGGGAACACTATTTAGGAGGTGCGTTATGCCTACCCGACTGAACCCCTACCTCGGTTTCCGTGACAATGCACGCGAAGCTATGGAGTTCTACAAAACTGTCTTCGGCGGTGATCTCACCCTCAGCGAGTTCGGCGACATGATGGCCAGCGAAGATCCCCGCGAAGCCACCAAGATTATGCACGGCGAGCTCGTCACTGGTGACGGCCTTACCGTGATGGCTGCTGACACCCCCAATTCGATGCCGTTCAACCCGGGTGACAACTACTCGGTATCACTCAGCGGCGAGGACGCCGCAGAGCTCACCGGGTACTGGGACAAATTCTCCAACGCCGGCACGGTGCTTCAACCCCTGGTCGAAGCGCCGTGGGGAGACAGTTTCGGAATGTGTCGGGACCAATTTGGAGTCACCTGGCTCATCAACATCGCGGGCTCGAAAGGGGCCGCTGGCTAGCCGAATTTGGCAGATGTCACACCGGGCCGAATATACGGGTCCCCCGTCGGGCAGGATGAGCAAATGGAATCCGTCCGCCCGCCATTGCGAAGCATCCGTAGCGATTCCGACCGCTTCATCGATGCAGGGACACGGCGCGCCACTCTCGGTCCGGTGGCGCAGGTGCTCCGTGACGGGCTGGACCTCGGGCCGGTGACCGTCCTCGTTGGGGAGAACGGAGTAGGCAAATCGACGCTCGTTGAGGCCATCGCCATTGCCTACGGTATGGGATCCGAGGGTGGCTCTACCGGCTCGCGCCATTCCACCAGGGCGAGCGAGTCCGACCTGTCGGAAGCGTTGCTGCTAGAGCGAGGGATCGGAGCGAGCCGTGATGGGTTTTTTCTCCGTGCCGAGACAATGCACGGGTTCTTCACCTACCTCGAGGACAACCCCGGCAACGATGACGTGGTGTTCCACGAGCGGTCCCACGGGGAATCTTTTCTCGACCTCCTGGCGGCGAGATCCCGGTATCCGGGCCTGTGGATTCTGGATGAGCCCGAATCCGGGCTGTCCTTTACGGGACTGCTGACTCTGTTGATCAACCTGCGCTCCATCGTCGAGACCGGCCAATCGCAGGTAATCCTCTCGACACACTCCCCCATCCTCGCCGCGTTGCCCGGCGCCGATATCTATGAGCTCGGATCATGGGGGATGAAAAGCGCCGACTGGCAGCACCTGGAGATCGTCCGCGATTGGCGGTCATTCCTCGATTCGCCGGAACGGTTTTTGCGCCACCTGTTCTAATGGTCGCAAGCGCGGTTCCGACGCACGAAACGAGTAAAAGTACACGCTGTTCCCGACACTAGTGGTCATCGCTACCAGATTTCTAGCCGTCGTGTGTCAGGCGCCTGGATGGGAATATTGGCTCGATCGCGGCCACTGTGGAGCACGGTGGCGAGTTGGCCGCGAAGAGACGACTCGGGAGCTGAAATGCGTGGGAATTCGCTAAGAACCGCCGCCGCTGTCGGAGCCGCCCTGTTGGCCGCGGTGCTGCTCACCGGGGGCACTTCCGCCGACGCCGCACAGGCATCGCGCGCATCGCCACCTGCCCTCGAAATGACTCAGGTGGAGGGAACACCAGCTGTGCCCAGCGTCGGATACCTCGATGCGATGTGGGCGATGGTTGCAGAAGTCGCACCGACGGCGGTCCAGCCCCAGGTGCCGGTTGTGCGGCTGATTACGGCGGAAGAAGCTGCCGCTGTCACGGCAGGATGCCTGCGCGAGGAGGGGTTCGTGGACGCGATGGCCACGCTCGACGGCGGCCTTGAGCCCGGCGTCGAAGCCTCAGCGGCGCCCGAGAGGTACTTCGTCGCGCTCTACGTCTGCGCCGCTCGTTATCCCATCGCCGAGTCCCTCATCTTCGGCTAACCGGTCCGAGGTAACCGCCCCGGTGACGCCGTTCAGTCGCCCGCGTCGACGAGGTCGATAAAGGCACTGAGCTGTGCCATTGCGGCAGCATTCTGGGGAAGGTACTCGGTGAGGGCTGGCGAATACAGGAGATACGCCGCCCACTGCGCCCGCGAAATACCGACGTTGAGGCGGTTGGCCATCAGCAGAAACTCCAGGCCCCGGGGAACTTCTTCCGCCGATGATGCCGCCAGTGAGACAATCGCGACGGCCGCTTCACGGCCCTGGAACTTGTCCACCGTTCCCACGGGGACCTCGGAAAGTCCCGCCCCAGCGAGACGTTCCCGGATGAGCTCGACCTGGGCGTTGTACGGCGCCACGATAATGAGGTCGGCCTCCGCCAAATCCCGAACAGTACCGTTATTGACCCAATCCCGACCCAGCAGGGAGCGGATGATCTCGACCACACGGTCTGCTTCTTCCGGGGACGAGGTGGAGTTCAACACATGGTCGACCGGTACGGGGTGAAGCCCGGGTGTTATGCCCTCCAAAAGCCGGTCGGGAGCCTGGGATTCAAGCTGCCCCTCGTAGGAGAGGGCAGAGACGGGGCGGCAGACATCCGGGTGCATCCGCCAGCTCTTGGCCAGGAAATAACCGAGTTCGGGCGGCAGAACGTCGTGGCCATCGGACAGCCAACCGAGGGCGGAGACATCCACCGGTTCGGGATGAGAGCCTTGGCTCACTTGGGGAAGCTGCTGCGGGTCGCCCAGAAGCAATAGGCGCTGGGAGGAGACCGCCGAGGCGATGGTGCTGGCCAGGGAAAACTGGCCGGCCTCGTCGATGACCAGAAGATCGAGGGACCCTGGCTCTATCTGATTTTCATTGCTGAAGGCCCAAGCGGTTCCCCCAACCACGAATCCTCCGGTCTGCGACGTGAACTCGCTGAATCCTGTTGTGGATAACGACGTCCAGGGTGTTTCCTGAGCGGCATCGCCGTCTTTAGGCTTTTTACCCACGAAACGCTTGTCGAGGCCGGCCTTGACGACCGCGGTAAGCATGTTCTCGACGGTGGCGTGGGACTGGGCCACAACCCCAATCTTCCAACCGTGGTTCTCCACAAGGTCGGCGATCACCCGTGAACCCGTGAAGGTTTTACCGGTACCGGGAGGGCCCTGCACCGCGAGGTAAGAGCGGTCAAGGGTGAGCAGGGTGTCGCGGATTGCCTCAGCGGTGGTGCCGGTGATGGGTGCAACCGTGCCCCGCGGGGCTTGGCGGCGCAGGATGTCGAACGCTGCGTCCGGCAGCATGGAGGGCAGGGCGTCAAGAACCCGCTGGCCCCATGCGGCGATCGCCGTCACCTGGGACCCGGGTTTCGGCGGTGTCGCCGGGGCGAACGCCATCGGCAGGGACTCGTATGGCTCCCCTCCAGTTTTTAGTTTTTCGGTGACGTAGTAGATCGAAGAATCAACCTCGGTGATCGCCGAGCGCTCGTGGGCCACCCGAGATCCCGGCTCCGCCTGGACCTCGAACGGCGGGTACGGGGCGTCATAGAGAAGGAACGGTTTGCTCCCCACCCTGAAGGAACTTCCCGGGGCCGGTTCACCCGTGATGGCCAGCACGCGGGACTGGCTGCGGTCGCGCCCCACCTTTTCCCAGTCACGTTCAACGGAAACCTGGGAAACAATGAGGACATCCCGGGTGTCTGCCCACTCGTCTGCCGGGTTCCGCAGGCGGTCAAAGTGTTCCTGCCAGAACTTCTTGCCCTCCCGTCGGTGGTAGTCGATTGCGGCCGAGGCGAGTGCGATCGCCGTCTGGTCCGGTGTGCGGTCGGCCGGCGGGACGTTTTCGATCAATGCGGCTAGGGATAGGTAGATGGGGCTTGGCTCCCGCACGGGAATGTCGAACTCGAGGTCACGGGCCATCGCAGCGCCCACCCCGTGCTCGGCCGCGGCATTACGCAACCAATCGCGCAGGCGAAGCGTCGACACACAGTCGTATTCGTTGTATCGACCGATGTCGTCGAGTTTTGCCTGGGCCAGCTCAAAGGACCCGTTCTCGAACAGGACACGGGAGTCGGCGTATTCCGTTATCGAAGCGGTCGCGTTGCTGACCCCCTCGCGCTCTTCCTGGCCCATATAAAGAGGTTCGAGGTACTTGATGGAGTAGCTGCGCGAGCCGACGCGCAGGCTCTTTCGGACGATCGGGTACAGGTCGACCAGGACGTTGGCGCGCAGCAGGTCGTCGACCGCGTCCTCCCCGACACCATGCCGGGCGGCAAGGGCAAGCAGGTGGGTGCGCTCGTATGCGGCGTAGTGGTAGATGTGCATCCCGGGGAAACGCTGACGCCGGTCCGCCACGTAGGCCAGGAAATCGATCAGGGCCTGGCGTTCCTCCGCGAAAGAGTGAGCCCAGAAGGGAACAAACCTTCCGTCGTTCTCTATCAGGCCAAAGAGGTAATCGAGTCCCCACGCCGGATTGCCATCTTCGCTGTACAGCGGGTCACCCTCGAAATCGAAGAAGATGTCGCCGGCGTCCGGCTGCGGCAGGGCAGCCAGCGCCAGGGGGTTGAACACCTCGACGGCGGGGCCGGGGCCGGGCGCGTCGCTCAGCTGCAGCCTGGCCTGGTCACGCAGGGCACGGAAGGTTGCCTCTGCCAGCCCGGCGACGGACCCGGTCGAGCTGGCGAGGTCGTCGATGCTGGTTATTCCCGCCTCGAACAGGCGTTTTCGTTGCGTGTGTTTGATACCGGCGACGAGGAGCACGTCGCGATGGGTTTTCACCTGTTCTGCGCACTGAGCGCAGCGACCGCATGCGCTGTAGCGCGGGTCGCCCCACTGCGTCACCGTCGTCTCAGCGGCCCTCTCATCGATGAGGCGTTGCAGCCGGGAACGACGTTTGCGGTAAACGGGCAGGATGTCGCGGAGGCGATGGGTGCTTGTGCGCCCGTCGCCGAGGAGAAGATGGACCTCCTCACCGGTGGGTATGCCGAGTCGTTGTAGCTGATCCCCGTAGGCCGCGAGTTGAAGAAGGGCCGTGATTTTTTCTTTGCGGGCCAACTTGGTGTCGTAAACCTCGTACGCACCGTCCTCGTTATGGACGATGAAGTCGGCGAACCCGACAAACCGGCCATCGAAAAACGTCGCCTGGAAAAGCACATCGGCTTCTTCACGCAGCGCAGCCTCGGTTGCCGCTGCCGCTGCGGGCAGCTCACGCATCGACGGTCGAGGAAATTCACGAACCCGGCGGGTGGCCTTAAGGTGCTCGAGGGTGCGCAGTTCGTGCGCATCTCCCAACAGGCCGGCACGCGACAGCATCGCGTCTTCTACCTCAACAAATCGGTCTATCCGCCCCAGCTTGCCGTCGAGTGTTCGCATCAGCGCCCACTCGCAGTGGGCGGCGGCCGTGAGGTCGCTCGCGCTGAAGACAATGGTGTTGTCGAGTTCGAACAGGGGGCGCCTCCGGGGAATTCGGTCCCTCGAAGGCTAGTGGAGGGCGCCGACATCCCGAGCTGCGCTGCGCATCGGCGAAGCGTCATCGGGTGGACCGGCGGCAGGGTCCACCCGATGACGCGGTTTGGATGTGCCTAGTCCTCGAGCGGAACGCTCTCCAGAGGATACCCGGACAGGGTAGAGCTGCCGCTGGCCACCCAGATGTCGTTTCCTGCATCGGCGGTCGCCATCGAGATTGTTCCTGGCGACATCGCGTTTCCGGACAGGAGCGTTTTGCCAATGTCACACGGCTGCGTGGCGAAGCCGGCGTTGAACATCCTCGCCTCTGAAGTCGACCCGGCGGGTGCTTCGACCCGAAGCAGTGGCCGTTCTACCGAGCAGGCGAATATGCCATCGGCTGGCGCGGCGCTGAGCGACCCCGTGAGCCCGTTGATTACCGAAACCGACCCTTCGACGGTGACGAGCTTGTTGAAGGAATAGGAAGCGAGGAAGTTATCAGTGTCGAACGCGTTAGCGGGATCGGATCCGAGCGCCGTTTCCCATTCAATCTCGCCCGTTGCAGCGTCCACGCCGATGACATCTACATCGAATCCGTCGTACTCGGAGTCATAGCTACCGTCGTCCTGAAGGGTGGAGGTGATGGTGCCTGCGTTGAACCGGCAAACC
>JAODAO010000344.1 GCA_025463465.1 Glaciihabitans sp. | reverse complement strand
CGGCCAACCTCGACGAGACCCTGACCCGCGCAAAGTTTGAGGACCTGACCAAGGACCTCGTTGAGCGCACCCGCAAGCCGTTCGAAGACGTCATCAAGGAGGCCGGGGTCAAGGTTTCCGAGGTCTCCCACGTTGTGCTCGTCGGTGGATCGACCCGTATGCCCGCCGTGCAGGAACTGGTCAAGCAGATGACCGGCGGCAAGGAGCCCAACAAGGGCGTTAACCCTGACGAGGTCGTCGCCGTTGGCGCAGCCCTCCAGGCCGGCGTTCTCAAGGGCGAGCGCAAGGACGTTCTGCTCATCGACGTCACCCCCCTGAGCCTCGGTATCGAGACCAAGGGTGGCATCATGACCAAGCTGATCGAGCGCAACACGGCGATCCCGACCAAGCGCAGCGAGACTTTCACCACGGCAGACGACAACCAGCCTTCCGTGGCCATCCAGGTCTTCCAGGGCGAGCGCGAGTTCACCCGCGACAACAAGCCGCTCGGCACCTTCGAGCTGCAGGGCATCGCCCCTGCCCCCCGTGGTGTGCCGCAGGTCGAGGTCACCTTCGACATCGACGCCAACGGTATCGTCCAGGTCCACGCCCGCGACAAGGGCACCGGCAAGGAGCAGTCGATCACCATCACCGGTGGATCCTCACTCTCGAAGGATGACATCGAGCGTATGGTTCGCGAGGGCGAAGAGCACGCCGCCGAGGACAAGGCACGCCGTGAGGCCGCCGAGGTTCGCAACAACGCTGAGCAGCTCGCCTACTCGATCGACAAGCTGATCAAGGACAACGCGGATAAGCTCCCCGACGACGTCAAGACCGAGGTCCAGGCCGACGTCGACGCGCTCAAGTCCGCTCTCGCCGGCGACGACGAGGCGCAGGTCAAGACCGCGTTCGACGAGCTGACCGAGTCGCAGCAGAAGCTTGGCGCAGCGATCTACTCCGCCGACCAGGCCGCAGGCTCCGAGGCACCCGCCGAGGACACCGCAAGCCAGCCCGAGGCGAACAGCGACGAAGACATCGTTGACGCCGAGGTTGTCGACGACGAGCCCGACGCAAAGAAGTAATCCATGGCCAAGGACAAGAACAAGAAAAATCCGGAAGAGCCGGTAGTTCCGTCCGAGGCTGCTGACGGTGCGGAGGCTTCGGCCTCCGCACCCGAGCAGGCTGCAGGCGCAGCATCCACCACCGGTGAAGCCGAACCCCACTCCGAGGACGGTGACACGGCGGCCGTTGACGGCGCCGAGGACCTGATCGCCGCAGAGGGGCCGGACGTTGAAACATCCAGCACCGAGGTACCGGAGACGGCACCGCTGACAGCGGAAGAGCTGCGGTTTATCGAAGAGGGCGAAATAGACCTCGTCGCCGAAATGCGCAACGACATGCTGCGGGCCCAGGCCGAGCTGGTCAACTTCCGCACCCGTGTTGAGCGCGACCGCGTCTCCAACCGCGAGGCGGTCATCGTGGAGGTCATCCGTTCGATGCTCCCCGCGATCGATGACCTCGCGCGTGCCGAGAAGCACGGCGACCTGACCGGCGGACCGCTCGAGATCGTGGCGCAGAAGATTCATGGCGCCTTCGAGAAGTACGGACTGCGCAGTGTCGGCGAAAAGGGCGAGCCGTTTGACCCGCACTTCCACGAGGCACTCGTTCAGGTTCCGTCGACCGAGGTGACCGTCAACACGGTCGCCGACGTGATCGAGACCGGTTATGCGCTGGGCGAGAAGTTGATTCGCGCCGCAAAGGTCGCAGTTCTCGTACCCAGCGAATAAGGGCAGGACCGATGGCTAGCCAAGATTGGTTTGACAAGGACTTCTACGCGGTCCTCGGTGTGTCCAAAGACATCTCGGAAGCGGACCTGAAGAAGACCTACCGCAAGTTGGCGCGCCAGTACCACCCGGATTCGAACCCGGGCGATGCCAAAGCCGAAGCGAAGTTCAAGGAGATCAGCGAGGCACATTCCGTGCTCGCTGACCCCGAGACCCGCAAGGAATACGACCAGGTGCGCGCCATGGGCTCCGGCGCTCGATTCACATCGGGCGGCGGAGGCCAGCCGGGCGGTTTTGAGGACGTCTTCGGTGGGATGTTCGGGGGAGGCGGCCAGCAACGGGCATCCTCCCGCGGCGCCCCCGCCGGCTTCGAAGACCTGCTCGGTGGAATGTTCGGTGGTGGTGGCTTCGGCTCAACCAGCGGCGGCTTCCGCGGCCAGGGCGGCCCCATCAAGGGACGCGACCTGGTTGCCTCGACGGCGCTCGACTTCATCACGGCCATCCAGGGCGACACGATCAGCCTGCAGCCCCAGGGCGGCAAGCCGATGAAGGTGAAGATACCGGCCGGCGTCAGCGACGGCCAGAAGATTCGCCTGAAGGGCAAGGGCGAGGCGAGCATCGACGGCGGCGAGTCCGGCGACCTGGTGCTCACCGTGTCCGTGCGCAAACACCCCGTGTTTGAGCGCGACGGCCTGAACCTCCGTGTTGACGTTCCCGTCACTTTTGTGGAGGCGACCCTCGGGGCGACCATCGAAGTGCCCACCCTCGGTGGGGAGCCCGTGCGACTTCGTGTTGCGCCGGGAACCCCCAGCGGGCGGGTGCTGCGGGTCAAGGGCCGCGGGGTGTCGACTCCGAAGGGTGTTGGTGACCTGCTCGCCACCATCCAGATCGCCGTTCCGAGTCACCTTCCGGCTGCAGCACAAGAGGCATTGGAGGCGTTCGCCGCCGCCATGCCAGAGGAGAACCCTCGTCTTGACCTGATCTCCAAGGCCGGAGCGCTCTAAACACCATGGACGAGTACGCGCCGGTGTTCGCCATCGCCATGGCAGCCGAATTGGCGGGGATGCATCCGCAAACCCTTCGCCAGTACGACCGCCTTGGCCTGGTGAGCCCGACGCGTACCGCCGGTAAGTCCCGCCGCTACTCGATGCACGACGTGATGCAGCTGCGTGAGGTAGCCCGGCTGAGCGCCGAGGGCCTGAACCTCGAGGGCATCCGCCGCATCCTCGAGCTCGAGAACCAGGTCGCGTTCCTCGCCGACCGGGTGCGCAAACTCGAATCTGCCCTCGCCGATGAACTTCTGAACCGCCCTGGCCGCCGCGTTTTCGCCGCCGGCTCCGAGGGTGACGTTATCTCGTTGCGCGCCGGCACTCGCCTGCGACGCAATACCTCCGTAGTGGTCTGGCGGCCCCTCGGCCGCGGGTCCACGTCCGAGTTCGCAACAACGCCCGACTCGGACGACTGACCAACGCCAGCGTGTTCTCTCGCCCGCCAGATGGTCAGTCCGTTGCGGGCTGAGGCCAGGAAAGGGCGAATGCCGTGGCACGCTCGATGATCTCCCTAGGACTCATGCCGTCCGAAACGGTCGAGGCGACACCGGCGACGTACCCGGCGATAAAGGTCGACAGCGGGGCTGCCGGTCGTGCGACATTGTGCGCGGCATCCCGTGCGAGATCGAGGATTGCCGCGATGTCGATGATGTCGCGGTCGCAGCCGAGTTCGGCCGCCAGGGCATCGGCCCAGCGGTTCAGTTCGTTCGGGTCCAAGGTGTGCTGCCTTCCGTTGGTTTGAGGTGGCCTTCGGCGATCACGAGATCCGCCGCCGTGTCGATGTCGTGGCTCGCGTCGGTGAGGTCATCCACCAGGGTGATTCGGAACCCGTCGACCAGCGTCCGCACCGCGGCGCCGTTAACTCCGGTGCTCTCGCGCAGGGAATCGACCGCGACTTCCAGCGCCGCCCGTCGGTAGACGCCGAGTAACCACTGGGGATGACCGTGTTGCGCGGCGACTACGGCGTCCACCCCTGCATCCATCTCGGCGTCCACCTCTGCATCCCCCTCGGCGTTCGCGCCGGTGCCCGCCGATTCAACCGCGCGGAGCAGGGTGGGGAGGAGTTCACGGGCTCGGGGGATGTCGCAGGCGAGCACAATCACCCATTCGGCGTTTGGCGCCACCAGCGCGAGTCCAGCGGCGATGGCCGCAACGGGACCACCGAAGGGTGGATCCTCACGGGTGAGCTGTGCGCCGGCGACGAGCGGGCGCAGGTCGTCAGGGCCAACCACAACCGCGAGGGAGACATCCACCGCGCCGAGGGCATGCTGCAGGAGTGGCGTGTGATTCACGATCAGCCGGGGTTTGGATTCGCCGAGGCGCCGGGCACGTCCCCCGGCGAGAATGATCGAAGGCACGGGGGAGACGCCGCGGGAATCCGCTCGCTGGATGGCCACCGCGGTCTCCCTCCTCGCCCCGTCGACGTCATCGGGGTGTATCCGACAGTAACCCGTGGCGCTGCCAATCCGACAGGCCGATGAGGCATCGGTGCCAGCCACCTGCGACCATTGAAGAATGTCAGAAACTCCCGCCCCCACGCCCGACCTCGACCTGAGGCGTTATCCGGACGTCGAGGCCGACAACTTGTTCGCCGTTGATGCCGCCGACCGGCTGCTGCTCGATGAGGCCGCGGAGTCCCTCACCGACGTGCGCCCCGGCGATCTTGTTGTCATCGGCGACAGCTACGGTGCCCTGACCCTTGGCGCGATCGACCGCTTCGGCGCCACCGCCGTGCGTGTGCACCAGGACCGCGTCACCGGCGAGCACGCCCTCGACTACAACGCCGAAGACCTCGGCATCACCGGCTACAGCCACCACACCCTCGACGCCAAGCTGGTGCAGGGTGCCAAGGTGGTGCTGCTTCGCCTGCCCCGCAGCCTCGACGCCCTCGACGAGATCGCCGGCATCATCGCCAAAAACGCCGCCCCCGACGTGGTGGTGTTCGCCGGCAACCGCATCAAGTACCTGACCACCGCGATGAACGAGGTCTTGAAAAAGCATTTCGGTCGCCTCGACATCAGCCACGCCCGGCAGAAGGCGCGGGTGCTGATCGCGCGCGAGCCCCTCGGCGAAGCATCCCCCGGCGTGGCCGTCGTTGAGTACCCGCAGCGCGAGTTTCACAACGACCTCGACGTCTGGATCTGCGCCCACGGCGGCGCGTTCGCCGGAACCAAAATCGACATCGGCACCCGCTTTCTGCTCGACTACACGGGCGAGATGAAGCCGGACGCCGTCGAGGCCATCGACCTCGGCTCCGGCACCGGCCTTGTCGCCACGATGCTCGCAAAGCAGCGGCCGGAACTGAAGGTCATCGCGACCGACCAGTCCTGGGCTGCCGTCGACTCGAGCACGGCGACCGCCGCGGCCAACGGCGTCGCCGACCGCATCACGGTGGTGCGCGACAACGGTCTCTGGGCGCAGGCCGACGACAGCGCCGACCTCATCGTGTTGAACCCGCCGTTCCACATCGAGGGAACCGTGCACCTCGGCGAGGCCCTCAAACTCTTCGAAGACGCCGGCCGGGTGCTGCGCGACGGCGGCGAGCTGTGGACCGTCTTCAACTCCCACCTCGGTTACCGCAGCACCCTGTCCCGGGTGGTCGGCCCGACCCGGCAGGTGGCCCGCAATGCCAAGTTCAGCGTGATGGTGTCGATCAAGGGTGGGGAGGACCTCTCGTGATGGATGTCGAAACGACCGGCCTGCTGTTCGACAGCGACGGTGTGCTTGTCGATTCGCACGAGGCAGCGGCCCTCGCCTGGAACCGTTGGGCACTCACCTGGGCGCCCGGCTTCGACTTTCACCGTGACATCGTGCACGGCCGACGGATGAGCGACACCGTCGCCTCCCTGGTTGCCGAGACGGACATCGAGGCGGCCGTCGCCGCGATTGAGGCCCTGGAAATGGCGACCCTGGAGGGCATCGTGGCGATGCCCGGGGCTGACACCCTGCTGCGTTCGCTGCCGGACGGCGTGTGGACGGTAGTGACATCGGCACTGCGCGACCTGGGAATGGCCCGCCTCGCTGCCGGCCAGCTGCCACTGCCCGTGGGCGGCCTGGTCACCGCCGAGGACGTCAGCCACGGCAAACCCCATCCCGAGCCCTACCTTCGCGGGGCGGAGCTTCTCGGCCGGCAACCCGCGGACTGTGTGGTGTTCGAGGACGCACCCGCCGGGGT
>JAODAO010000341.1 GCA_025463465.1 Glaciihabitans sp. | reverse complement strand
GGGGGTTCCGCGGCGTCCACGGCGACGCGTTTCCGCCGTTCGACCACCACCTGGCGACGGGCCCACGGGCCCGAAAGGAACATCACTTTTATGCTGCCCCTTCCCCACCTCCTCGGCATCGAATGGCTCGACCCGAAATGGCTGATTAACGCCTTCGGCTCGTTCATCCTGCTCGGTGTCGCCGCGGTTGTTTTTGTGGAGACCGGTTTTATCGTGCTGTCCTTTATGCCCGGCGACTCGCTGCTGTTCACGGTGGGGCTGCTGACGGCCACCGGTGTGATCGCCGTGCCGGTCTGGGTGACCATGCTGGTGATCTTCGTCGCCGCGTTCGCCGGTGACCAGCTCGCGTTCTACATCGGCCGCAAGGCCGGCCCCGCGGTGTTCAACCGCCCGCAGAGCCGCTTCTTCAACCCGGAGAACGTCGAACGCACCAACGGGTTTTTCCTCAAGTACGGCGGCAAGGCCATCATCATGGCTCGATTCCTCCCGGTGTTCCGCGCGTTTGTGCCGCTCGCCGCCGGTGTCGGCCGGATGAGCTACCGCACCTTCGTCACCTTCAACGCGATCGGCGCGTTCCTCTGGGGTGTTGGCCTGACCGCGATCGGCTTTTTCCTCGGCCAGATCGAGTTCGTCGCCGAGTACGCCGAGTTCTTTATCATCGGCATTGTCCTGCTGTCCGGTGTTCCCATCCTGATCGAGCTGTTCAAAGCCGGTCGAAGCAACCTGGCCAAGCGGCGCAACCCGGCGATCGACGACATCGTCGAGGCCGTCCACCACAACGACGCGAACAAGAAGTAACCCACCGGGCGGGCGGAAGCCCCGTTCGTAAATTCTGGGAGACGTTTGCGCAGCCCGGTCCGAGGTGGCTGGCGGGAAACGCTATCGTAATTTCGTGACGACTCCCCTGAACGTGAGCCAGCGAATCTTCGACCTCAGCCGCAACGACGTGCGTGATGCCGTCGACGGGGCCCTCCGCTCCGATGTCAGCCTGCTGGGCAACCTGCTTGGGCGCATCCTGCGGGAGGCCGGCGGCGAGGAACTGCTCGGCGACGTCGAACGCCTGCGGGCGCTGGTTATCGGTGCGTATGAGCGCGAGGACAACGCCTCCATCGAGGACGCCGAGAAGCTTGTCAGCGAACTCTCCCCGGACCGTGCTGAGGAAGTCGCCCGCGCCTTCACCTGCTACTTCCACCTCAGCAACCTCGCTGAGGAGCACCACCGGGTGCGGGTGTTGAAGAGCCGGGAGACCTCCGCAGACTCCCTGCCGAACGCCGTCAGCCAGCTCACCGCCGAGGTCGGGGCTGCCGAAGCGGCCGAGCGCCTCGCCGCACTGCGCTTCCACCCCGTGCTGACCGCCCACCCCACCGAGGCCCGCCGCCGTGCCGTCTCCTCCGGAATCCGCCGCATCAGTGACCTGCTGGGTGACCGCGAGAGCGCCGCAGCCGGAGTCGTCGCCACCAACGAGATCGACCGCCGCCTGCTCGAGGAGATCGAGGTGCTCTGGCGCACCTCCCCCCTGCGCACCACCCGACCCACCCCGCTCGACGAGGTTCGCACGGCGATGAGCATCTTCGACCAGACCCTGTTCGAGATCGTCCCCCGCGTCTACCGGCTGTTGGACGACTGGATGCTGGGGGATGCTGCCGGCTCCACACCCTCCGTTGCACCCGCGTTTATGCGCCTGGGCAGCTGGATCGCCGCCGACCGCGACGGCAACCCCTTTGTCACCGCCGAGGTGACCAAGGCCGCAGCCGAGATCGCCTCAGAGCACATCCTGCTTGGCCTCGAGAGGGTCGCCACCCGCGTGGGGCGCTCCCTCACCGTCGGTGACCTCGATACCCCTCCGGATGCCGCCCTGCGCGAACTCGCCGACGCCCAGAAGGCGCTCGCCCCCCACATCACCGCCAAAATCGGCACCCGCGCCCCGCAGGAACTGCACCGCAGGGTGCTGCTTGTTGTCGCGGAGCGTCTCGCCGCCACCCGCAGCGGCGACACCGACATCGCCTACTCAGCGCCGGAGGAGTTGCTGGCCGACCTCGCCGTCATCCAGCAGTCGCTGCGTTCCGCCGGTGCGCACCGCAGCGCCAACGGTGAGCTGCAGAACCTGATCTGGCAGGTGCAGACCTTCGGCTTCCACCTCGCCGAGCTCGAGGTGCGCCAGCACTCGCAGGTGCACCGCACCGCGCTCGCCGAGATCAGGGCCGGCGGCGAACTGAGCGAGATGACGCAGGAGGTGCTCGAGGTCTATCGCACCATCGGGTACCTGCAGAAGCGCTACGGCCGCACCGCGGCATCCCGCTACATCGTCTCGTTCACCCAGTCCTCCACCGACATCAACACCGTCTACGAGCTCGCCGCCGCGGCGTTCGGCTCGGCGGAGGAGGCACCGGTGCTCGACGCCGTGCCGCTGTTCGAGACCTTCGCCGACCTGCAGGCCAGCACCACGATCCTGCAGGAAATGATCCAGCTTCCCGCCGTCCAGGCGCGCCTCGCCGCCACCGGCCGCCGCCTCGAGGTGATGCTCGGCTACTCAGACTCTTCCAAGGACGTCGGCCCCGTCTCTGCCACCTTCGCGCTCTTCGACGCCCAGTCGCGTATCGCTGCGTGGGCGAAGGACAACGACATCGAGCTGACCCTGTTCCATGGCCGCGGCGGCGCCCTCGGCCGCGGTGGCGGCCCGGCGAACGAGGCCGTGATGGCGCAGCCTCCCGGGTCGGTCGACGGCCGCTTTAAGGTCACCGAGCAGGGTGAGGTCATTTTCGCCCAGTACGGCGACAAGGTCATCGCCGCCCGCCACATCGAACAGATGGCGGCGGCCACCCTGCTGGCTTCCAGTCCCGCCAACGAGGCCGCCAACGGCCGCGCCGCCGTTGACTTCGCTGGTATGGCGCAGACCATGGACAACGTGTCCCGCGCACGCTTTTTCGACCTGATCAAGGCGGACGGTTTCGCGAAGTGGTTCGCCCAGGTCACCCCGATGGAGGAGATCGGCCTGCTGGCCCTCGGCTCCCGCCCCGCCCGCCGTGGCCTGTCGGTCGAGTCGCTCGAGGACCTCCGCGCCATCCCGTGGGTGTTCGCCTGGACCCAGGCCCGCATCAACCTGACCGGCTGGTTCGGCCTCGGCTCTGCCCTGGCGGCCGTGGGGGATGTCGGTGTCCTGCAGGACGCCTACTCCCGCTGGCCGCTGTTCGCCGCGATGATCGACAACGTCGAGATGTCGCTGGCGAAGACCGACGGCCGCATCGCCGAGCGCTACCTGGCCCTCGGCGACCGCGCAGACCTGGCAGAACTGGTCGCCGCCGAGATGGAGTTGACCCGCGAGTGGGTGCAGCGCACCACCGGCAACGACGAGATTCTGCAGAAACGCCCCGTGCTGAGGCGCGCGGTTCGCCTGCGCAGTCCCTACGTCGACGCGCTGTCGCTGCTGCAGCTGCGGGCCCTGCGGGAACTGCGGGTGCCGACCGGTGCATCGTCGACCGAGGACGCCAACAAGCACCTGCTGCTGCTCACCGTCAACGGCATCGCCGCCGGCCTGCAGAACACGGGCTGATCCGCCGGAGCCCCCATCGTTTAACCGAAAAACGCCGACCGCCCTGAGGGGTGTCGGCGTTTTTCCGGTGCTGCGATCTATTCGTTGCGGCTGGGGATGCGCGGTTACTTGCCGTCCCGGTGCAGGGTCTTGTTGACCCAATCGGTAGCGCCGTGCATCACCGAGGTCGCACCGTCCTTGACGGACGCGGCGGCGTCCTTCACCGTGCTGGTCGCCTCGCCGGCGATGCGGCGCGGGTTCAGCCGGTTCGCCACCTCGCCGAGGGTGGCCTCGAGCTCGCCGCGGGTGCGCTCGGTGTCCTGGCGGAGCTCGGACAGCCGGTCCGGCTCCTTCGGCTGCTTCTCGCTCATTTGACGGAGCCCTGCGTGGTGGTGTTTCTGGCGGCGGTGCCCTTAACCGTGCGGATGTCGGCCTTAACACTGTGGATCGAGTCTGTGGGTAGCGGCGGTACCCCGGCCTTCAGCTTTTTGACCCCCATCATCACGAGGATGCCGGCGATGATGAGCAGCAGCACCGCTACCATCAGCGCGGCCAGCCAGACCTGAAAGACGGTGGACAACCCGGCGATCGCGGCGGTGAGGAACACGGCGAAGGCGAACAGGCCGAAGATCGCCCCGCCCACAACGAGGCCGGCGCCGAGCCCGGCGGCCTTCAGCTTGTTGGTCAGTTCGAGTTTCGCCGCGGAGATCTCGTCGCGGACCAGCCGGGAGATCTGCTGGGGGATACGACGCAGCAGGCTGACGAGGCCAACGCGCTCGTTCGATTCGTCCGCTGGTGTGCTGTCGTTTCGCATCTGTTCTCCCCTACGTGGTTATCTGTGGCTGACGAAAGTGTAGTGAGCTTAAATGGGCGCACGCCCAACCCGCACCGTCATCCCTAATGGGACGAGTATGGGCGCCCTTTTGTCACACTGCCAGCGAAATAAATCAGGCGGTTGCGGCGAGGGCGTTTTGGCCCTCCAGCAAAAACTCACCGGCCGTGGCGTTGGCGTGGGCGATCGCGGCGACGATGTCGCGGGAGGAATAGTAGGAGTCGGCCAGCGCGGCGCTGAAAACATCCCCCGCCCCTATCGTGTTCAGGTCGTCAACGCTGCCGAGGTCCTCGGCGGGAACGGTGACCCGGTGGCCGTCCTGGAACAGGGTGGCGCCGTCGGAATTCTGGGTCACCACAATGCGGGTGCCGCTGAACTCGGCCGACCAGCGCTCGGCGTGGCCGAGGGCGTCGGAGATGTCCTCGTTGGAGTACACGGCGATGTCGAAGTGGGGGAGGATCGAGGCGACGTCGCTGAACTCGCGCTGCAGGACCCGGTCATTGGCGTCGATGCTGCGGAAGTAACCCTGCACCAGCAGTACCTTCACCGCGCTGTCCGGCAGGAAGGAGACCACGTCGCTGATGTAGTTGCTGTCGAAGTTCGCCAGCAGCGGCGCCACCACCAGGATGTCGGTGCGTCCCAGCTCGAACCCGACCTCACTGGTCAGCGGCACGGGGGCCGCGAACTCGGAGGCCACACACTCCTGCAGGCGGGTGCCGTCGACAAAGGAGTTGCGGTAGATCAGGGTGCGCTCACAGCACGGCTCGTTCAGGAAGGGCACGTCTTTTGAGTACTCCGCGAAGTCCTTGCCGCGCGGGGCGAGGATCGCAACATCGAGGTCATCCCGGCCGGCGAACTGGTCGTGGATGTACACGGCGGAGGAGCCGGCAACCCGTGTAACGAGCCCTTTTGAGGCGTTTTCATCGATGCAGACGTGGCCAACAATCGTTATCGTCGTTCGCGGCATAGCGCCGTCATTCTTGGCCATTAGTCCACGGTATCCAATTTGTCCGCGATGGGTACGAGGGTGATGGCTGTGAGTGTGCTCGGAGCCCCGGAAACCGGTGCTCAACTTTGCGGGATCGGCGGCGAGCCTGCGCTGGCGGGCGGCCGGGATACGCTGTCCTGAAGCCACTCAGGAAGCCCGCCGCCTCGGCTGCCCAACACGGATCCCGAAAGGATCGCGCCATGACAACGCCCGTGCTGGCCGGGACGCGTTCCGCGTCTGCCCGTCGACGTCCGACCTCCCGCACCGCCGGCCTTCTGCTGGTCATCGGTCCCGCGGTGTTCCTGCTCGCAGAGGCCATCAGCGCGCTGGCCTGGCGCACGCCCACCTATAACTACGCCTACAACTTCGTCAGCGACCTCGGCACCGATGTCTGCGGGGATATCTTCGACGGCCGGGTGATGTGCTCACCCCTGCACGCGGTGATGAACACCGGGTTCATCACCTTCGGGGTGCTGTTCCTGGTGGGGGTAATCGCCACAGCGCCGCGGCTGCCCTGGCCGACCCGCATCATCACCGTCGCCCTTGGCCTTGTGGTTGGCGTCTGCCTCACCCTCGTCGCGCTGGTCCACGGGGACTCCGCCAACCAGGCCAACGGTTCCCTCGCCATCCACGGCGCCGCCGCCCAGTACGCGGTCGAGTCGGCCAACCTGGTTGGCATCATCCTCGGTCTCTCCTACCGCCGTCTCGGCGTTGGCCTCGCCCGAGGGCTCGGCTGCGTAGTCCTCGGCATCGTGGGCATCCTCTGCTTCCGCTTGCTCTACAGCGGCATCGTCGCTGCGGCAATACTGGAACGCGGCGCGGTTTATGCAATCTTCGCCTGGATGCTCATCGTCGGGATCGTCCTGCTCCGCCGCCAGCGCCAACGCCGGCACTGACCCGGAGGCACCGAACCAATGAGCACCGAACCTATGAGCACCGAACCAATGAGTACCGAAGCGATGAGCACTCCTGTCCACCGGCCCGGCGGCACCGCGCGCATCGAATCGCTCTACCGCTACCCGATCAAGGGACTCAGCCCCGAGAGGCTCAACCGGGTGCCGTTGGCGGTGGGAAAGGCGATGGAGGGCGACCGGGTGTACGCCCTCGCCTGGCGCGACGGGCTCTATAACGCCGAGAACTTTGAGCCACTGTCCAAACGCCAGTACATGGTGTTACTCAACACCGAACGCATCGCCGGGCTGCAGAGCAGCCTTGACCTGCCCACCCGGGTGATCACGGTCAGTGTGCAGGGCAACCCGGTGCTGACGGCCGATCTCAACACCGCCGAGGGTCGCGCCGCCCTTGAGCAGCTCTACGCGCGGGTTTGCGACCTCGCCCCGGACGCCGCTCCCGTCCTCGCCGAACAGGACGGCTACAACTTCACCGACAACGCCAACAACGGCACCCAGCTGATGAACAGCATCTCCCTCATCAACCTGGCGTCCATCACCGAATTCGAGCAGCGCATCGGCCGCCCCGTTGACCCGCTGCGTTTCCGCGCCAACGTGTATATCGAAGGGCTTGAGCCCTGGGTGGAACGCGATTGGGTGGGGCAGACCATCACGCTGGGGGATGTTGCACTGCGCGTCCTTGAGGAATCCGGCCGCTGCGCCGCCACCGAGGTCGACCCGGTGACGGCCCGCCGGGATATCCCCGTGCCGCGCCTGTTGCACACCCACTACGGCCACGACATCATGGGCGTCTACGCCGAGGTGATCAGCGACGGCACCATCACCGACGGGGATACCCTGCTGGTCGGCACCGTCGATCCCCGCCTGGCGGGGGGATCCCGGTGACAACGGACTTCCATCCCCACACCGTCCTCGCCCGCCGGATGCTGACCGCGGACGTCTGCGAGTTCGAACTCGCCCGCCCCATCGACCACGGCCCCGGCAACCCCGACGCCCCCAGGCACCGGCGCGAGGACATCGCCGCCGCCGGGGCCCACGTCAACGTCGGCACGCCCTCCGGCGACGTGCGCAGCTACTCCCTGACCGGCGACCTCGCCGACCCCACCAGCCTGCGCATCGCCGTGCGCCGCAGCGCCGACGGCCGTGGCGGCTCCCGCAGTATGGTCGACGACGTGCGGGTCGGTGACCTGCTGCCGGTGTCGGCCCCGCAGAACGAGTTCACGCTCGAGCCGGCCAGCGGCTATCTGCTCGTCGCCGCCGGAATCGGCATCACCCCCATCCTCGCGATGCTGCACGAGATCCGCCGCGGCGCGGCCGGGGTGACGGCAACAGGGCCGCAACCCGAGGTCACGGTGCTTTACCTGACGCGCTCGCCGGAGGAGTCCGCCTACCTCGCCGAGGTGCGGGAGCTGGTTGACGCGCTTCCTGGGGCAACCCTGGTTGTGCACCACCGGCGCCTGGCCTCCGCGCCGCTCGAGCTCTGGCCGCTGCTCGCCGATCCGGGGGACCGGCGCATCTACTGCTGCGGGCCGGAACCCCTGCAGGAGACCATCCGCGCGCTGACCATGCACTGGCGGCCGAGCCGGGTGCACTTCGAGAACTTCGCGGGGGTCTCCGCCTTCGGCGAACTGTCGCTGCCGTTCTCGGTGACCTGGGCGCCCACCGGCCTGAGCATCACCGTGCCGGCCAACCGCACCCTGCTCGCGGCCCTGCGCGACGGCGGGATCGTGACCCCCAGCTCCTGCGAAAGCGGCACCTGCGGCACCTGCCGGCTTGTGCTGGTCGCCGGTGAAGCCGACCACCGCGACGTGGTGCTGGCCGAGGACGAACGCGGCGGTTACGTGATGCCCTGCGTGTCACGGGCGCTCGGCAACGCTCTGGTCGTCGCCCCCGTGCCTGCGCCCGTCGCCACCCCCTGAACCCGGAAAAGGCGCCACCTCCGAACGTGGGTGTTTCCTCCGAGTAACGCCCTCAGCTTGCGTCTGGTCGTCCAACGGACGAACGTGGCTGACTCGCAACGCAATCTGGAAGGAACATTTTTATGCTTACCATCACCGATAACGCTGCCACCGCCGTCAAGGATCTTGCCGGCCGCACCACAGGGACCGAAACCGGGGGCCTGCGCATCGCGACCACCGAGGCCGACCGCTCAAACTTCGAAGTAACCGTGATTCCGGCCCCGGAGGCCGACGACCAAGTCGTGGAAAACGACGGCGCCCAGGTCTTCCTCGAGAGGATTGCCGCAGAGGTTCTCGCGGACAAGCGACTCGACGCGACCACGGACACCGAGGGCGCCGTGCGTTTCTCGATTCTCAACGCGGCGTAACCCAGCCCCGCAGCACCCAGCACGACAGCTTCACCTTGCGGCGTCAATTGCCGTGAGACCGGTTGGCTCCAGGCGGCGACACATCACGTGTCCCGCCGGAGCCACCGCTTCACCATCACCTGTGCTTATAGTTGACCATGATCGAGATCAAGCACCTGCTCCTGCTGCAGGCCCTGAACTCCCACGGGTCAATGTCGGCAGCGGCCCGCGAGCTCGGGTATTCCCAGTCCGCCGTCACCCAGCAAATCCAATTGCTGGAACGCCAGCTGGAAACGCCACTGCTCGTCCGCAGCCGCTCCGGGGTGCGCCTCACCGCGGCCGGCGAGGTCCTCGTCCGCCACGGTGCCACCGTCCTCGCCTCCATGGCACTCGCCGAGGCCGAGGTGGATGCCGTCGCCGGGCTGCGCTCGGGCCGGGTGCGTATCTCCTGCTTCCCCAGCGCCGCGGCAACCATCCTCCCGCGCGCTCTCGGCACCATCTCCCGCGCCTATCCCGGCCTGTCGTTCAGCCTCACCGAGGCCGAACCGCCGAAGGCCCTCGAGCTGCTGCGCAGCGGGGAATGCGACATCGCCGTGATCTTCGAATACGTCACCGCCGGTGTCAGCGACCAACCGCACTTTCCCGTCCAGCCCGACGAGGTCACCACCCACCTGCTGGATGAGACCATGCGCGTCGCCATGGCCGCAGACCACGTCGCCGCCTCCGAACGCTGGGTCACCCTCGACGAACTGCAGGACTCCCGCTGGATCGCCGGCTGCCCCGAGTGCCGCGGCAACCTCGTCGAGGCCTGCCAGCGGCACGGCTTCGCGCCGGACGTCGCCTTCGAGACGGACGACTACATCGCCCTGCTCGGCCTCGCCTCCGCCGGGCTCGGCGTTGCGCTCGTGTCCGACCTTATGCTCAGCGCCGCCCGGCCCGACCCTGACCTCGTCCTCAAGGAGCTGTCGCCAGCCTCCCGCCGCATCGTCTCTGCGGTAACCACCAACTCGCTACTGGCCGTTCCCGGCGTTGGCCAGAGCATCGACGCGCTGAAGCTCATCGCCGCAGACATCCACCGCGGAGTCGAGGCGGCGGCGCCACAGCCCGTCGCCGTCTAGCGGGCAGCCCTTTGGTAGGTCGTTAGCCCTGCTGCGCCGAACTCCGGCTCCCAGAGCGCTGGCCGCCCGGCGAACGGGTCGTCTGCTTCCGTCGCGACGCCGTTGGCCAGCCAGACGAGCCGCGGGCTATCGGCGCTGTAACGGGGCCAATCCTCGACACCATCCGTTCGCGGTGCCTCGTCGCTGACAAAGGACACCCAGAGCTGGTGAATGAGGCGGGCGAAGGCCTCGTCGGTTGGCCGGTGGCGGGCGGGCAGCCCATCGACGACCCCGTCCGGGCGGAACCAGACGGAGCCGACCTCCGCGCCATGCGCCGCGCCGAGCTCGTCGGGCTCGATACTGCCGTAGAGGTATTTGAAGACGGGCTGGCTTCTCGCGTGCAGGGTGGCGAAGCGAGTGGACGACGCCTGGAAGACCAGGTCACCACCGACGGCCCGCCATATTCCTTTTCCGGAATGTTCCGGAAGGATGCGCCGGTAGCGCTCGACGATCTCGGCACCGGTGAGCCCGGCTGGGGCGACCCGGGGGTCAAGCAACTCCGCGGCGCCGGCGAAGTCCAGGTCGGGGTGCACGGTGGCGTGGGTGAGGTATTCGGCGGTCGTGCAGCCGATGATCATCGGCACCGCGGCGGTTTCACCGCGACGTGCGACCTCTTCGGGATGGTGGGGGAGCGAG
>JAODAO010000333.1 GCA_025463465.1 Glaciihabitans sp. | reverse complement strand
TTGACCGTCGCTGACCCCATCCCCGTCAGGACCAGGAAGGCGAGGGCCGCCAGCCCCGCGTATCCGCGGGCGAGGAAAAATACGGCCAGCGTTCCGAGGATGACATACAGCTGCCAGAACGGAGCAGCGTTGAGGGTCTGCGGCTCCCAGGCGAGCAGAGCGAATGCGATGGCCACCTGCGAACCACCGAAGAGTGCTGCGGACAGCAGGGACACCGTCAGGCTGCCGCGCATGCGCACGGCGTCGAGGTAGCTGATGATCAGCGGGACGATGACGAACGATGCGAGGCCGAGGCCGATCTTGGCCCGGTTCGGGGTGGTGCGATCCAGGAGCAGCAGGTGCGAGATGGCATCCCAGCCGGGCAGGACCATAAACGCGACCAGGACAACGATCGCGGCGGCCATGGAGATCAGCAGCCACGGCAGGGCCGCGTGGCGGCGGGCCTGGCGCACCAGGATCCACACGACCACGGGAAGGGCGAACATACCAACCAGGAAGAAGGTGGACACCTCGGACGAGTTCTGGCCGAGCAGCCCGCCAACCTTGAGCGCCTGGGTGAACGACGAGGCGATCGTGGAGATGAACGTCATCTCGTCGCTGCTTCCGGTGGGCGTCAGCCGCTCCCCCGGGTACGCCGTGCCGAGGAACGCCTCGACCGTAGTGATCTTCGTGTAGAGCCAGTAACCGGTCACGGCGCTACCGGCAGCGCCGGCGACGATCAGCGGGATGAAACCGCGGAGGGTCTGTCGCGCGGTGCGGGCAGGTGCAAGGGCCAGCGTGCCGGAGACGGACCCTGGGGCCGGATCGGCGGGATAGTAGGTGAGGCCGTTGCGAGCGTTTGCGCCCGCCCGGATGGTCGAGATGATGGAGCCGACGGCGAAGAACGCGACCACCAGCACAACCGGGATGATAAACGGGACGTAGATTCCCATCGCCATCACCACCGTGAGATAGGCGACGATGGCCGCCCACACCCAAGTACCTACCCGGGTTTTAGCCCGGGTGGCCCAGACGATCAGGGTCATCGCGGCGAGGCCCCAGACCACCGGCCACAGCGTTGTACCGAGGTACCACCACTGGAAAAGGGGGCTGAAGAAAAAGCCGACCGAGAACAGCGCCGCCGTGAACGGCCGGCGTGGCATCAGGGTGACGAGGAAGCAGAACGCCGCCGCAACGAGTGCGAGACCGGGCACCCACCACTTCCAGGCGATGGCGTGGTCGACGTCGAGGAAGTTGAAGCCGAGCAGGTACGGGCGGAAGGCCACGCTCCAGTCGGCTCGAGGCAGGTCCTGGGGGACGGTGGCGTCCATACCGCCGGGAAATGTCTCGTTTGTAACAGGCAGTCCCTGCTGCACCTGGGATATCGCCCAGACGGTCTGCACGTTCCATTCGTCGGAGCGGATCGCCTGCGGGCTGCCGGAGACGAGATCGCTGTCGGGCCCACCCTCTACAAAGATCCGCATAACGCCGGAGGACGACCCATTGATCGAGAAGCTCACCAGCACGACGCCGAGGATCAGCAGCAGGGCCGGAAATGCGAGCAATACCCGCAGGCGCGGCAGGTCGGGGTTTTTCGCGGTCGGTTCAACGAACCGCGCGATCATTCCACGCAGCCCCCGTGCCGAGGTGGCCGGGTAGGCCGGGTTGCCCCGCGGGCCGGTGGATGTTGCTGATGAAACCGTGTTCTCATCCGTGCCGTTCCCCCGGGCAGACGGCAGGGTGGAACTCACGACTGGGTGTTTCTCTTTCGCTCGCTGCGGGCACGGACACGTTCCAGCACCTGGCTGATACCGCCCTGGTTGAAGTAGTAGTGCACACGCTGCAGGTCACGGCGGATACCGGTGTAACGGACGGGAGTGACAACACCGGTGCCGTGGCCACCCTTTTTGAGGAACGGCAGCGTCTTGTTGCGGTTCGCAGCGATGACGGGAACCCGGTCAGCGGCGCGTTGCGGATTGCGGCAGAACTCTACGAGCGGCTCGAGGGCCTTCTCCCAGAAGAACTGCTGGCGCACCCTGGCGACGTTCTCGCGGGCCGCGGCAACAGCCTCGTCGTCGTAGAGGTAGGTGGTCAGCGCGTTGACCAGGGCGTCGACATCCCGCTCGGGCACCACGGCGCCGAGCTTCTCGGCACCAACGAGGTCACCGAACGAGTCGCCACCGGTGGTGACGATCGGCAGGCCGGACCACAGGTAGTCGAGGATCCGGGTGCGGAACGAGAACGTGGTCTCGACGTGCTGGAAGTGGGTGGAGACACCGAGGTCGGCCTCGAGGAGGTAGTTCTGGCGCTCGTCGTAGTCGACCCAGCCGTCGTTGAAAAAGACGTTTTTGTTGGTGACGTCGAGACGGGCGGCCAGGGCACGCGAGCGAGCGACGACCTCCATCTCCGGCACGTTCGGGTTCGGGTGGGCGATGCCCATAAAAAAGAGGCGGATGTTCGGGTGCGTTTCCGCGACCTTCGCCACGGCGGTGATCAGCGTCTCCGGGTCGAACCAGTTGTACAGGCCACCACCCCAGACGACGATCTTGTCGTCGGCCTCGATGCCGGGCAGCACACCGCGCAGCGCCGGCTTGGTGTGCACGGGGTCGGTGCTGTTGATACCGAACGGGGAGATACCGATCAGCGAGCTGAGCTCGGTGTCACGGGAATACGTGTGGGCGTTGATCCGGCCGAGGGCGGCAAGCTGGCCTAACCAGAAGTGGCGCTGGCGTTCGCTGGCAGCGAGGAAGAAGTCGCCGACCTGCATCTGGTGGTTCAGCGTGTCTGTTGCATCGTTGATCTGCTGGTCCCACTCGTCCAGCGGTTTGCCGCGTCCCTGTTCCAGCTGCTCGAGGTGCAGCGGGTCGTAGACATCCACCACAACGATTTTCTGAGTCTTCTGCAGGGAATCGAACAGCGCCAGCGCGTGGCCCTGCAGGATGATGACGTCTGCCCAGTGCTCGTGCGGGACCATCGTGGAGGGACGGTGGTAGTTGACGGTGGAGATCTCCATGTCGTCATCGCGCAGTGACGCGCTGCTCATGCTGACAAGGCGAACGTCGTGCTCCTTGGCGAGCAACTTGGCGATGTTCCAGGAACGGATCGCGGGGCCGGCCATCTTGACCCCGAGGGCGTCCCCGGTGATCACGAGGATACGACGACGCTTGGCGCCGCTGAGCTGGCCGAGCGAGTCGACGATCTTCTCGTAGCCGCGCAGGTAGTTCTCGATAGGGTATGCCGGCTCGTCGGTCTTGCCGAAAAGCCACTTGAGTTCGCGGTCGGAGCGCTGGCGGGTGGACTGCACCCGGTCGCGAGCCTTTGTGGCCTCCGGCAGCTTCTCAACGAACTGGTCGATGGCGTAGATGCCCGCCATGGTGTTTTTGGGGATACCCAGCGTCGGAATGTCGTCGCCGCCGGGGTTGCGCAGATCGAGTTCCGCGGAATCGAGGTCACCGCGGGCGACGGCGCGGCGCACGGCCAGCAGCAGCGCACCGGGGAACACGGACGCGAGGGACTCGTCGTCGAGGTTCTTGTAGAGGGTGAAGAGGGCGTTGCGCTCGAGGAGGTAGGTCTCGCGGAAATCGCCGAACTTGTTCATCGAGGCGTGGTGCTTGTGGAAGGCGAGCGACTTCGGCTGGAAGCGGAAGCGGTAGCCAAGCAGGTTGAGGCGCCAGCCGAGGTCGACGTCGTCGTAGAACATAAAGTACGTGTCGTCGAAGCCTTCGAGTTCCTCGAAGACGGTTGCGCGGATGAACATGGCGGCGCCGGTTCCGAAGAGAACGTCGCGCTCCTCGTCCCACGCGTGGCGGTCGGTTTCGCCGGCGTGGGGCTTGTAACCCATGCCGTACCAGGTGATCGCAGCACCCGCGAAGTCGATGTTGTCGCCCTCCCAGTCGAGGACTTTGCTGGCCACGGCGCCGATGTCGGAACCCTTGGCGAAGGTGTCCATGGCCTCGGTGATCCAGTCGGGGTGGGGCTTCGCGTCGTTGTTCAGAAACGCGATGAACTCACCACTTGACTTGGACACACCAAGGTTGCAGCCGCCCGTGAAGCCGCTGTTGACCTTGGACTCGACGATGATGGTGCGGTCGTCGGCGAGGGGAAGCAGGCGCTGGAGGCTGTCATCGCCGGAGGCATTTTCCACCACAACGATTTCGAGGCGGTCCTGCGGCCAGTTCAGGCCACGAAGGCTCTCGATCGCAGCAATTGTGTCGTCCGTCCCACGGAAGTTAACGAGCACAACTGATACGACTCCGGAACGACGTTCCTTCACCTGGCACCTCTATCTATCCATTGGCCTACTGTGGCAAACCAAAAGCAGCATACCAATGCACCCTGCGGCGGAATATGGCGATTGCTCGGTGCGGCGTCACACCGAGGTCTGTGCGATATCCACCAACGCGAGTGACATGGCCCGCGGATTGAGCTGGGCAAACCGCTCGGCGGTCTCAAAACCGTTGCCGGCGAGCTCGGTGGCAATACAGTCGTCCGTCATCACCGCGGCAAGCGCCCGCTCGAGGTCGTCGACGGCACCCGGTGCAACCAGCAGCGCGTTGTACCCGTCGAGCACCTCGTAGCGCGTTTTGTCGTTGAGCCTGCCGATGAACGCTGCGCCGAGCGACATCAGGGCCAACGGAGACAGCGCGCTGTCGAATTCGACGAGCGACACGATGGCCCGAGGGTGGATGTTTCTCAGCTGCTCAACTATCGACAGCGGCACGGAGCCGTCGGCGGCGTCGAAGTGCCGCAGCTCAACACCGAGGCGCCGGGTGATGGCGCCGAGGGCCGTCCGCAGTTCGGGGCTGAGGCCTACCGTCGCCACGACCGGTTCTACTGCGGTTGTGGGCAGCGGCTGCGGGCTCAGGGCTGGCACCACGCGGTGGCCGCTCTCCCACGCCGTCTCGGCGCGAAGCTGGTCTGCTGTCCAGCGGTTTGGGGCGACGTACTCGAACTCCGGTCGGTACTGCGCGACGATTCTTGCCTGCGTGGCCGGATCCGCCGGGAACGCGCCACTCTCGACGGTGGGCAAAAGGTAAACGGGTTTGCCGGTTTCGAGGCTGGCCAGCCATGTGGTGACGCCGGCACCCCAGTCCGCGGCCACTTTGAGGGAGTCCCGACCGGAGAGCGACTCGATGAGGGCCTCGTCTGGCGCCGCCGAGTTGGTCTGGTGCACGGCCACGCTGTGACCAAGCTCGGCCAGGCGGGCTGCCTGCTCCGTCACAAACTCGGCCCATCCAGCAGGACTGCGCTCGCTGACGATGTAGTCCAATTGGGGCAGCGACAACTGCACCGCGATAGAGCCGGTAAGCGCATCGGGTGTAGTTGATGTAACGGGTGGGGTGGATGTAGCGGATGTGGTGGATGTGGCCGATCCCGCGTTGCCGACGGTGCGGGCGAGGAACTGCGGCTGCCATTTGCGCCAGAAGTAACGCATCGACGCAAGTTCGCGCTGGCTCTGGCTGTAACCGCGGGAGGCGGATTCGTGGTGGATGAGGAGTGAGGCCGGCTCGTAGTAGCAGCGGATTCCCCTGGTCCACGCGGTCAGGCCGTAGTCGACGTCCTCGAAGCCGAGCCAGAAGTTT
>JAODAO010000295.1 GCA_025463465.1 Glaciihabitans sp. | reverse complement strand
CAATAACTCAGGTTTGCGCCAATAACATTGTCCGCACCACCGCGGATGGTGACAAGAGTCGGCCCGGCGAGGGTGTGGCCAACTGTTCACCCGTCCGCAGTGCGATGTTCCAAAAGTGTTGTCCAATCATCCACCCTGCTCCTCCATCGTTGTCGACATTCGGCGGGGATGGGCGGGAGTGCCATTTCCAACACCTGACTCCCGCAGACCTGGGTTCACCACGACACCTTGTCCTGCCCGACTGAATCCCGGAGTATCTGAGCTATGCGCCACTTTAGTTTTCTGAGCAAAAGCCAGACTTCCAAGCTGTTTCACCGTGCGCCGCAGCCCCTCGACATCGACTCGTCTCCCGCGCTGCTGGCCGCGGGTCTTGGCGCTACTCTCTACTGCCCGGGCAACCGTCCCAACATCGCCGCTGACGTACGCAAGCAGGCCACGCGTGGCTGCCTCAGTATGGTGCTCTGCCTCGAGGATTCCATCGCGGACCAGGAGGTTCCCGAGGCCGAGGTCAACGTGGCGAAGGCGCTGCGCCAGCTGCAGAAAGCGAAGCAGGACGGCGACGTTCCCTCCGCCGGCCTCCCCCTCATCTTCATCCGGGTGCGCACCCCCGAGCAGATGCTGCGCCTGGCAGACCTCGGCGGCGCGGGCCTCGCGGTCCTCAGCGGTTTTGTGGTGCCGAAGTTTGACAACACCAACGGCTACGCCGACAGCTTCCTCGACGCCCTCCACCGGATCCAGAACGAACACGGGCTCGACGGTGCCAACGGCGGGCGGCGGCTCAGCATCATGCCGATCCTCGAATCCCCCGTGATGATCCACTCCGAAACCCGGCACAACGCGCTCGCCGACATCCACCAGGTATTGCGTGCCAACCGCTCCGACATTCTCGCCGTGCGAATCGGGGCGACCGATCTCTCCAGCGGTTACGGGCTCCGCCGCTCCCGCGACCTCACCGTGTACGACGTCAAGGTCGTCGCGGCGGTCATCGCCGACATCGTCAACGTAGTGGGTCGCCGCGAAGACAACTTTGTGATCACCGGGCCCGTCTGGGAACACTACGACAACACGGAACGGCTGCTGCGCCCGCAGCTTCGGCTCACCCCGTTTGTGGAGGCGAAGGAGAAGAAGCTTCGCCAGCGTCTGCTGATGTCCAACCTCGACGGCCTGATGCGGGAAATCTCGCTCGACCAGGCCAACGGCCTTCTGGGCAAAACGGTGATCCATCCTACCCATGTGAAGCTGGTGCACGCCATGTCGGTGGTCAGCCACGAGGAGTTCGTCGACGCCCAGGCGATCATCGGCGACGTCACCGGCGGCGCCAACGCCTCGCCGTATAGAAACAAGATGAACGAGATGAAACCGCACCAGACGTGGGCACAAAAAACGCTGCTGCGCGCCGACGCTTTTGGGGTGTCCTCCGAGGACACCACCTTTGTTGACCTGCTCGAAGCGAGCCTGCGGTGACGGCACCCTGGACGGGTGGGTTCGTGCGGGACAGCCTCGGTATCACGATCCACACCGATGTCGAACGCAGCCTTGTCCCGGTCGAGCAACTGGTGGGAATCGCCCTGCGCAGGAACCCGAAGCGGGCGCACCTGCTGGTGTCGACGGTGCTCGCCAAACACGTGCCGACCCCGCCAGGCCTCGTCATCGCCGCGGCCGAGTTGCTTGGCCTGCTGGCCGGCGACGAGTTGCGCAGCACGCCCAACGTGTTGGACGGCACGCCCGACGTGTTGCGCAGCATCCCCGACGAATCGGAAAGCATCCCCCTCGCAGCGAACGAACTCGGTGAGTTGCTCGGGATCGCGCTGAAGCCGGCGAGCGCAGCGCACGAGTCGGTTGCCGCGCTGGCCCAGCTCCGCGAGCGGATCGCCGCGCTTCGTTCGAATCACCCGGACGTGGTGACCATCGGATACGCCGAAACCGCAACCGGCCTCGGGCAGCTGGTTGCCGACACCATCGGCTCCTACTATCTGCATTCCACCCGCCATGCCCCCGTGGGTGCGCGGCCTTTTGCGGGCTTCGAGGAGGAACACTCCCACGCCACCGACCACCAGCTGCTGCCCACCGACCCCAACTGGTTGAAGCATGGCGGCACCGTGGTTCTCGTCGACGACGAGATCAGCACCGGCACCACCATCATCAACACCATCACCGCCATCCAGCGCATCAACCCGCAGTCCCGCTGGGTCGTCGCCGCGCTGATCGACCTGCGCAGCGCCGCGGACCGCGCCCGCTTCGACACCCTCGCCGCCGAAGTCGGCACCACGATCAGCGTTGTATCGCTCGGCACCGGTTCCATTGACCTGCCGGCCGGTGTCCTCGACGCCGCCGCCGCACTCGTTCAGTCCCTGTCGACCGACGAAGCGGGTTCCGGCTATTGCTCCGGCTCTAGCTCCGGCTCCGACTGCGAGTCCGATTCCGATTCCGATTCGGAGTCCGACGCGGAGATCCACAGCACCGTGGCCGAGCGCGGCGACATCGTCCTGGTGGATGCTTCCACTGCGACCCCCGCGGTGCGCTCGGCGCGATTTGGATCCCGCGGCATCTCATATCGCACCCAGGCCAAGGCGATCGCGGACGTTGTGCATGCGGCCATCACCGCCGGCAAGGCCATCTCGGCGGACACCGCGATCCCGAACGCCATCCCGAGCCCGAACGCCGATCCCGCAGGGCAGCGCATCCTGGTCCTCGGATCCGAGGAGTTCATCGCCCTGCCCGTGGCCGTCGCCGACGCCCTCACCTGTTTCGGCGGCGACGTGTTCTTCTCCACCACCACCCGCTCGCCAATCGCCGCGCTGGACCGCGACGACTACGCGATCGCCAGCAGCATCCGATTCCGCAGCCACGACGTGACCAGCGACGGCTACGGTCCTCGCTTCGCCTACAACCTCAGCCGCGCCGGCCGTCGATTCGAGGCCATTGTTTTCTTTCCGGAGCCGGGCACCGACCCGGAGCTCTTGCGGGGGGACGGCAGCGTCACCGACGCCCTGAGCCTGGTCACCGACCGGGTGCTTGTGGTGAGCCTCGACGCCGCCGACACGCGCGCGGCCGAGCTCGTTTCCGCTGAGCAACCCGCCGCAGGGCGTGTCACCGGAGACCCCTTTCCTACTGGCCTGATTCCACCGACCCCCACCGATCGGACGCACCGCCCATGACCCACACCAGCACATCGGTCGCCGCAACCCTTCCGGAGCCCCTGGTGGGCCCTCACTTCGGTTCATACGCCGCCGACGACGTCAGTTGGCTGCTGCAGGACCTGGGGGATGTCGCCATTGAGGCTCCCGCCAGCGAGCGGGAGCGCGCCATCCAGAGCGGTGAGGCCAACTATGCCGAGTCGCTGCCGGTGGAGTACCAGCCGTCGCCGGAGTACCAGGCCCTTTACGAAGAGGGCCTTGTGCACTCGGGACAGCGGATGGCGGAGGCGGTTGGCGTCGTCACCGAGCTGGTGCTGGCCGCCCGCGACCAGCGCCCCGTGCTGGTGTCACTCGCCCGCGCAGGCACCCCCGTTGGAATCCTGATGCGCCGGTGGGCAAAGCGGATGCGCGGTCTCGACATCCCCCACTACACAATGAGCATTGTGCGCGGGGTCGGACTGGACCAGACGGCGCTGCGTTACCTTGCCACCCACCACGACCCCGCCCAGGTGATGTTCGTCGACGGCTGGACGGGCAAGGGAGCGATCGCGCGCGAACTCACCGCTGCGCTCGAACTGTTCGCCAAAACCGACGGCATTTCCTTCCCCACCGACCTCGCGGTGCTGGCCGACCCGGGCCACAGCGTGAGCGTTTTCGGCACCCGCGAGGACTACCTGATCCCGTCGGCGTGCCTGAACTCGACCGTCTCTGGATTGGTCTCACGCACCGTGTACAACCGCACCCTGATCGGCCCGAACGAGTTCCACGGCGCGAAGTTCTACACGAACCTGCGCGACAGCGACGTGTCCCGCCAGTTTCTCGACGTCATCTGCGGCCACTTCGAGGAGGTCGCCGACGCGGTCGCAGCGGGAGTGCTGGCGAACCACGAGCTGGAACGCACCCCCACCTGGATCGGCTGGGCAGCGGTGGAGCGCATCAGTGTCGAGTACGGCATCAACGACGTGAACCTGGTGAAACCGGGAGTCGGCGAGACCACCCGTGTGCTGCTGCGGCGGGTGCCGTGGAAGGTGCTGGTGCGCCCGGACGCCAAACAGGACGTCGCCCACGTTCTGCTCCTCGCCCGCCAGCGCGGGGTGGACGTCGAAGAGGTACCCGGCCTGCCATACAGCTGCGTCGGCCTGATCCACCCCGGGCTCGGAATCGCCCGCGCAACAGCAGAGGCAACATCGTGAGCCCAAGCACCTCCCCCGCATCCACCACCACCACCGCAGGCGCAGTTGTAGGCGCAGGCGCAGTTGTAGGCGCGGGCCCTGGCGCTGGCGCTGGCACCCTGGTTGCCTGCGATCTCGACCGCACCCTCATCTACTCCGCGAACGCGTTCTGGCTGGAGACGGCGGACTGCGACGGACCCAGGATTGTGGTGTCCGAGCTGTATCGCGGGGTTCCCCTGTCCTTTATGACCCGCGAGGCCGAGCGGATGCTGCTGGAGTTGGCCGCGGTGACGTCGTTTGTTCCCGTCACCACCCGCACCGTCGCCCAGTACCAGCGGGTGCAGCTTCCCGGTGCCGTGCCGCGCTACGCGATCACCAGCAACGGCGGGGTCATCCTCACCGACGGCAAGCCGGACGAGCGATGGCGGGCGTCCGTTGCCGCTCGGCTGACCTCCGAGGCAGCCCCCCTAGCCGACGTTGAGGCGCTGCTCACCGACCCGGCGGCGGCAGCCTGGATCCTCAAGGTCAACAACGCGGAGGACCTGTTCGTCTACGCGATCCTCGACCGACCCGCCATGCCCGTTGAATGGGTGACAGCGCTGCAGGACACCTGCTCGGCGCTCGGCTGGTCCGTCTCGGTTCAGGGACGAAAGCTCTACTGTGTGCCGAACCCCGTCACCAAAAGCGGGGCCCTGGCCGAGGTACAAACGCGCCTGGGCGCCGATACCCTGATCGCGGCCGGGGATTCCCTGCTCGACCGGCCCATGCTGGAGATGGCAACGATCGCGTTCCGTCCGGCGCACGGCGAGCTCGAGGAAGCGGGCTTTTTCGCCGACAACCTCACGGTGACCAGCTCCCGCGGTGTGCTCGCCGGGGAAGAGCTGATGCGTCTTATCACCGCCGCCGTGGAAGCGGCTGTTCCCGAGCCTGCCGCGACCCGCGTCTGAGGCCGGGCGAGCGCCGCCTGGGCTGGCCGCCCAGTTCGAGTGTCTAGGCTGGCGGCATGGCAACAGTAATCCTCGTCCGGCACGGACGCACCACCGCAAACGCCACCGGCATTCTCGCCGGGCGGACCCCGGGGGTGCGACTCGACGCCGTCGGCCGCGACCAGGCGGCTCGCGCGGGGGGCCGCCTGGCCGCCGTTCCCCTTGTCGCGGTCGTGTCGAGCCCGCTGGAGCGTTGCCGCCAGACCGCGAAACTGATCCTCGACCAGCAGGAGGGTTCGCCATCCACCCCACTGGAGAAGGGCATCACCGAATGCGACTACGGCGACTGGCAGGGACGGCCACTGCGCGAACTCGCCAAGGAATCGCTCTGGTCGGTGGTGCAGAACCAGCCGTCCGCCGCCGTCTTCCCCCACGGTGAATCTCTCGGCGCGATGCAGGCCCGCTCGGTTGCCGCTATCCGACGTCTTGATGCGGCGTTCGAGGCCGAGCACGGGCCGGGAGCCGTGTGGGTCGCGGTCAGCCACGGCGACATCATCAAGTCGATCCTCGCCGACGCCTACGGGATGCACCTCGACCTGTTCCAGCGCATCAACGTGGGACCGGCGTCGATCTCCATCGTTCGCTACGGCGCCAACCGTCCCGATGTCATCTCCACCAACACCGATTCCGGTGACCTGTCCTGGCTGCGGGCGAAGCCTCCCGAGGCCGATGCGGCCGTCGGCGGAGGAGCAGGCAATCTCTAAGTCTCGGCCCACTACCCAGTCATAGACTGTCAGTATGCCCGCAATCGTTCACACGTTCGACTGGCCCGATCGCGTTGTTGTCGGAACAGTTGGCCAGCCCGGATCCCGCACCTTTTACCTCCAGGCCCGTACCGGGTCGAAAATCGTGAGCATCGCGCTGGAGAAGGAGCAGTCCGCCGTGCTCGCGGAGAAGATCGAGGAAATCCTCGACGACCTGATGACCAAGGACGGCAACCCCTACAGCGTTCCGACGGCGACCCCGATCGAGCTTGTGGACAACGATCCCCTCGAACAGCCCGTCGACGAGCAGTTCCGCACCGGCGCCCTTGGCCTCGGCTGGGACCCGTCAACGGCGCAGGTTGTCATCGAGGCGTATCCATACGCGGAGGAAGACGAGGACGCTCCCGATTCCGAGATGGTCGAACCGGTCGAGATGCTGCTGCTGAGAATGCCCGTCGGCACTTCACGCGCGTTTGCCAAACGCACCCGCGAGATTGTCGGCGCCGGCCGGCCGATCTGTCCGTTCTGCGGCGAACCCATCGACCCGGACGGCCACGACTGCATCCTGGCCGGCGGCCTCTGACAATGTCAAACGCCGACCCCGGCGACAGCGCGATTGAGCTAACCGGCCGCATCACCACCGCGTCCAACGCGACCTTCCTCGGCAGCATTGACGGTGTTGTTGTTGTTTACAAGCCGATCACCGGTGAGCGACCGCTCTGGGACTTCCCCGATGGCAACCTCGCCAACCGCGAGGCCGCCGCATTTTTGGTGTCGGAGGTCTTCGGCTGGAATGTGGTGCCCCGCACCTGGCTACGCGATGGCCCGATGGGGCCCGGCATGGTGCAGCTCTGGCAGGAACTGGACCCGGACCAGGACCCGGTTGACCTCCTGCCGGCTGCCGAGGTGCCAGAGTTGGGCTGGCGTCACGTGTTCGACGGCCGAAACGAAAACGACGAGCTGGTCTCGCTCATCCACGAAGACACCGCCGCACTGCGACGGATGGCGATCTTCGACGTTGTGGTGAACAACGCCGACCGTAAGGGCGCCCACATCCTGCCCATGGCCGACGGTCATCGCTTCGGCGTTGACCACGGCCTCACGTTCCACGCCGACCATAAACTCCGCACCGTACTCTGGGGTTGGCTAGGAGAACCCCTCACCGACGAGGAGATCGCCGGTGTTGTGCGGGTGCGCGAGGCTCTTTCCGGACCCTTCGGGGACAACCTCGCCACCTTGATCACCGACGACGAGATCGCCGCCCTGGCCAATCGCTGCGACAGGCTCGCGGCGGACGGCCGCTTCCCCGCGCCCCACGGTGACATGCCAGCGGTGCCCTGGCCGCTGTTCTAAGCCCGTCTGGGCTCAATACTCACATAGCGCGGGGTTCCGACGCTGTTGCAGCCGTCAGCGGGCCCACCAGCCGTTACCGCGACCACGGCCGAACATGTCATCGAAGCCATTGCCCGGTGTGCCGAACGCGCCGTCGGCCTGGCGGGAACCCAG
>JAODAO010000027.1 GCA_025463465.1 Glaciihabitans sp. | reverse complement strand
GCCGGGGACCTTCGATCGCCTGCGTCGCCCCAAAGGGAGGAACGCGCACCTCAACGGTGTTGCCCTCGGCCCGCTCCGCGAGGATCTGCAGCAGGTAGCGCACCGCGGTGGCGGTCTCGTCGCGGGTGGCGCCACCGGCAACGACGGCCCGCACACTTGCCTCGCCGAGTTCCGCCGCAATTTTTGCCCTAGCCATAACCCAACGGTAACGGCTCTTCCCCGGCCGAACCGCCGCGTGAGTTTATGAGCAGTCCACAACCCCGGGCTGTTCACCGGTGGTCGCCCCGGTAACCTAGGCAGGTGCGAATCCTTGTTCTCGGCTCCGGTGCGCGTGAGCACGCCATCATCACCTCCCTCCTCAGCGAGAACGCTGGGCATGACATCACCGCGGCGCCCGGCAATGCCGGCATCGCCGCCGATGTTCCCGTTGTGGCACTGGACCCCACCAACGGCGACGTTGTGGCCGGCTACGCCATCGACAACGAGGTCGACCTCGTTATCATCGGGCCGGAAGCCCCGCTGGTGGCCGGTGTCGCCGACAAACTGCGCACCCGCGGCATCCCCGTCTTCGGGCCGGGCAAGGCCGCCGCAGCCCTCGAGGGCAGCAAAACTTTCGCGAAGCGCGTGATGGACGAGGCCGGGGTGCCCACCGGGCGCGCCGCCCGCGCCGGCACCCTGGACGAGGCCGCCGCCGCGATCGACGAATACGGCGCCCCGTACGTGGTCAAGGCCGACGGCCTGGCCGCCGGCAAGGGGGTGCTGGTCACCCCCGACCGCCGTGCAGCCCTCGAGCACGCCGAGTACTGGTTGCATCACGGCAGTGTGCTGGTGGAGGAGTTCCTCGCCGGCCAGGAGGTTTCGCTTTTCCTGCTCAGCGACGGCCACAACGTACTCCCCCTCTCCCCCGCGCAGGACTACAAGCGCGCCTACGACCACGACGAGGGACCAAACACCGGCGGGATGGGTGCGTACTCTCCCCTCCCGTGGCTGGACGAGGGTTTTGTCGACGAAGTCATCACCACCGTCGCCCTCCCCACGATCCGCCAGCTGGCCCAGGAGCAGAAGCCGTTCATCGGCCTGCTTTACTGCGGCCTGATCCTCACCAACAAGGGTGTGCGCGTCATCGAGTTCAACGCGCGCTTCGGCGACCCGGAGACCCAGGTTGTCCTCCCGCGCCTGATCACCCCGCTGAGCGGCCTGCTGTATGCGGCGGCCACCGGTGGCCTCGGCGAGCTCGAACGCCCCGAATTCTCCCGCGAGGTCGCCGTCACGGTGGTGCTCGCCAGCGAGGGCTACCCCGAGGAGCCCATCACCGGGCGCCGGATCACCGGCCTCGACAAGCTTGCCGAAGCCAAGGGGGTGACCGTGGCGCACGCCGCGACGGTTGCCGACGGTGACGGGTTCATCGCCACCGGCGGCCGGGTGCTCAGCGTCGTCGCCCTCGGCGACACCTTCGCCCTGGCCCGCGAGAAGGCCTACGCCGCCCTGTCCGTCATCCACCTCGAGGGCGGCCAGTACCGCACCGACATCGCCGCGCGGGTCTCCTGATGGCCATCAACAGCGCCGAGATCGCCGGCTGGGACCACGCCTATTCCGGCAAGGTACGCGACCTCTACACCTCGCCGGAATCCCCCAACCGGGTGCTGATGGTAGCCAGCGACCGCGTCAGCGCGTACGACCACCTGCTTGAGCCCCCCATCCCCGGCAAGGGTGAACTGCTCACCAGCCTGAGCGTCTGGTGGTTCAGCCAGCTGAGCGGCGTCGCCAACCACCTGGCACCGGAAGCCGAGACGGCCGCGCGGGTCCCGGCGAACGTGGCGTCACGTTCGATGCTGGTGAAAACGCTGGAGATGTACCCGATCGAGTGTGTGGTTCGTGGTTACCTCTCGGGTAGCGGCTGGGTCGAGTACCAGAAAACGCAGAGCGTCTGCGGTGTTGGCCTGCCCGCCGGCCTCGCCGACGGTGACCGCCTGCCCGAGCCGATCTTCACCCCGGCGTGGAAAGCGCCGATGGGTGAGCACGACGAGAACATCTCCTTCGAGCGCACCGTTGAGATCGTGGGGCTCGAGGCCGCGACCGCGCTGCGCGACGCGTCGCTGGCCATCTTCCGTGAGGCCTCCGCCATCGCGGAGTCCCGTGGAGTGATCCTGGCCGACACGAAGTTCGAGTTCGGGGCCGACCCCGAGGATGGCGGGACGCTGACCCTCGGCGACGAGGTGCTCACCTCAGACAGCAGCCGTTACTGGGATGCCGCCCTCTACGCCACCGGCGACCGCACCGCGAGCTTCGACAAGCAGATCGTGCGCAACTGGTTGTCCGCCAACTGGGACGGAACCGGTACCCCTCCCGTCCTGCCGCCCGAAATCGTGGAGCAGACCGCGGCCCGTTACCGCGAACTGATCACCCGCCTCACCGGCGAGTGATCGACCAGCCCGCTCCCGGCCTTCCCACCGAGGGCACTATCACCGTCCGGGTCGTGGAGACCGCGTGGGACCACCCGGACGCCGTCCTGCTGCGGGCGGCGCAGCGCGACGAAATCGCCGAACGCTACGGCACCAACGATTCCGAACCGGGACCGGCGCCGACCGCCGCCGACATCACCGTCTTTTATGTCGCGTACGCCACCGACGGCGATTCGGGCACCGACGCCGTGAGCGAGCCAGCTGGCTGCGGCGCACTTCGCCAGCTGGATGCCACCTCCGGCGAGATCAAACGGATGTTCGTTTCACGTTCCCGGCGCGGCAGCGGCGTGTCCGTGGCGATCGTGCGCCAGCTCGAGGACACCGCGCGCCAGCACGGCTGGACACGCCTGCTGCTGGAGACCGGGGACGCACAGCCGGACGCAATGCGGTTCTATTCACGCGAGGGTTACACCCCCATCGCCAGGTTCGGCTACTACGTGGACTCAGAGTCATCCCGCTGTTTCGGAAAGAATCTCTAAAAAACGTCGTAGTCTCACCAAACCGCCCACGGGTTCGCCGCGAACCACACGTGGAACGGTACGTGAATAACCCGAACATCCAGGTCCCGTTCCTGTGGCACCGCGAATCGGTCCCAGCCGCTGCCTGGCTGGGACCTTCGCCATGCCCGGCCCTTAGCGGTGGTGCCAGAGATGTTACTGGGCGAGAACCGTGGAGTGGGAGAGCAGGTCGCCCCAGAGGTTGGCCTCTTCCTCGGACTGCAACACGTCTGTCGGGCAGCTGAGCGAGGAATACAGCATCCCCCCGAGCGCCGGCATCGCCCGCAACGCGAACACGGCCGTGTATGGATCGCTGTTGCTGGCGTTGGTGTATTCGATCTGCGAGGTCAGGAATTCGGCGAGGCGCTCGGATCCGGGAACGCCGTAGGGAATGCCGACGTTAGGCGATTTCGCCGCAACGTAAGCGCCCGAGAACTGCTGGGCGAAGCTTGCGTTCAGCAGGTCGAGCGAGCTTTCGCTGGCGGCGAGGTCGCTGCTCGGGTTCGCCTCGGCGTCGGCGAGTTCGTTCTGCGACGTGGTGTAGACGCAGCCGAGCTTGGCGTTCACAATCTGGCTGACCCCGCTCTGCGTGGAGATGGCGGACTCCCAGTCCTCCGACGCCGGCGTTCCCCAGATCGGCGGGGTGGTGACGCCGAAGTTGGCGACGGCAGACAGCGGCAGGTCGATCCTGCCGACGTTGGACAGGGTGGGGTCGAGGCTTCCGAGCCCGCCGCCGGTCGCGGCGGAAGGCTCGCCGGACGGGGTGGATGTCGCCGTGGAGTCCGGGGTGTCATCGCCGCTGGTCACCACTCCGACGATCGTGGCACCGATCGCGATCACCAGCACCCCGGCGATCCAGCCCCAGAGGGGAATCCGGCTGCGGGTGGGTGTTGCGGCATCCACCGGAGCGGGTTTGTCCGGAGTGGGTTTGTTCGGTGTGGGTTTGTTCGGTGTGGGTTTGTTCGGTGTGGGTTTGTTCGGTGTGGGTTTGTTCGGTGTGGGTTTGTTCGGTGTGGGTGTGTCCGGTGTGGGTGTGTCCGGGATCGGTTCCGACGGGCTCGGGGGGACACGGTCGGACCGGCGGGCGCTCATACCCCCAGTCCACCACACCCCGGCTGACGGTTTCGATGGTGGTCCGGTCATCCATCCGTTACGGCGAAACAGTTGTAGGTACAACTAAAAAGATCTATGATTATGCAATCAGCAACCATCGGGCAGGCGTGTCCGCTCACTAGGAGTTTCACCATGACCACGGACACCTCTCCCCTCGCCGCCGACCTGCTCGCCGCCGATACCCAGATGGGCGCCGTCACGCTGCGTGTCGCCGACCTTGAGGCGATGACCACGTACTACCGCGACGCCGTGACCCTTTCGGTGCTTTCGGCGTCGACGGAGCGAAGCGTCCTGGGCCGCGGGACCACCCCGATCGTGATCCTCGAGCACGCCCCCGAACTGCGCCACGCCGGCCCCCGCCAGGCCGGCCTGTTCCACACCGCGATCCTGTTCGAGACCGAGGCCGATCTCGCCTCAGCCGTCTACTCGGTGGCCACCCGCTACCCGGCCACCTTCACCGGCAGCGCAGACCACCTTGTCAGCAAGGCGTTCTACTTCGACGATCCAGAGGGCAACGGCATCGAGTTGTACTGGGACCGCGACCGCAGCCAGTGGAGCTGGGTGCACGGCCAGGTCGAAATGGCCTCGCTGGCACTCGACCCGAACGCATTCCTGCAGGAAAGTCTCACCGAGGCGTCTCTCCTCGCCGCCGCGAGCCGCCCGGCGTCGGTTGGCCACGTGCACCTGAGCGTCGGCGACGTCGACAGCGCCCGCCAGTTCTACGTGGGCCAGCTCGGTTTTGAGACCATGTCGGAGTGGAACGGGCAGGCGCTGTTTGTCAGCGCCGGCAAGTACCACCACCACATGGCGATGAACACCTGGAAGTCCGCCGGTGCCGGCCGCCGCCAGCTCGCCCTTGGGCTGGGACTCGTACGCATCGAGCTTCCCACCATCGACGACCTCGGCGCCCTCGGCGAGCGCCTGAAGCACCACGGTGTCAGCACCCGCGACGACGGCCGCATCCTCGGCTTCGGCGACCCCTGGCTCAACCAGATCGAGGTCACCGTGCGGGAGGCCACCGCGTAGCGTTGGCGCGAATCCGCAGCGCAGTTTGGCGTCACCTGTAGTTGGATGAGGGGGTGCCCGTGAACCCGAATTCCAGCCGCCTGGTCGCGCTCGCCCTCGCCCCTGTCCTGTTTGTGCAGGCCAGGCAGCTACGGAAGGTCATCCCCTTGCTGCCGGACGCCGCCCGCCCCTGGGCCGGGGAGCTCGCCGGGCCCCACCCGCTGCGCCTACTGGTGCTCGGCGATTCAACCGCCGCCGGGGTGGGCGCCGAGACCCAGGCCGAGGCGTTGCCCGGCAACCTGGCCAGGGCGCTGGGCGCGGAAAGCGGTCGCGGAGCACAGTGGCTGGCCATCGGTCGTAACGGCGCCACCTCGGGCGAAATCGTTGACGGATACCTCGACGAGGCCACATCCCAGGCCTTCGACCTGGTCTTCCTGTCGATCGGCGCCAATGATGCCCTGACGGTGCGCTCCCGCGGTGCGTTCCGCCGTGACCTTCGCATAATTCTCCGTCGCCTGCGGGCGGCGAGCCCTGACGCCCTCATCCTGGTGTCCAGCCTGCCCGCATGGTTCCGCTTCACGTCGCTGCCGAATCCCCTGCGCTGGGTGCTCTACCTGCACTCACAGTCACTGGAAGCCACCGCGCGCCGTGTTGTGGCGGGTGAGCCGGGGGTGTTGATGTCGCCGCCGCCGCCGCCTTATGGCGAAGATTTTTTCGCCGCCGACCGTTTCCATCCGAGCGCCAGTGGCTACCGCGACTGGGTGGAGTTCGCCCTCACCGACTCGTTATTGCTGAACCCTGGCGTCCGCCGATAACGCCGCAAGGGCGAGGTCGCTCTCCGACGCGAAAAACGGCGTGAGGAGAAGCGCCACCAGGCCCACGGCGACCAGCAGGGCACCGATTTTTCGCGACTTCGGCATTCGGGCCCAGGATCCACGCCCGGTAACGAGCACGTAGAGGCCCGTTGGGATGATCGCGAAACCCAGCCCCACGAGCAACCCGACGAACCCGCTCACCACCGCGAACAGCACCAGCCCAAGCACTACAACGATGCCAACAACCCAGGTCGACCAGGTGGCCGTCCGCGGTCCCGCGGCGGCGCGGGTGACCCCCGCAACAACGGGCTTCGAGGTGGCACCGGTCGCCTTCTGGGCTGGGGGCACACCGGTGGCGACCCCCGGGGCAGCGGCCACCTTGGTGTGCTCGGTCCAGTCCTGGCCGTTCCACCAGCGCAGCTGCCCGTGGCCATCGTCGCGCCAGCCGGCGGAGGGAATGTCGAATTCGTGTGATGCCATCTGTTGCCCCCAACGCCTTCCGTGGAAGACACCTAAGGGTATGGCCGGATGGAAATATCCGGAAGGACCCGGCGCGGCGGGGCTTTGTGCCGCTCGGCTACACTGGGACTCTCCACCCACACAATCTCTTTGGAGTATTCGGTGCCCACAATTGTTGTTGAGATCATGCCCAAGGCCGAGTTGCTCGACCCGCAGGGCAAGGCCGTCGCCGCCTCGCTCGGCCGTCTTGGCAAGTCCCGGTTCACCGGCGTGCGCATCGGCAAGCGTTTCGAGGTGACCGTCGACGGCGCAGTAGACGCCGCCGTGCTCGCCGAGGTTCGCGAACTCGCCGACGACATGTTCTCCAACTCGGTCATCGAGGACGTTGTGGCGATCACCGTCGATGGGGTGGATGCCGCGGAGCTCACCGTCGCCGGGGAAACCCACTGATGCGCATCGGCGTTATCACCTTCCCGGGTTCGCTGGACGACCGCGATGCCCAGCGCGCTGTGCGCGTCGCCGGCGCGACCCCCGTCGCACTCTGGCACGGTGACCACGACCTGCAGGGCGTTGACGCCATCGTCCTTCCCGGCGGTTTCAGCTATGGCGATTACCTCCGCGCCGGCGCGATCGCCAGCCACGCGCCGATCATGGCCGAGGTCATCGACGCCGCCAATAAGGGTGTCCCCGTTCTTGGTATTTGCAATGGGTTCCAGATGCTCGCCGAGGCGCGCCTCGTTCCCGGCGCCCATACCCGCAACGCGCACCAGCAATTCATCCGTCGCGACCAGAAGCTTCGGGTTGAGAACGCGTCCACCGCGTGGACGAACGACTACGAGGCCGGGGCAGAGATTATCATCCCCCTGAAAAATGCCGACGGTCGCTATGTTGCCGACGCCGAGACGATCAAACGCGTCGAGGGTGAAGGCCAGGTAGTTTTCCGCTACGTCGACGTCAACCCGAACGGGTCGATGAACGACATCGCCGGCGTTTCCAACGAGCGTGGCAACGTTGTTGGCCTGATGCCTCACCCCGAGCACGCCGTCGAAGCCGGATTCGGCCCGGACACCGCTGCGGCAATGGCCTCCGGCACCGACGGGCTTGCCTTCTTCACCAGCGCCATTCGCGCCCTCACCGCCGCGGTCTAACCCCTCCGGCCTCACCGCTACGGTCCGACCTCTGCGGTCTCACCATCTCCGCGACAGCATCGCGGTTGTGGTCTGACCTGCGGTTCAGGCGAACGCACCGATGACGGGCGGCGGACAGTCCCTGCACCCGTCCGCCACCCGACCCGGTTGGCACCGGCCAACGCCGCCTCGGCGTTGGGTAGCGATTACAACTCTCCCCTCACCACCAGTGGCCGGCGCCGCATCACCATCCGGCCCAGGCTGCGAATGGCGAAGAATGTCGGCACCCCGAGGATCGCCGACCACAGCACCAGCAGCGGGTTCCACTGGAACACCCGGCCGATAGTGTCGGTGAGGCTTTCGTCGCGTACCGCTTTGCCCGCGATGGCAATCGGGGTTGATGCCTCTTTCACGGTGTTCTGACCGAGCTGGGCGGCGTCTTCCTCCCCGAGGGCGATCCCTGCCCAGCCACCGTCAATGGTGTTGCCGGAAATGCCGACCTTGCTCGCGGTGCTGAGGACATCCACCCCGGCGAGGGCGCTGTCGGTGATCGTGTTGGCGGTCACCACAGCAGACGCGTCGTTTTTCAACCGCACACCCACGTGATTCTGCTCGAGCAGGTTGCCCTTGATCACGGTGCCCGTCCCACCCTCGATCTCGATGCCGCTGCCGTCGTTGTTGTAGGCGTGGTTGTTGATCAGCTGGTTGTTGTCTGACGGCAACCGCGCCGCTTTGGCAGACGAGGTGGACGAGTCTTCTGAACGGCCGTCGTCGATCATAAAACCGTGGCCCCGGTTGTCATACGACACATTGTCACGCAACACGTTGCGATCGCAGCCCCGGGAGAAGATGAAGCCGTGCCTGCCATTACCGTGCGCGACGTTGTCCTGGACGAGGAAGTCGTTGCTCAGGTCGTGCGGGTCGAAACCATACGCCTCGTTGTTGGCGAAGGTGTTCGCTATCCAGCGCATCCCCTCTGCCTCGAACGAATAGGCACCAAACCAATTGTTGTGCAGGACCGTGTCCGTGACCTCGCCGGTGGCGGGTTCGACGCCGCCGCCTTCCCCATGCTCGGCACTGCGCCAGGCCGCCCCGGAACTCGTCCCCGTGCCGAAGCCGAGGTAACCGATGTCGGAGTGGCTCATGTTCATCCGGCCACCGAGGGTCAGTAGGAAGGCGCGACCGTCGCCGAGGTTGTCGTCCACCGCGTTGGCCTCGGGGTCCCACGACGAGATGGTGAGTGGTACCTCCTCGGTTCCGCGGTAGTCGATGGTGCCCTTGCGGGCGATGATGGTCACAAACCCGGCGGGGGCGCTGAGCAGGTGCACGTTCGGTGTCGCCGCCGAGTCGATCACCAGCTGGCTTCCCTCGGGAACTTCGATGCTCGCCTTCACCAGCAGCGCGTCCGCGGTGGCTTCGAACGCCTCCGGGAAGATCGTCATGACCTCGTTCAGCGTGTACGCCTCAGGTCGGGCCGGCAGCACAATGCTGGGCAGCGGGTCGGGGAAAGTAGCCGGCACCAGCTGGGGTGACGTGAGGCCGACCGCCTGGGCGGTGAGCTGGCGGCTGCGCTGCAGTTCCCGCGCCTGTAGGGCGACCAAAACGTTGTCCTTGACCAGCGGCAGCGGGTTATAGGCCGGTGGGCCGGGAGGGGCCGCCGGGCGACTGTATGCGATGGCGGTGAAAGCCAGCAGGGCCGGCAATACCGCGAGCATCAGCAGCGTGAGAATCAGGCGGCCTCCGGTAAGTTCAGCCCTGACTGGCATGTGCAACCACCTCGATCTCCTGCTGTCCTTGCACGCGTTTGCCTTCCTGGCGGGTGAGCCAGCCCTGCTTGTTCATGGTCAGTGCCGCCCAGAATTTGATGGGCAAAGCGATGGCGGCGATTGATACCGCAACAAGCGGTGCCATCACGATGTCCTTCGGGTTCTCCATCAGGTGCGACAGGCCACGCAGCGCGCGGCCGACGATGGCCCAGCCCAGGACGATAGCCAAGGCGATCCAGCCACCCTCACGAATCCAGCCGAGGCCGTACCAAATCGCCGCGCCCATTGAGATTGGGGTAAGCAGGATCTGCAGCACCGTCACCTGGGTGATAAAGGGCTGGCGCCACAGCCAGCCCTGGGAGGCGGCCGTCAGGTAGCAGCGGTAAGAGTTGCGACTCCAGCGGATGCGCTGGCGGATGAACGCCGTCAACTCTGCGGGGAACATCGAGTCCGCCTCGGCGGTGTCCTGGTGCACTGTGCGGAAACCGGAGGCAAGCACAAGCCAAGTCAACCGGCCATCGTCGCCGGCCACACACTCCCGGCCGAGGAAGATCTCCTTCTCCAGCGCCGGCATCAGCGGGGTGATAGCAGCACGCCGGTAGGCCGCTGTGCGACCGGACAGGCAGGCCACTCCACCGCGGCGGGACATCGCCGGCACGTAGTCGAGGTAGCGGGTGTTCAGCATCCAGTACGCCACCCGACGCCACACGTTGGTGCGCGGAAGGTAAACGTGCTGGCGGGAGCCCACACCGCCCACCTTCGGGTCGACGAAAGGCATCTGCATCGAGGCGAGCAGTCCCGGGCGCCACTGGGTGTCGGAGTCGGCGAACACGACGACCTCGCCGCGGGCCTCGCGCACCCCGGCGCCGAGCGCACCGCGCTTGCCGGTGTGACGCCATTCCAGCACCTTTACCCGGTCCAGGTTGAGGCCACGGATGTGAGAAAGCAGGGCATCGTCACGGTCGTCGACCACGAGGATCACCTCGGTCGGATCCTCCGCCAGCCACGTGTGCAGGCAGCGTTCCAGGACCTTCGCATCCTCCCGGTAGACCGGAACAACGACGGAGGTGGTTGTGCGGAAATCGTTAACCACCGGGCGGTAGCGGTGCCGGGACAGGAAACGGCGGATGAACCAAATCGACCACGACAAGATGCCGATCAGGCCAAGGGGCCAGTAGCTGTGCGTCGGGGCGGCAGCCTTCGCGTCCGCGGCGGAAACCACCGCAACATAGTCGAAGCGCAGCTTCGCCGCCGCGTCGGCCTTCGCCCCCGCCGCCGTTGTGACGGTGATCGGAACGTCACCGACGGCGGTGCGGGACGGGGAATCTACGCGCAGTTCGGTGTCGGAGATGACCACGAGGTTTTCACCGAGGTTGTTGCCGAAGCTGACCTGGGTGGTATCGCCGAGGTGTGCCCCCGTGAGCGTGATCGGGGTGCCTCCGGTGGTAGGCCCGGACTGCGGGGCGACCGCGGTGATCGCCGGTGTTGGCGCGTAGGTGAAGGATCCGTCGGGAACGGCGGCCGTTGTACCGCCGAGAGTGGTCACCCGGACATCCACCGGACCGGCCTGTTTCCGCGCCGGCACGATCACGCGCACCATGGTCGGGGTGAATGTCACAACCTGGCCGGGGGTGTCCCCGAAGAGCACCTGGCTGGTTGAGCCGAAGTCCGCACCCGTGACGGTGACGAGCATCCCGCCGACGTCTGAACCACTTTTGGGGGTGATGCCGGTGAGTACGGGGGTGGGCACGTAGCGGAAGTCCGCCGCGGAATCGCCGGGGCTGCGACCCGTGAGGGTAAATACGCGGATGTTGACGTTGCCCTGCGCGCTACGCGGCGGCGTCGTGACCAGGAGCTCGGTGTTGGAGACCACCTGGATGTCAGTGGCACGAACCCCGCCGAAGAACACGTCCGTGACGCCGGTGAAGTTGCTACCGGTGACCTGCACCCGGGTGCCGCCATCGATGGTGCCGGCGGACGGGCTGAGGGCGGTGACTGCTGGATCGGGGACCACAATCGCCGGGGCCCGGCGGGTTGGGGTAGCGCTTGGTGTGGGGGTCGGCGCCGGGGCAGCTGGCGTAACCTCCGGGGCGGGAGCGACAGGGGGCGCCGGCTGCACCGCGGGGGCTGGCTCCTCCTCGACGGGATCGGGCGCCGGTGCAGCGGGCTGGGACGGCGCAACCGGCGGCTCGGCCGGCGCTGCCGGCGGCTCGGCCGGAGTGGTCTGAGCTGGGGCGGGCGTCTCCGGCTGGGGGGTCGACGTGGGCTGCTCGTTAGGAGCGGCGGCCGGGGCCGGGTTCACGCTGGGGTCCGTGAGGGGAGTTTCCGGGAGTACGGGTACAACCGGAGTCCCGGGAGTGGGCGCCGGGTCACCGGGGGCAGCGAATGAGCTGGAGGGGAGGGTGAGGACAAGAGCGGAGGACAGCAGCATGGTGGCGGCAGCAAAGGCTCCCCCACGGACCAGACCTCGGCGAAAGCGGCTGAACACAGACGGTTTGTGCGGGTTCACTGGGTTACCTCTACTGCACTGCCGGCGCGACATCAACACCGCCAGCGAGCGGGAGGACGTCCGTGGGGAAATGTTTCATCGTCTGTGCCATACCTTCGGGTTCAGTTGGCGGGTGATGCCCCTCCGGACGAGCAAGGCATCAGTATGGGCAGGCGGCTGCTAGGTAGAGCCACCTGGGCCAAAAGGGCCCCTCATCAAGAAAGGTCATCACTACGTCGTGAGGGGAGCCGAGGCAGAGCCGTCGACCGTTGTTCTGTTGTGCGTGCAGTGCTATTTCGGGTATTCCTCGCACCAAAAAATGGCGACATCGACGTGTCGCTAAGAGTTCTTCGAGCATGCAGTGGGGTCTGCGTAATCGGTTGCGAGTCGATTAGCTCAAAGGTGCGCCAGCATTGGTAGGAGGGGTGAGTACGCGGGAGTTGGTACGGGTGTTCTCAACCTCGGGGAGCCGATCGCGTTTCCGGGGTGTCGAAAGGCAATGTTGCCAATTTAATTTCAGAGTCAAAACCCCCTTTTTTTAAACCCAATGTGGTGTTAAAGGCTTCGACCTGGAAGAAAGTGAGTTTTTCCCGGGGTTGGCAAAAAGGGCAGGCTGTAGCCGGGTATCGGCGAGTGAACGGCCAGTAGGTCCGCCTGGAGAGCCAGTGGCAGCTAGCTGAGGATGTCTTTTGTGGTGAAGCGGCCGTAGGCGAGGGCCCCGAATACCACGATGTAGCCGAGCTGCAGCAGGGCGTTGTCACCGAAGGAGTCCAGCGAGACGGGCTGGGTCAGCAACCCACCAAAACCGAGCCAGTAGTTGCTGAACAGCCACGGGTGCAACCACTCGAGCTGGGGAAGGGAGCCGAGGATCTGGGCGACCACGGACAGCACAACGGTGGCGGCCATCGCCCCCACCGGCACACTCGTCAGGGTCGAGATGAACAGGCCGATCGCCCCGAGGCCGAGCATCGACACGGTGACGTATAACGCCAGCAGCAGGCAGCGCAGCGCATACGCGCCCGCACCGATGGTGTCGCCAGAGAGCAGGCTGACCGGGCCGATCGGGAACAGTGCGGCTCCGATGGCGACACCGGCGACCACCACAACCACGGTGGCGACGAAGCAGAAGGCGATCACCCCGGCGTACTTCACCAGCAGCAACCGCACCCGACCGGCCGGCGCGACCAACAGGTAACGCAGCGTGCCGAGGCTTGCCTCACCGGCGATGGTGTCTCCGGCGACAACACCAACGGTCAGCGGTAAAAACAGGGGCACAGCGACCGTCAGGGCCGTGATCGCGACAAACAGGCCGTTCTGGGTGATGCTGTCCAAAAAGGCCGGCCCGCGGCCGCTGTCCGAATCGTCGGACGACACCCGCACGGCAACGGCGATCAGGATCGGCACGGCGGCAAGCGCTGCCAGCATCGCCCAGGTGCGGCGACGGCGGAACAGCACCGCCAGCTCGGACAGCAGCAGGGCAGCACCCACACTGCCGCGACCCACGCCACCCTGGCCGCCGCCGGTGACGGCGGGAGTTGGGGATGTAGCGTCCCGGCCTATCGAATCACTGGGCAACGTCGAACCCCTCACCGGTCAGGGCGACAAACCGTTCCTCGAGACTTGCACCGGCAACCGAGATGCCCCGCACCCGCACCCCGGCGTCCACAAGGGCGGCGGTGACCGTCTCGGCCAGCAGCCCGGGAGCGGTGAGGTCGGCCGTGACCTGCTCATCGACATCCCCCTGCCCGGCGCGGGCGCTGTGTTGGTCAGGAGCGTGCTGGTCAGGAGCGTGCTGGTCAGAAGCGTGCCGGTCGTGTTGGTGCTGGTGGGGGTTGAGCCCGAGGCCAGTGAGTACCTGGCGGGCACGCGCGGCATCGGGGGTGCGCAC
>JAODAO010000226.1 GCA_025463465.1 Glaciihabitans sp. | reverse complement strand
GGCGTTGCCCGCGGCGACCAGCGGGCCGAACACCGCGAGGCCGGCGCTGTGAAACGCCGCCACCGACACGGTGCCGGCGGTGTCGCCCTGGAAGTGGGATACCGCCTGGGCAGCGCGTTCGAGTGCCACCTCGACGTCGATCGCCGCCGCCGCGAGGGCGCGCCCGGCATCGGTCAGAGCCGTCCGCCGTCCATCTTTGAAGGTCAGCGGGGCGGGAGACTGGCGTTGCAGGGCGCTGATCTGCTGCGACACCGATGACGGGGTGACGTGCATCGCCGCCGCGACGGCGGTAATGCTGCCCCGGTCGCCCAGCTCCCGCAGCGCACGAAGTTGACCCAGTTCCATAAGTCCAAACTAAACCAACGGACACTAAACCGCTGTCTTGTCTTATTCAAGGCGAAGCAGAACCATGGAGGCATGACCGTTCTGCTGACCCGATTCCGCGTTGACCTGCTTCTGCTCCTGGTTGCCGCCCCCTGGGGATCGACCTACCTCGCAGCCAAAGAACTCGTCTCGCCGTCCTCCGTGGTCGCGCTGCTGGCGGTGCGGATGCTGCTCGCCGCCGCGATCATGGCGGCCATCGTCGCCGCGCGGCGCAACCGGGTGTCTGGCGCGGAGGCGCGGGTCGGGGTGATCCTCGGCCTCCTGCTGGCGGGGGTGTTCACCTTCGAAACCTTTGGCATCGCCCACACTTCGGCCACCAACGCCGGGCTCATCATCAGCCTGACGATGGTGTTCACCCCGATTCTCGAATCCGTCACCACCGGCCGCCGGCTACCCGGCAGGTTCTTCCTCGCCGCCGCGGCCGCGGTTGTTGGGGTTGTGCTCCTGGCGGGCAACGGCGCGCTCCACCCGCCGAGCCTCGGCGACCTGCTTGTCCTGGTGGCGGCAATCGTGCGCGCCGTGCACGTCACCACGATGTCCAAGCTGACGGCGGGTAAACCGATGGACTCGCTCCACCTCACCACGATCCAGCTGGCCACCTGCGCGGCGGTCTTTACGGCAATATCCCTCTTCTACGGGGAGTCCGTCCCGCGGTACCTCGGCCAGCTCGACCCCGGACGCGGAATGCTTTTCCTGTACCTGGTGATCGTCTGCACCGTCTTCGCCTTTTTTGTGCAGACCTGGGCGGTCCGGCGCACGTCACCGTCGCGGGTCAGCCTGCTACTGGGAACCGAACCGATCTGGGCCGCGCTCATCGGGATCACCATCGCGAAAGACAACGTCGGTGTCGCCGGCTATCTCGGCATCGCGCTTATCCTCGCCGGCACGGCGTGGGGTCGCTCGGTCGAGCAGAACCATCGCCTCGCCACACCGTCACCCGAGCTTCAGCCGCCCGCTGCGGTGAGCACAGGCGGCACGAATCCGAGCCTGCGGGACTGAGCGTCGGGCCCCGATCACCATGGCGAGCGCTTCCGCCGCAGTGTTCAGATCGTCTTCGCCGGGCGGCGTAGGCGAAGAGCAGAGATCAGGAAGAAGATTCCGCCCAGGGTGGCGTAGCCACCGAGGGTGCTCAGCGACGCCGATTCCCCGCCGGCCATAGCGATAAAGGCACCGCCGACCAGAACCGAGAGTCCACCGGAGATGATCATGACCCACTGGCCACCGAGCTTGCGGCGGGTAACACCAACGAGCAGCTGCACGAGTCCGGCAGTGAGGGCCCAGGCGCCCCAGACCCGGAGCACCGCCGGCGTGCCAGAGCTCGTGGCCACAGCCAGTCCGACGGCCGTCAGCAGGCTCAGCCCCATGTTGACGTAAAGGAGGGTGACGGGTCCGGCGTTTCGGCTGGAGCGCACGTCGGTGATGGCAGCCGCCACGTCGAACAGCGGATACAGCAGCAGCAGCGTCACCGTGACGGCGGTGAGGTCGGAGCCGAAGGCGAAGACCAGGGCGGCCCACACCACGGCGAAACCGAAGCGGACAAAATACAGCTTTCGCAGCGAGGTCGCGGCATTGGAGAGCACCAGGGTAGTGGCGGAGGACATGGAATTCCTTTGTGGTTGAGGTGGATGATTCGAAGCCACAATCCGCGGCGTCGAGAAGCAGTCTTCGCGGCGCCAGACGGGTGGATGTACTTCGTTTGAAGTATTTGTGGCACCGTTCTCGTTGTCCCCGGCCCTAAATGGGGGCGTCTACTTCGGATGAAGTACACGGGGATACCACCGGGGGACGAGAATCGGAGCATGCGCACAGTGGACGAGGTAGAAGACGGGACGCGGCCACCCCTGTGGATCCGCCGTCCGGGTGTCCTGCACCTCGGCGCCTACGTGATCGCCGCTGCGGTGTTCGCCGCGCAGATCCTCATCGTGATCCAGCGCGGGTCCGACGCCGTGACCGTTGTCGGTGTCCTCCTCGCTGGCGCCGGAGTCGCCCTATCGTGGTGGAGGCCCTGGGCGGGCCTTATTGTCACCAGCGCAGCCTCCTTCGCCGTCACCACCGTCGGCGAAGATCGGATATCGGTCTGGATGATGGCGATCCTTGTGCTGTTCTCCTTCACCTTCCGCGGAAAACGACCGGTCGTTGGCACCTTCATCGTCGCGGCAATGTTCGTCGGCGCGCTGACCACGGTCGGTGACTATCGCGGTGGAGCAGTGGTGGCGGTCGCCGCCCTGTTCTCCGCGATCGCCGGTGGCGCAACCGGGGCGGCCCTCCGACTCTCCCGCGACCACTGGCTGGTGTTGGAGGAGCGCGCTCGCAGCGCTGTTGATGCCCGGGAGGTGGAGACCGAACGCCGCGTTACGGAGGAGCGTCTTCGGATCGCCCGTGACCTGCACGACGTGATCGGCCACCAGGTTGCCATGCTCAGCGTGAACCTGGGCGTGGCCGAGATAGGGCTGCCCGAAACCGCGGGTTCGTCCCGGCAGGCGCTGGAGGCTGCGCGCACGAACGCCCGCAACGTCGTCACCGAGACGCAACGCATTCTGATGCTCCTCCGCCGCGGGGACCCGGCCCCCGGCGAGGAGTCCCGCCGTCCGACCCCGTCCTTCGCCGGTATTCCTGGCCTGATCGCGTCGTTCGAGAACATCGGCCTGAGCGTCGGATCGACGATCTCCGTTTCCGACGACACGGCTGAACCGATCGTTGGGGTGACCGTGTATCGCATCGTCCAGGAAGCACTCACCAACGCCTACCGCCACGGCGAGGGAGCCGCGATCGTGGACGTGCACGAGGCTGACGGCAGCATCTTTGTCACCGTGGACAACCGAATCGGCCATACCCTCCGCGGAGCCGTCGCGGGCAGCGGGCTCGGCCTGGTCGGGATGCGGGAGCGCGTCGAATCCGGCGGCGGAAAACTCACCATTGATTCCCACGCTGGCCGATTCCGGGTCAGCGCAGAACTCAGCCCCAGTGGAGCGCAGCTCGCATGACGAAGATCCTGATTGTCGATGACCAGGACGACATGCGCGCCGGAATTCGCTCGATGCTCTCCCTCGACCCCACCTTCGTCACCGTTGGCGACCTCTCCGATGGCCTGCAGGTGCCTGCTTTCCTGCGAGACAACGCCGTTGACCTAGTTCTGATGGACATCCGGATGCCCGGGATCGATGGTGTGGAAGCGACCCGCAGGATCCGCGAGGAACACCCATCGGAGCAGCTGCGCGTCATCGTCCTCACCACCTTCGACCAGGACGAGATTGTCCTCGCCGCCCTGCGCGCCGGCGCGAACGGGTTCCTCAGCAAAACGGTCAGTCCGTCCGAACTTGTCGCGGGGATCACCGAGGTGATGGCCGGTGGCGGTGCGCTGTCAGCCGCGGCAACAACAGCACTCATCGGGTATATGACCGACAAACCGCCCGCAGCCGTCGACGGCGATCTTCTTCAACGCTTTGGCGCGCTCACTCCGCGGGAACTCGATGTGATCATCCTGGTGGCCAGTGGTCTCGACAACCACGAGATTGCCGCCCAGATGTCGGTGTCCCCGTTCACCGTCAAAACTCACGCGATACGCGCGATGACGAAGGTGGGTGCACGGGACCGGGCCCAGCTGGTGACCTTCACCTTCCGTGCGGGTCTTTATCCCTGATCGCTCCCGCGCTCATCGTTGCCACTGTGCCGGGTGGCGGTCCGCTTCGCGACGGCACCCAACACCGCGCCGTACACAACGTGGGCGAGCAGGATGGTGATGGCACGGCCACGGTTGTCGCGATGGGCCGGCGGGAGAATGCCAAACCCGCACACCCAGCCCTCGTAGCTGGCAGCCCACACTCCGAGCCCATAGACAATGCCGGTTCCCACGTTCTGCATCCGCGGGGGAGTGACCAGCGCATAGACCTTGCCGCCCGCGGCGCCGTAAACGAGGTGTGTGGCCAGGGCCACGTGGTCCGCCATTCTGTCGTCCAGCCGCGGCCACAGTTTGTCGACGATGATTTTCGGCGGCCGGGTGTTCGGAAAGGCGAGTTTGTCGCCGATGAGGAACACCCCGCTCATCAACCCCGTGGCCAGGGCGCCTGCTGCTGTGCCGGTAAGTGCCCGCTGGACGATTCCTTCTGCGCCTCTGCTCATCCTTCATCGTATTATCAGGGAGCGGTCGCAGCGCAAGCGAAGCGCATCCGTCTTCGCGGCGGGTATTCTCTCCCGCCGATGCGCGGCGTACCGTATGGGCATGTGCCGAAACATTCACGTTCTTCACAACTTCGAACCGTCCGCCACCGACGACGAGGTCTACCTCGCCGCGCTGCAATACGTGCGCAAGATCAGCGGTACGACCAAGCCGTCGAAGGCCAACCAGGAAGCCTTCGACCGCGCCGTCGCCGAGATCACCCACGTCACCCGGCACCTGCTCGAAGACCTGGTGGCCACCGCGCCCCCGAAAAACCGTGACGAAGAAGCGGCGAGAGCGAAGGAGCGCTCCCTGAAGCGTTTCCCTCCGGCAGCGCAGGGCGCTATGTAGTCCTTGCCCGGGGCTATACGCCGGCGGTCTGGTGCGGGAGTTCCCCAAAGCGCTCCTCGTAGACGGCCGCGAACCGGCCGAGGTGAGCGAAGCCCCACTTGCGCGCCACCGCGGAAACGGAACCGGGTCCATTCGCGAGAAGTTCAAGACGCACCCGATCGAGGCGTATCCGGCGCAGGTAGCCGGTGGGAGACATCGTCAGGTCCCGCTGGAAACTCTCCTGCAGGCTGCGAACACTGAGGTCGCAGGCCTCCGCGATGATCGTGGTGGTGAGCGGAAGGTGGGCGTTCGCATGGATGAACTCAACCGCCTGGCGCAGCCGTGCGTTACGGGTGAGGAACAGCACGGCTGGCAACGCCTTGGACGACGCAGGAAACATCCCCAGCAGTGCGATGCCTGCGATGCGCGCCATCTCGGTCTGCAGGATCGGGCTTGCCTCGGTATCCAGGGTGGTGCGAGACACCAGGGCGAGAGTGTTCTGCCACGAGCGGATGGACGATGCAGACGGTGTGGCCGAGTGGTCCATCACCAACCCGCCTGGAGCGGTGCCGTTCTGTTCGGCGGCGATGCTCTCCAGCAGGGGGCGGTGAAAGTGCACCGCCTTCTGCTCGATATCGGTGAAGGCAAACGAGAAGGGTCGATCCGTTGGATACACCACGGGCTGCCCGAGAACGGATTCCGCAGCGGAACGGCCGATGTCCACCGTTCCGTGTCCGGCGCTGAGCCAAGACACGATGTAGTCCTCGCCTTGCGCCATCTCGCCGCTGATCATCCCCATCAACCGGGAGGTGCGCAGCGTCATGTCGGCATCGCCGAGAGCAGTGTGACGGAATGAAAAGGTGTGGTCGGTGGTCGCTAGAACCCAGTCATGACCGTGATACTGCGCCTCTAAGAACCGCCGAGCCTCTTCGAGGCTCGTGCCATGCGTGTCGATGTGCACACGCGGGGATCGAGGTGACTGCACAACGGATCATCCCACATCAGCGGGGTGGTGCACGAAATGTTCCTAAAACGACGACGTGACCGGCGCGCCCTGATATAAGGCGATGAGAAGCGCGGCCGTGGACCTCGCCTCACGTGCTGGTGCAACGGTGCGCGTCAGTGCAGCAGTGACCTGGGCCCCTTCGGCAAGCAAGGCAATGCCATTCGCCGCGCTCGCCGGCATGCCGGCATCCTCCGCGATGCGACCAACGATGCCGCCGAAATTTGTTTTGTGGCGAACGGCCATTGCCGCCATCCACGGGTTGTCCCGTCCGACTTCGGCGTATGCGTTGACAAACACGCAGCCTTGGAACGATTCCTCCGCGAACCAGGATTCCAGGTAGTCGAAGATAGCGAGCAGCTTGTCCCTGGGGTCATCGACCGACTCGGTAGCCGAGATCACGTTGCCCGTCCACACCCGGTGCCTAAGCTCCAGAACGACCTCAATGAGTTCACGCTTCTCGGGGAAAGGCTCAAGCAACTCCTGGAGGGAGACACCCGCCTTCGCCGCTATCTGCTCGATGGTTGTCGAGTTGATGCCGTGGTCGTTGAACAGTTCGTCAGCGGCGTGAATGATGTTCTGACGTCGTTCGGTGATGGTTCTAGCTCTGGCTACGAAAGCCATGAAGAGACCTTTCAAGATGTAGGGGATACCTGACACTAGGCGCTACGTGGGTGAAAGACCCCATCCCAGCCGGTTACCACCAGCAAGCGCGGGTGCACTATCCGTTTAACGCGGATCTTTTAGCCAACAAGCCCTCGCCCTCAATTGTGGCGTCGTTTGCTCATAGCCTCGTTTTCATCGAGCCGACCACGAGGTCGACGGGGTGGACAACCGAGAACGAGGAACCAATGGATTCACGAATCGAAGAAGTCGCCGCTCCCGTACCGGCTTCCCATAGCATCCTCAGCCACGGGTTGGCCCCGGACTTGATCCCCCGCAAATCGGTCGGATTCACCCACCGCGCATTCGTCAGCCGCGTGGTGATCTATTCCGGACTTCTCGCGGCCTCCACGGCGACCGCAATCAGCCTGATGGTCCGGCTCGCCGCGTAATAAGAAACGCGTCCACATCTCCAGGAGCAACCTCATGAACATCATCTTTCGATTCCTCGCGCCGTTCGTTTTGTCTTACGCCGCGAAGCAGTTCAAGAAGTCGAACAGGGCACGCAAATCTGCGTCCACCCCCACGACGTCACGGCACACCAAGAAGTAGTTTTCACCGCGGCTGGCAGCAACCGCGTCAGCCGAACCCCTAAAGGAGAGGCCTCACCAATGAGCGCATCAGACAAGATCAAAAACGCCGTCGAAGACCTGACGGGCAAGGCCAAAGAATCCGTCGGCAACGCCACCAACAACAACTCCAAAGTTGCTGAAGGCCAGAACGACCAGACGTCCGCCAGCGCCAAGAAGGCCGGCGAAAACGTCAAGGACATCTTCAAGAACTAGCTTCACCGGTTCTGCAGCACGATCCCCCACCACTCACTATCGCCAAACAGCATTGGAATAACATCATGGGCTTCATCGCATACCTGATCCTCGGCCTCATCGCCGGAGCCATCGCCCGCCTTATCCTCCCGGGCCGCCAAGCCGGCGGATGGGTCATCACCCTCATCCTCGGTGTGCTCGGCGCCCTCCTCGGCGGCTTCCTCGGTGGCCTCATCTTCGATGTCGACATGAACGAGTTCTTCTCGATCTCCACCTGGATCCTCGCCATCGTCGGAGCCCTCATCGTCCTGGTTATCTACGGCGCCATCACCGGCCGTCGCAAGGCATAAGCCTCGGCATACGAGCAACCGCGAACCCAGGGCGACCTAGTCGCCCTGGGTTCGCCCGTTTCACCACAGTCGATCAGATCCCGGGGGCAGCATCGTGACATTAGTAGTGCAAGCAGGGCAGTGCCCGGCTTATGAAGATGGCCTCCTCCTGCAGGTGGCGGCGGGGGACCAGGCCGCGTTCGCTCATCTCTATGACGTGACGGCCCCACGTGTCCTTGGCGTCATACGCCAGTACGTCACCGATCCCGCCGCGGCGGAGGTCGTGGCGCAGAAGGTATATCTGGACGTGTGGAAGAGCGCGATCCGGTTCGACCCCGCAGAGGGTCCCGCAACGGTGTTCATCTTCTCTCTCGCGCATCGGAGCGCGATCAAGGCGACACAACTGACAAAACGTTCTGCAACCGGACATCGCGTCGCCGCTCCTGGGCCGCGTCGCAGCACCGCACGAGCCCTGCCGAAATGTAGCTGACCCAGCTGAACTAGCGCGGGCGCGGGTCGGCGCGGCGTTCGCGTACCGCCGCCACCAAACTCGCGACCCGTTGGTTAAACGTGTCGAGCTCCTCCGCTTCAGCGTCGGTCGCAACAAAGGGATGGCGTTCGATGATCATTCCTGCGCGCCAGATGCGATCGATGCCGCGGGTCGCGGCGATGTCCGTGAGTGGATCGCCAGAGACGAGAATCAGGTCGGCTTGAAGCCCGATCGCGATACGCCCCCGGTCCGCGAGCCCAAACACCCGTGCCGGTTCACCCGTAGCGGCGGCCAGCGCCCGAACCGGGCTGACGCCACAACGCACCAGCAGTTCAAACTCCCGATGCAGGCTCGCCCCGAACACCGTTCCCGGGTTCGGGGCATCTGTCCCGGCCAGCAGGGTTACTCCCGCTTCCGCCAACAGCCGCACGTTGTGTTCCGCGCGCGAATAGGGCGGCAGCGCAGCATTACGCTGTCCCGTCATGCTTTCGGCCAGCTGGTGTGTCGACGTATCCCCGAGCGCGTCCGAAAGTCTCGGATCACCCAGGACCGCGGCGGCACCCCGCCTGCCCAGGGTGTTCTCGATGGTGGCGAGCGTTGGACCGACCGCAATGCCGGCGCCAGCGATGCGCTGCACCAGCGACCGGTCCATCACCCCGTCGACCGGAACGTGGGCCACCACATCAACGCCGGCGGCGACAACCACCCCAACACCGGCCACAGAGCTCACGTGAGCCACAACGACCAGGCCCCGGGTATGCGCTGCCGACACCAGCGCCGCGATGGTTGCCGGCGCAAGCGCCGGAGACCGGCTCCCGGTGCCGCAGATGATCTTGAGATAGTCGGCGCCGTCCGCAACGCGATCCGCGACGAACTGATCCGCGTCGGTCGCGGCGGTCAACGTCGGGATCGGGGCATACAGCGCAGACGGGTGACCGCCGGGCGCGGTCGCACCGACACTCGAGGTGCGAACATCCGCGACGTCCGGCTGGGAGCGGGCCTGTTCCCGGGCCCGCCTCGCGACATCGGGTGTGCTGAACATGTCAAGAACCGTGGTCACACCAAAGTTCAACGACTGGGCGAGCGCGCCGGGAACCAGGTGCACGTGCGAGTCGATAAGCCCGGGAAACAGGGTGCCACCGTGGGCATCGATGATTTCATCGCCGTCGTGGACAGCCGAGACGACGGAACATTCCGTGATCAGGCCACCCGCGAAGCGAACAGACGTCCACTCCCGCAGCGTCGAACCGTCGAACACCCTCGCGTTGATTACGGTTGTTCCCAGGACCACCGAGCCCTCCCCAATCATCGTCCACGTCTCCGCCTCGTACCGTCATTCGATTCAACTACGAATGACGCGCTGGCCACTGGTAGGTCGTCGTCCAAAACGACGAGAACCGGGTACTTGTGGCACCCGGTTCTTCATCACTGCGGCCCGAGTAAATTCCCGTTAGACGCCGTTGTATTGATCGTCGGTGATGTGTTCGGCCCAGGTGGTTGTTGTGGCCGGGTCTTCACCGTTTTGCAGCATCGCGATGTGTTCCATGTAGAC
>JAODAO010000124.1 GCA_025463465.1 Glaciihabitans sp. | reverse complement strand
TGCCGTTGGGGTTCTCGAGCACGTATGCGGGGCTCTGGACGTCCCAGCCGGTGTAGCCGCGAGCCTCGAACGTGTTGCGGAGGCCGCCGTTGGGGAAGCTGGATGCATCGGGCTCACCCTGTACAAGGGTCTTGCCAGCGAACTCGGCCATGGCGGTACCGTCGCCGACGGGCTCGAGGAAGCTGTCGTGCTTCTCGGCGGTGAGGCCGGTCAGCGGGTAGAAGACGTGGGCGTAGTGGGTGGCACCCTTTTCAATCGCCCAGTCCTTCATCGCGGAGGCGACAGCGTCGGCGACCAGCGGGTCGAGCATCGCGCCGTGTTCGATGGTGGCGATGACCGACTTGTAGACGGACTTCGGCAGGCGCTTCTGCATCACGATGGCGTTGAATACGTTCTCACCAAAGATCTCACCGGGCGTCTCGGACTCCGTAAAGCTGACGGCGGGGGGAATGTAGGCCTCGACGTCCCTGATGGCTTGAAGGCGGATCGTATTTCCACTCATTGGTACCCCTTTGGCACGGCGTTGTAATCCGCGCAGAAGTGCGGAATCGGATGTGCCAAATCTACGAAGGTTCTGTGGCGAGAGTATTTCGGTAATGTGTCGGGCTCGGTCTTAAGGCGAACAATCCCGGTTTAAACAGCCGAATTGGCGCCCAAAGCCGCTACACGTCCCGTGTTTTGGGGGTGGGTGGTCTCCACGTACCCTTAGCTGGTGCCTCGATTCACCCGACTGTTTCCCTCTTCCCGGCTCGCGGCACCCGAGAGGCTGCCGCGCGACGTCCACGTTCTCGGTGTTGTCGCCTTTTTTGTGATGGTTGGCTTTGGGGTGGTGATCCCCGTCCTGCCCGTGTATGTGCGCAGCTTCGGTGTGGGGTACCTCGAGGTCGGGGCCGTGGTGTCCGCGTTCGCGGTGATGCGCCTGGTCGCCAACCCGTTCGTGGGCAAGCTGGTGGACTGGGCGGGGGAGCGCACGATCCTTGCGGCCGGCATCGGCATCGTCGCCGTCTCCAGCGCCCTTGTCGGTCTCGCGGACTCTTACCCGATGGTCCTCGCGCTGCGCGGGGTTGGCGGAATCGGTTCCGCCATGTTCTCCGTGTCAGCGATGACCCTGCTGCTCGGCTCCACCTCGCCGGGGATGCGTGGGCGGGCCGTCGGCTTCTACCAGGGTGGTTTCCTCATCGGTGGGATGGCGGGCCCCGCCGTCGGAGGGCTGCTCGCCACCATCTCGCTCACCGCTCCATTCTTCTTCTACGCGGCGACCCTGACGGTCGCCGGCGTTGTTGGCCTGCTGATGCTCGGTCCCAAGGTGCACACCGTCCCGGATCCGAACACTCCCGTCACATCGCTTCGGACGGTTCTGACCGACTCCCGCTTCCAGGCCGCGTGCCTGGCGAACCTCGCGCAGGGCTGGGCGGCGATGGGGGTGCGCGGCGCCCTGATCCCCGTCCTGGTCGTGGAAGTCATCCACCAGAAGCCGGCCTGGACCGGGATCGCCTTTGCCATCGCCGCCCTCGCCCAGGCCTTGGCCCTCGGACCGGCGGGACGGTTCGTCGACCGGGTCGGCCGCCGACCCGCCATCGTTGCCTCCTTCGCCGTCGGCGGCGCCCTGATGTTCGCCATGCCGTTCGTCACCAACATCGCCCTGCTAATTGTGCTGCTCAGCGCTTACGGTGTGGCCGCCGCGTTTATGGGAACGGCGCCGGCGGCATCGGTTGGTGACGCCGCCGGCTCCCGCGGCGGGCTGCCGGTGGCCATCTTCCAGGGCTTCTCCGACGTCGGGGCTATTGTGGGGCCCCTCGCCGCCGGGCTGCTGGTTGACGCCTACGGATTCCCGGCCGCGTTCGGTTCCGCCTGTGTGCTGATGCTCATCGCCTCGGTATTCGCTCTGCGGATGCCTCGGCGGACAGTGCCGGCTTAGCGCCGAGCACCCTGACGGCGGTACGGCCGACCGGCCCACCGACACGTTCGTCTGTTACCGGACTGTTCTGTGGCCTTACGGCCTGCGGAACCAGCGGCCGTGCGGTGTTCCCGAGGCCTCCTCCGAGGCCTCGGCCACGGTGAATGAGGCTGAACCGGTGGAGGCACCCCTCGCGGGATCCGCCGGTGCGGGGGGTGTGGGGTTCACTGCATCCACCTCGCCCGTTTTGGCGGCCTCTTTCGCCGCCTTCTTGGCACCCTTGCGTGCCAGCTTCCGTGCAATCTTCTTGGCGGCCTTTTTGGCGAGTTTGGCGGAGGACTTTGCCGCCTTCGCCGGTGTTGGTTCGGATTCCGGTTCCGGTTCGCGCTGGGGGAGGTCCAGCGTCACGTTGTGCTGTTCGGCCAGCAGGGCGAGGTCCTGCTCGACGAGGGTGCGCATCCGCTTTTCACGGCTGAGGGAGTAATGGGCTTCCTTGCCGGGGTCGACATCGGGGGAGAGCAGTTTCGATTTGATGGCCCCACCGATCTCGCGCAGCGCGTCGTCGCGGGCGCCTGTGATGATCTCTTCAACGAGATCGTCGTCGCCGCTGATACCGCGGAGAGCCTCGGCAAGCAGGCGGTACAACTCGACACGGCGTCCCTGGTCGACGCTCACCAACTCGGCGTCGCCCGTCAGGTTCATCAGCGCGGGGGTGATCGCTGGAGCGTTTTCGAGCTGCTTGGCCAGCCGGTCGGCATATTCGTCGTTCTGCCCGGCGACGTGAACGAGTTCGTTTCGCGCGGTTTCGGCGAGCGCGAGGGGGTCGAAATTGGCCTCGTGGCGCAGCGCCCGGATGATGAGATCATTTTTGACCACCATTCGCACGGCGGAGGTGGTGATCAGGAGGCCCTCGTCGATAATCCGCTGCGCCGGGGAGGGGGCGACGGGTGGCGGAGCGGCGAACGAGCCGAGGTTCACGCGCTTTCGGCGAGGAAACACTGGCACGGGACGTTCTCTTCCGGGTAGCGGGGTGGCCGGCGCACAGGCGCCTACTCAAATCCTACGTTCATCGGGTGCCCGCCTGCGCGATCACGGCGAATGCGGCGGCGTCGCCCGTAAAACGGCTGCACGGCAAACGGGTGGTGAACCCGCTTTGAATTCTCTGTGTGGTGGATGCCGACGGGCGCGTGTGGCGGGGCCGCGGGGATACGCTCACTGGCGTGCCGTCACCGCGAGTGCCCCGGCGACCGTATTCTTAGTAATCCCTACCCCGCGCGAGACAGGTAAGCAGTGAAGGTCATCAGCTATAACCTCCGTAAGAACCGCGCAATCGGCGATGTCGTCGCCCTGTCGCAGCGTCACGAGCCGGACATCGTCTGCCTGCAAGAATGCGACACCGTGAACCTGCCGCCAGAGATTGGGCAGCTGCACCTGGTGGAATCCACCAAAAGCAATCGCCTCGGCCTGGCCATCTACTTCCGCAAGGACCGCTTCACGGCGCAGGACACGAAGACCTTCGCGTTGAAGAAATCGATGCACGACCGCCTGCTCAGCCCGGCGCACGAGCGCCTCATCGGCACCCGACTGATGGACATCGTCTCCAACCGCGAGCTGGTTGTTGCGTCGTTCCACGCGGCACCGCTGACGGCGTCCAACGCCCTGCGGCGCGCGCAGATCCAGACGGCACACGAAGAGTTGCACACCCTCGGCCCCGGGCTGCCGACGTTGATGGTGGGCGACTTCAACTACCCGCTGTTCAAAAAGCAGCTGAGCGCGCGGGTCAGCGCCTCCGGTTACGACATGACCTTCAGCGACAGCCTCACCTACACCCGCTACAAGGTGTTCCGCGGTTACTTCGACCTGGCGACCTCGATGGGCCTGAACATCGGCAGCGTTGAGACGCTTCCGCAGGTCTCCTCCGACCACATGCCCATCCTGGTCACTTGCGATTACAAGACCTCCGCCCACGCGGAGAGTGCTGACTCGCCGCAGCCCGTCCACTAAGCACGGGCGGACACCCCACCAGCGGGTTCGCCGCTGAACGCACCGCCTCGCTACGCCCGCGCCACAACATCCCCCTCGGCAGCCTCTTGCCGTAGCCGGGCGCTTTGGCGTGCCCGGGACACTTGTGCGTTCAACACTTGTCAGCCCGCCCCCGACGGGGCAGGATCGTAAGGAACACCCGAGAACAATTCGTTTGCCCAACTCTGCGATGCAGGAGGCCATTCATGAGTTCAAGCACGAGTTCCAGCGCGAGTACCAGCCCCGCTGAGGCTTCCGCCCAGCAGCCCGAGCTGAAACGGGCGATCGGGCCGAAGCTGTTGCTGTTGTTTATCATCGGCGACATCCTCGGCACCGGAATCTATGCCCTCACCGGTCAGGTCGCGGCGGAGGTCGGGGGTGCGGCCTGGTTGCCTTTCCTCATTGCTTTCGCGGTGGCGACGGTGACCGCGTTCTCCTACCTGGAGCTGGTCACCAAGTATCCGCAGGCCGCCGGGGCCGCTCTTTACGTGCACAAGGCGTTCGGCATCCACTTCTTCACCTTCATCGTCTGTTTTGTGGTGATGTCCTCGGGGATCACCTCCGCCTCCGCGGCATCCCGAGCGTTCGCTTCTAACCTGGCCGCCGGGTTCGGGCTGGAGCTTGGCAATGTCGGCATTATGTTGATCGCCCTCGGATTTATCCTGCTGGTGATGCTCGTCAACTTCCGCGGGGTGGCGGAGAGCGTCAAACTCAACGTTGTGCTCACCCTCGTTGAGCTGTCTGGTCTTCTCCTGGTGATCATGATCGGCTTCTACGCCATCGCCGGTGGCAATGCCGACTTCTCCCGCGTGGTGGCCTTCGAAACCCCCGAGGACAAAAACGTCCTGCTGGCCGTCACTACCGCCACGTCGCTGGCGTTCTTCGCGATGGTCGGTTTTGAGGACTCGGTGAACATGGCGGAGGAGACCAAGGACCCGAGCAAAATCTTCCCGCGGATTATGCTCACCGGCCTCGGTATCACCGCCGTGGTCTACGTGCTTGTGTCCGTCTGCGCTGTTGCGGTGGTGCCGGTCGGTGAACTCGCCGGCAACGACACACCGCTGGTCACCGTGGTGCAGACCGCGGCGCCGGACTTCCCGATCTCCGACCTGATCCCGTTCATCTCGATGTTCGCCGTCGCCAACAGCGCGCTGATCAACATGATGATGGCAAGCCGCCTGCTGTATGGGATGAGCCGCCAGGGGGTGCTGCCGCCCTTCCTGTCGAAGGTGCACCCGGAGCGGCTGACCCCGTGGGCGGCGATCCTGTTCACGACCGCCATCGCCCTCGGCCTGATCACCTACGTGTCGCTCGACCCCACGGGCTCTGTCGTAGCCCTGCTCGGCGGTACCACGTCGCTGCTGCTGCTGGCCGTGTTCACGGTGGTGAACATCACGGTGCTGGTGCTTCGCAAGGACAAGGTCGACCACAAGCACTTCAAAGCGGGGCCGGTGCTGCCGGTGATCGGCATGATCGCCTGTGCCTATCTGGTGTTGCCGTGGTCGTCGGGCCGCGCGATCGAACAGTACGAGATCGCCGGGGTGCTGCTGGGAATCGGGGTGCTGCTGTGGGTGGTGACGTGGATCGCGAACCGCAGGTCCCACGCCGGTAAAACCGAGATCAGCAATCCCAACGACCTGGCCTGAGCGGGACGGTCGCGGGGTCGGGGCACCGACAACTGCCGTAACCCGGGGTAATTCCCATTCTGTGGACAGCCGTTGCTGGTTAGCATTGCCACGTGAAACCGTTTCTGCTGCTCGCCGCCCGTTCCGAGGATGAAGCCGCCGACGACGAATATGCCGGGTTTCTCGAATCCACCGGTCTCGCGCCCCACCAGCTGACGCGCGTGCGGGTGGAGGCGGCGCCGCTGCCCGAGATTAACCTCGACGACTACTCGGGCATCATCGTGGGCGGCAGTCCCTTCAACGTCAGTGACCCGGCCGACGCCAAGTCCGACACCCAGACGCGCGTGGAGCGTGAACTGTGGGACCTGATCGACGACGTCCTGGCCCGCGATTTCCCGCTGTTCGGTGCCTGTTACGGCGTTGGGCTGCTGACCAGCGCCGGCGGCGGGGTCGTCGACGGCACCTGGCCAGAGGAAGCCGGGCCCACCCGGGTGACCCTGACGGATGCCGCAGCGGAGGACCAGCTGTTCCGGCACCTGGAGGGCAGCTTCGACGCGTTTGTCGGTCACAAGGAGGCCTGCAGCACCCTCCCGCCCGGCGCTGTCCTCCTCGCCGGCGGCGAGGCGTGCCCGGTGCAGGCATTCCGGCTGGGGAGAAATGCCTACGCCACCCAGTTCCACCCCGAACTCACCCGTTCCGGCATCCTCACCCGTATCCGGATCTACAAAAACAACGGGTACTTCGATCCAGACGCCATCGACGACATCATCGCCGCGATCGGCTCCTCCCAGGTGACCGAACCGGCCCGCCTGCTCCGGGCGTTTGTGGAGACGTTCGCGGTCGACTGATCACACACCGTCGAGCGCCCGCCGCCGGGTACCCGCGGCGGAGTTGCAGCGGACGATGTGGCGTCGCGGCGGCCGGTGAAGGTGAATGATGGAGGGTATGAATTCCCTCGCCAGCACCTCCAATTTTCGTACGTCCCGGGACTCCCTCCTGGAGTTGCGTGAGGATCACGGCGCGGCGTCGGCGATGTTCCGCTGGCCCGACGTGGGGGACACCTTCAACTGGGCGACCGACTGGTTCGACGTGATGGCCGACGGCAACAGCGCCGTTGCCCTCTGGATCGTGGAAGAGGACGGCTCCGAGGTGAAGGTGACCTTCGAGGAGATGGCCCGCCGCTCCGACCAGGTCGCCATATGGTTGGCCCACCACGGGGTGGGCAAGGGTGACCATGTGATGGTGATGCTCGGCAACCAGGTGGAGCTGTGGGAGACCATGCTGGCGATCATGAAGCTCGGCGCGGTGATCCTGCCCACCTCCACCGTGCTCGGCACCGCCGACCTCGCCGACCGGGTGCAGCGCGGCCGGGTGAACCACGTGTTCGCCAACACGGCAGACACCCACCGCTTCGCCGAGGTGACCGGCCACTACGGCCGCATCGCCGTGGGGGAGCCCACCGCCGGCTGGTTGCATTACGCGGACTCCGCCGGCGCCCCCGCAGACAAACCCGCCGTGGCCGTGCTCTCCACCGACCCGTCGCTGATCTATTTCACCTCGGGCACCACCAGCAAACCGAAGATGGTTGTGCACAGCCAGGTGTCATACCCGGTCGGTCACCTCACCACCATGTACTGGCTGGGCATCCGCCCGGGAGACGTTCATATGGCCATCAGCTCGCCCGGTTGGGGCAAGCACGCGTGGAGTTGCTTCTTCTCGCCGTGGATCGCCGAGGCCACCGTTTTCGTCTACAACTACACCCGCCTCGACCCGCCGACACTGCTCGCGCAACTGGAACGCGCCGAGGTGAGCACCTTCTGCGCCCCGCCCACCGTGTGGCGGATGCTGATCCAGTCGGCCATCGGCGAGCGCCCCTCCGCGCTGCGGGAGATTCTCTCCGCCGGGGAACCGCTGAACCCAGAAGTCATCTCCCAGGTGCAGGCGGCCTGGGGCCTGGTGATCCGCGACGGGTACGGTCAGACCGAAACCACCGCCATCATCGGCAATGCCGCGAACTCCCGGCTCAAGGCCGGGTCGATGGGGCTCCCCCTCCCCGGGGTGACGATCAGCCTCGTCGACCCGCTCACGGGCGAACCCGCCGAGGAGGGTGAGGTGTGCCTCGACCTGTCGCAGCCGGCGGTCAACCTGATGTCGGGCTACTACGGCGACGAGAAGCGTTCGAGCGACGTCATCCGGGACGGCTACTTCCACACCGGCGACGTCGCCCAGCGCGATGAGACCGGGTACATCACCTTCATCGGCCGCACCGACGATATCTTCAAGTCATCCGATTTCAAGGTCTCCCCGTTCGAGGTGGAGAGTGTGCTGCTTGAGCACCCCGCCGTGGCGGAGGCGGCCGTTGTGCCGGCGCCGGATGACACCCGACTGAACATCGTGAAGGCCTACATCGCTCTCGCCACCGGCTGGGACGACGGTGCGGACACCGCCAGGGAGGTGCTGCGGCACGCTTTGCAGAACCTCCCCCCGTACATGCGGGTGCGCCGGGTCGAATTCTTCGAACTGCCGAAGACGAACTCCGGCAAGATCCGCCGGGTCGAACTGCGCCAGCGGGAGAACGACGCGGCGACCGCCGGGCAGCGCCTTGCCGGGGAATGGCGTGAGGACCAGTTCCCCGAACTGAAAGGCTCGTCCGGCCCACGCTGAGCGCTCGCCTGAGCCCGGCGCGTTATGGCGCCGCGAGGGTGTGGCTGAGGAACTGCAGCATCCGGCTGAGCAGCGCTCGGCGAGAAGTGGCGCGGCGGTACTCGTGCCCCTCGCCATCCAGCTGCAGGTATTCCACGGGGCGGCCGAGACGCTGAAGCGCCTTCACCATCTGGGTGGCCTCGCCGAGGGGCACGTTGGTGTCCAGCTCCCCGTGTACCACCAGCAGCGGGGCCTGGATGCGGTCGGCTTTGCCCAGCGGGGAGATGTCCTTCAGCAGGCGGTGGTCACGCCCCGGGTGGCCGTATTTGCTGAACGCGGCCGCGGCGATCCACGGTTCGGTGTTGTTGTAGAAGGTGGTCATGTCCGACATCCCGCAGATGTCCACCCCCGCGGCGAACACCCCGGGGGAGAAGGCGAGGGAGGCGAGGGTGAGGTAACCGCCGTATGAGCGCCCGGTGACGGCGATCCGTGCGGGGTCGGCGACCCCGATGTCGACGAGGTGGCGGGCGCTGGCGAGCACGTCCTCGAAGGCACCGTAGCGGCCCTCGACGTCGTCGGCGTGCACAAAGGCGCGGCCGAAGCCGAACGAGCCGCGAATGTTGGGGGCGAAGACCGTGATCCCGGCGGCGACCATGGCCTGGTGCTGGGGGGTGAAGGTGGGCCGCTCCTGGGCCTCCGGGCCGCCGTGCAGGCTGATCATCGCCGCG
>JAODAO010000105.1 GCA_025463465.1 Glaciihabitans sp. | reverse complement strand
CCGGCCAGCACGGCCAGGGACAGGCCAATGAGTAGTGCCGTGGGGTGCCACAACTGCAGGGCGGCCATCGCCGTCGTCAGAAGGATGATCACGGCAACCCCGATAGAGGGAACAAGTACAGCGCCGGTGGCGGGGGCGACGGAAAGCCAGTTGCGCACAACTGCACCGGGGCCGAGGAAGACCATAAAGGCGACGAGTGGTGCCTGGATTAGTGGAGAGAGTATGTCGACGCTGGCGACGAGGCCGGCGAGCCCCGCCGCGAGGGCGATGCACCCCCAGCCAGTCAGCCGTCGGCGCACGCCAACAGGGGAAAAAGTGCTCGGTGACATCGCGGTCCTGACAGGTTCGGGGAGTAGTGCACAGGAGGGAATACGGGTAAGTCACGCCGGTGAGGCCGGCGACTCGGGTAAGTATCGCTCACGTTACCGGCATCATCGAGGACCACGAAGAATGCCCATGCCCGTTGTTTTGATCCCCGGAATGCAGTATGAGTTTTTCTCTGCATCCATCACGTCACGGCCGCAGCGCGTCACTTTTGGACGCGCAAAAGCCCCGGGCCACCACGCTGAGCGCGGGACCCGGGGCTGATCTGGTGCGGAAATTCCGGTTGCTGTGGCTTAGCCGACCAGGCTACGCAGCACGTACTGCAGGATGCCGCCGTTGCGGTAGTAGTCCGCTTCACCAGGGGTATCGATGCGAAGGACGGCGTCGAATTCGACCGGCTCTTTGCCCGCCGGGGAGTTCTCGGTCGGCGTGGCAACGACGTGCAGGGTGGCGGGCGTGCGGCCCTCGTTGAGTTCTTCAACCCCGGATACGGACACCGACTCGGTGCCGTCGAGGCCGAGCGACGCCCAGCTCTGACCGGCGGGGAACTGCAGGGGCAGAACACCCATCCCGATCAGGTTAGAACGGTGGATACGCTCGAAGCTTTCGACGATGACCGCCTTCACACCGAGCAGGCTTGTTCCCTTGGCCGCCCAGTCGCGGGAGGACCCGGAACCGTATTCCTTGCCACCAAAGATGACAAGCGGGATGCCGGCGTCCTGGTAGTTCTGGCTGGCATCGTAGATGAACGACTGCGGCGCGTCCGGCTGGGTGAAGTCGCGGGTGTATCCACCCTCGACACCATCAAGCAGCTGGTTCTTCAGGCGGATGTTGGCAAACGTGCCGCGGATCATGATCTCGTGGTTACCGCGACGAGATCCGTAGGAGTTGTAATCCTTGCGCTCGACACCGTGAGCGTCGAGGTACTTTCCTGCGGGGCTGTCTGCCTTGATGTTGCCGGCGGGGCTGATGTGGTCGGTGGTGACCGAGTCGCCCAGCTTCGCCAACACCCGGGCTCCGACGATCGAGGAAACCGGGGTGGTCTCCATCGTCATTCCGTCGAAGTACGGGGGCTTACGTACGTAGGTCGATTCCTCGTCCCATTCGAACGTCGCACCCGTCGGGGTCGGCAGCGAACGCCAACGCTCGTCGCCGTCGAAGACTCCGGCGTATTCGTGGGTGAACATGTCCGTGTTGATGGACGTGTCGATGGTGTGCTGCACCTCGGCGGCGTCCGGCCAGATGTCGGAGAGGAAAACGTCCTCGCCGTCCAGGCCGGTGCCCAGGGCATCCTTCTCGAAGTCGAAGTTCATCGACCCGGCGAGGGCGTAGGCGATGACCAGGGGCGGCGACGCCAGGTAGTTCATCTTTACGTCCGGGTTGATCCGACCCTCGAAGTTGCGGTTACCGGAAAGTACGGCGGTGACGGCCAGGTCGTTCTCGTTGACCGCGGCGGAGATCTCGTCGGCCAGCGGGCCGGAGTTTCCGATGCAGGTCGTGCAGCCGTAACCGACGGTGTAGAAGCCGAGGTCTTCCAGGTATTCGGTGAGACCGGCCTTCAGGTAGTAGTCGGTGACAACCTTGGAGCCGGGCGCGAGGGTCGTTTTGACCCATGGCTTGGACTTGAGGCCCTTTTTACTTGCGTTGCGCGCCAGCAGTCCGGCGGCCAGCATGACAGACGGGTTGGAGGTGTTGGTGCAGGAGGTGATCGCAGCAATGGCGACGGCCCCATGGTCGAGGGTGAAACCGGATCCGTCTTCGAGGGTCACCCGGGTCGGGCTGGAAACCGTCGAGGGGGCGTGGCTCGAGTGTTGGTGTGTCTCGGAGAGGGCGTGGGCCGAATCCTCGTCCTGCGCGGTGAAGCCGATCGGGTCGGATGCCGGGAAAGTACCCTCGATGGCGTCGTCCACCATCGAGTGGCCGACGGTGGCGTACGCGTCCAGGTCGATGACAAACTGGTTCTTCGCGTTGCTCAGTTCGACGCGGTCCTGGGGACGCTTCGGGCCGGCGATCGACGGGACGACGGTGCCGAGGTCGAGTTCCAGGTATTCACTGAAGATCGGCTCGGTGCTTGGGTCGTGCCACAGGGTCTGCAGCTTCGAGTACGCCTCAACGAGCTGGACCTGCTCCTCGGAACGGCCCGTGAGTCGCAGGTAGTCGAGGGTGACGTCGTCGATGGGGAACATGGCGGCGGTTGAGCCGAACTCGGGGCTCATGTTTCCGATGGTGGCGCGGTTGGCCAGCGGCACCGAGGCGACGCCGGATCCGTAGAACTCGACGAACTTGCCCACAACGCCGTGCTTGCGCAGCATCTGGGTGATCGTGAGCACAACGTCGGTTGCGGTTACACCGGTGGGAATGGTGCCGGAAAGTTTAAAGCCGACCACCTTGGGGATCAGCATCGACACGGGCTGGCCGAGCATCGCCGCCTCGGCCTCAATACCGCCGACGCCCCAGCCGAGCACGCCAAGTCCGTTGACCATGGTGGTGTGGGAGTCGGTACCGACGCAGGTGTCTGGGTATGCCTGCAGCACACCGCCGACAACGCGGGAGTACGTGACGCGCGCCAGGTACTCGATGTTGACCTGGTGGACGATTCCGGTTCCCGGGGGGACGACTTTGAAGTCTTCAAACGCGGTCTGGCCCCAGCGGAGGAATTGGTACCGCTCGCCGTTGCGCTCGTACTCGATGTCGACGTTGCGTTCGAGAGCGTCTTCGCTTCCGAACAGGTCGGCGATGACGGAATGGTCGATCACCATCTCCGCCGGCGACAACGGGTTGATCTTGGTGGGGTCTCCGCCGAGGTCCGCAACGGCCTCACGCATGGTCGCAAGGTCAACGATGCAGGGAACACCGGTGAAGTCCTGCATCACAACGCGAGCTGGTGTGTACTGAATCTCGGTGTCGGGTTCCGCGGTGGGAATCCAGGAAGCGATCGCGTTGATCTGCTCCCGTGTGACGTTTTTACCGTCCTCCGTGCGGAGAAGGTTCTCCAGCAGGATCTTCAGGCTGAAAGGGAGGTTTTTATACCCCTCGACCTGGTCGATGCGATATACCTCGTAGTCGGTTGACCCGACCGTGAGCGTGTCCTTGGAACCGAAGCTATTCGCTGCAGTTACTGCGTTGTCTACCACTGCCGTCTCCCTTGCTGACCTAGCTCCATCTTCGCCGCCAGCCCGGCCTAATGCCAGCAAGGCAAGCCTAAGCCTGTGGGGCTTGATTGAGCCGAAAATCCATCGCGTCGCAGATTGAAAAGTATCTCGACGTCAAGACAAATGTAGCAGCAAGACGACTCGTCAGGACGCGACGGTCGGCTCCGGTTTGGAGTAGATAGCGCGGACGAGCAGCCAGGTGACCCACAGCGCAGCGATGTAGAGCGGGATGCCGGTGAGAAGCTTTGTCGCGGCAAGAAGGTCGGCGCGCTCCGCCAGATACAACGGCACCTGGATTGCCACCCGGATCGCGCTTGGGATCACCCAGATCCAGGTTGCGATCGTGAACGCGCGGCGCTTTATACGGTCCGCACGCCATTCGGTACCTTCGCCAACTATCAGGCCGATAAAGATGCCGATCAGAGGCCAGCGCACCGAGATGCTGACGAGGAGCACCAGCAGCATCGCCACGTTGATCACAATGCCGGGGAGGAAATTGTTCTCCGCACGGTTGGTGACCAGCGAGAGCGTCGCTGTGAGGGCAATGCCGATGGCACCGGCGATCGCCGGCGTGATCACGGTGCGGGAGACCGCCCTGGCAACTACGAAGGCCACCGCCACGACCACGGGAACCAGCACCGAGATCGTGAGGTCCCTCGTGAAGGTGAAGAGGAGGAGGAAGGTGAAACCGGGCAGAACAGACTCGACGAGTCCTCGGACCCCGCCGAGTGCTCCGAGCAGGGCACCAGCGGTTGGCGTCTCCCCCGGCTTGAGTTGGCCGAGACCAGAACGGCGTGCCGCGTCGGAGAAGGTTTCGGAAATGCTCGGCGTGCGCACGGAGTCGTCCGCGGAGCCCTCCGCCGCCTTGTCCGGGTCGGTCACAGCGAAGTGGTCGGTGTCTGGTCGGCGGCGGTGGCCGGCATGTGCAGCGGAATGAGGTCACGCGGGGGCATCGGTGTAGTGCCGCGGACAACAACAACGCTGCGGAACAGATCTTCGATCTGCGCTGCGGCCTCGGGGTTGACCGCGCCCTCCCCTGAGATCACGCCGCGGAGAAACCAGCGGGGGCCGTCGACGCCCACAAAGCGAGCGAGCCGGGTTCCGCCGGCGATGGCCCCGCCAGCGGGAATCTCTGCGAGGACCTCTGGACCGAAGGGACCGTCCACAAAGGTCGTTTTCCCACCCTGCTTCTGGATCTGCTCCACGATCTGGTGTCGGATTTCATTCCACAGTCCCGTCGACCGGGGTGCGGCGAACGGCTGGACCTGAAGGGTCGAGCCGGCGAAGTCCAGCCCAACGGCGACAACGCGCTTGCTTCCCTCTTCCACCTCAAGGCGCAGGTGCAGGTCGGCGCGGGGCAGGATCTTCACTCCACCGAGGTCGACGTACGGGCGAACGGCGTTTGCCTCGCTGTCGTCGAAGGGGCCCTCCGTCGCGCGGTTGGCCGGGGCCGACTTCTGCTGTTCGAGCTCGCTGTCGTCGGAGCCTGTATCGATGTCGCTCACGCGTTTTCTCCTGACTGGGGTGCGCTGTAGCCCGTCGATCCGAATCCGGATGCGCCGCGCTGACTTTCTGGCAGTGTGTTGATGGGGATGAATACCGCGCGGGTGACCGGGGAGATGATGAGCTGCGCGATTCGGTCTCCGACGGCCACAGAATACGGCAAGGAAGCGTCTGTATTGAGGAGGGTTACCCGGATCTCGCCGCGGTAACCGGCATCAACGGTGCCGGGGCTGTTGACGATAGTGATGCCATGTTTGGACGCCAGGCCGCTACGCGGGACAACAAAGGCTGCGTATCCGTCTGGGAGGGCAATGGACACTCCGGTGCCAACTGTCGCGCGCTGCCCCGGAGCCAGTTCAACCGCTTCGGCCGCTACCAAATCGGCACCTGCGTCACCGGGGTGAGCGTAGACAGGGACCTGTGAGGATGAGATGAGTACTTCGACGCTATCTGCCACGTGACGAGGGTAGTGCAGAAGTCTGATCGAATAGAGCCATGACGATTTACCGTGAACGACTTCTGCCCGGCCCCTGGGTCTTTATTTCCACCGCGCTGGTGATTCCCGCGAGCCTGCTCGTGTTCCTCCCCATCAACGTCTTTGTGGGTGTCGTCGTTTCGATCGTGATGTACGCACTGTGTGTCGTGGTGTTAATCGCCACATCCCCCGTTCTCCTTGTCACCGAGGACGGCTTTACCGCCGGACGTGCCACGGTGCCGATCAACAACGTGGGAGTCGCCACGGGCCATGAACGAAAAGAAGCCACCCTCGAGCGCGGGCAGAAGCTCGACGCACGAGCATGGCTCGTTATCCGGGGCTGGGTCGATCCTGTTGTCAAAGTGGAAATTCTTGACGAACAGGACCCGGCGCCCTATTGGCTGGTATCGACACGGCAGCCAGCCGTTGTGATCAAGGCGTTGGCCGAAGCCCACTCCCGCGCTTGATCGTCACTCGGTCCTTGGAGGTACGCGCAACTGGTGTTGCGCGTAGCCTCTCGGACATTCGGAACTACTTGTTCGGGTAAATCAGGTCCTACGCCTCGCACTCAATGCAGATCGCACCAAGTTTGGTCTCGTGATCCAACTGAGAGCGGTGCTTAACCAGGAAACAGCTGACGCAGGTGAACTCATCCGCCTGGGGCGGGAGCACTACTACGTCGAGGTCCAGGTCGGAGAGGTCCTGGCCGGCGAGCTCGAAGCTGCCGGGGTTGTCAGCGTCGTCGACGTCTACGACGCCCGACATCTTGTCCGGGACGCGCTCCTTTAGAGCCTCGATCGACTCAGAGTCGTCGTCGGTCTTACGGGGTGCGTCGTAATCGGTTGCCATGCCCATCCACTTCTATAAAATGCCTCAAATAAACCAAATCGGCGGCCATAGTTTGCATGAAACCATCGGGAATAGCAAACCTGTGAAATGACCGGCTTAATATGCCGATGAAGTAACTTGCGGCACGCCCGTTGTATTCCCCGGTATTGCGGTGAAACCGTGACATTCTGAATGTCAATCGCGACAGCCGGAGGGCTTTTTAGCATGCAAGACCTACGTGTAATCGGTGTTGAAAATGGAGCACTGCTCGTTGCCTCGGTAGAGGGCACCCGCTTCCGCATCCCCATCGACGAAGTACTTCAGTCCAAGCTGCGCCAATCCGTCCCCGAACCGGGGGCCGGGCGCAAGCTTGCGCCGCGTGAGATCCAGGCGCACATTCGCTCGGGCATGTCCGCACAGGACGTGTCGTCAATCACCGGCGTGCCGCTTGAGTACATCCAGAAGTTCGAGGGGCCCGTCCTCGCCGAGCGCGAGTTCGTTGTGACGTCGGCCCTGGCGGTGCGTGTGCATACCGCCGCCGACTCCGACCCGCTCGCCCAGGGCTCCAACTTCGGTTCGGTCATCCGGGAGCGCCTGTACGACCTCGGCGCTATCAACGAGCGCTGGGCAAGCTGGAAGGAAGCCGGTTCCGGCTGGGTTGTGAAGCTCGCCTTCACGGCCGACCAAATCGATCACGACGCGCGCTGGGCATTCGATCCCAAAAAGTCCGCCCTATCGCCCATCAACAACGAAGCGGTGACACTCTCCCAGCAGGGCGAGGCCGCCGGCGCCCTCATCCCCCGGCTTCGCGCCGTTGGCTCGGACGAGGGTGACGCCAACTCCAGCCGATTTGATAGCGGTGCATTCGACCTCGGCGACGGTAACGCGGATAACCACTCCGACACGGCCAGCCATTCCCGGGTCTCCAACCACCCCACCCAGGACATCCCCCACGACAACAACCAGACCGCCGACCTGCTCGAGGCGCTCCGCCGCCGCCGCGGTGAACGTGAGGCTGCGAATTTTGCCGACGACGGCGGCTCACCGTCGACGGCCGGCCAGCCTTCCAAATTGCCGGGGCAGAACAACAACGGGATCCGAATGATCGACATCCCGCTCGACCCGCCGGTTGCCAGTGACACCGACGACGACGATGGGCGCTCGACCGCTCCGCAGCCGTTCCTGCCCCAGCAGCAGCCCACCAAGGCCAGAAAGGGTCGCCAGCCGATGCCCACCTGGGATGAGATCGTATTCGGGGCACGTTCGGACGACGACCTGGCCTGATTCGCTTGCGCCATTTTCAGGGCACAACGCGTGTGCTGGGAATGGGAGAAAGAAGCGACGCTGCGGTACGGTCAACGGCCGCGTTCGAGGATGTCTCCTGCACCGCACGTCGTCGGATCAGCTGCGGCTGAAGCCACCGAACCGCAGCAGGGGAACACGTACTTCAGCCGGCGAGAACGATCCATGCTGGCCCACCATCGCCCGCCCGTGATTAGTGGCAGTTCGACCGTCGTAATATGCAATGTTTTTGCGTGCAGCGATGAGCAGGTCGCCGATGCGCGGTTCCACCTCAGGCAGGACAGGCCCGAACCAGTTGGCGTTGATCGCCTCGGAGCGGGTGGCGACCCAGGCACGGGACGACTCGGCGTCCGTCCATCGAGCCACGAGAGCCTCGCGCTGGGCCGCGGTCAGGTCGGGTTCGAAGTGCAGCTGCAGGCAGCGGGGGTCGCCGGCGACGTGACGGATGCCCTCAAGCATGGACGGGTCCTGATCGATCAGGACGTGAGAATGCTGCGCTACGTCGAGGACGCCGTGATCGGCGGTCACCAGTAGCCCGTCCGACGGGCGCAGCGCCGCGACCAGGGTGCGGACCGCGCCGTCCAGGGACTCCAGCCTGTTCACCCAGTCATCCGATTCCCAGCCGACGGAATGGGCAATCATGTCCAGCTCCGGCACGTAGACGTAGAGGATGCCGGGCTCGCCGGGCTCCCGTAGCCACTCGGACGCGCGCTCCAGCCGGTCGGCGACCGACCTCGCCGGGAGGTAAACGGCGCCGCGCAGTGCCGCAGCGGTGAAACCCGAATCGCGGTACCGCTCCGGACCGATCACGGCCGCCCGGAATCCCGCGGCGGTTGCCCGTTCGAAGATGGTGGGCGCCAGCTGCCAGGTCGCCGGGTCGATCAGGTCGTCCCAGCCCGATAGTTGATTTACCACCCGGTCGTTGACGGTGTCGAGCGCGGTGTAGCCCACGATGCCGTGCTGGCCAGGCGGCAAGCCGGTCGCGAGGCTCGAGAGCGCAGCAGCCGTTGTTGTGGGAAAACCGGAATCGATCACGGAACGCGAATCAAGTGCGGTGGCCAGTGTCCTTGCATGCCCGGCACGCGTCTTCAACTGCTCGGCACCGAGCCCGTCAACGAGCAGGACAACGGCTCGACTCACCCTTGGGAGGTCCAGTCGGTTGGGGGAACCATCCAGGGCTGACAGGCAACTTGGCAACACGTCGGCAAGGCTGATCCGGTCTGTTTTGGGCGCCGGTAACATAGGAGCAATCCTATGACTACTCCTGAAAACCCCACCGCAACAGCCCCGGGCGAACGTATCGAAGACGTCGATGTGTCCGTCGAGATGCAGGGCTCGTTCCTGGAGTACGCATACTCCGTCATCTACTCGCGTGCGCTACCAGACGCCCGCGACGGCCTGAAGCCCGTCCAGCGGCGCATCCTGTACCAGATGACAGAAATGGGACTGCGCCCCGACCGCGGACACGTCAAGTCGGCCAGGGTCGTCGGCGACGTTATGGGCAAGCTGCATCCCCACGGTGATGCGTCAATCTACGACGCTATGGTTCGCCTCACGCAGGACTTCATCCTTCGTGTGCCGCTCATCGATGGTCACGGCAACTTCGGTTCGCTTGACGACGGCCCGGCAGCTCCCCGCTACACGGAGGCCCGCCTGCACGCCGCGGCGCTTGCGATGACGGACGGCCTCGACGAAGACGTCGTCAACTTCGTCCCCAACTACGACAACCAGTTGACCCAGCCCGAGGTCCTCCCCGCTGCGTTCCCCAACCTCCTGGTCAATGGCGCGAGCGGTATCGCGGTTGGCATGGCCACGAACATGGCGCCCCACAATCTCGTTGAGGTCGTGGGTGCCGCAAGGCACCTCCTACACAACCCGCGGGCGACGCTGGACGACCTGATGGCGTTTGTGCCGGGTCCCGACCTACCCACAGGCGGCACCATCAGCGGCCTCGCCGGAGTACGCGACGCCTACGCCACTGGCCGTGGCCAGTTCAAGACAAGGGCGAAGGTGGCCGTTGAAGCAATCTCCGCCCGCAAACAGGGCCTGGTGGTCACTGAGCTGCCCTATCTGGTTGGGCCAGAGAAGGTCATCGAGAAGATCAAGGACGGGGTTACCTCCAAGAAGCTCAGCGGCATCTCGGATGTCACCGATCTGACGGACCGCCGCCACGGCCTGCGCCTGGTCATCGGCATCAAAACCGGGTTCAGTCCAGACGCCGTGCTCGAGCAGCTCTACCGATTCACCCCGCTCGAGGACAGCTTCAACATCAACAACGTCGCCCTGGTCGATGGCGGCCCACGCACGCTCGGCCTGCGTGAGCTGTTGCAGGTATACATCGACCACCGCCTGTCGGTCGTCACCCGACGCAGCCAGTACCGCCTCGCCCGCAAAAAGGAGCGTCTCCACCTTGTGGAGGGGCTCCTGATCGCGATCCTGGACATCGACGAGGTCATCCAGGTCATCCGCGCCAGCGACGATAGCGAAACGGCCCGCACCCGGCTGATCGAGGTATTCGACCTCTCCCAGGTGCAGGCCGAGTACATCCTTGAGTTGCGGCTGCGACGGCTCACCAAGTTCAGCCTGATCGAGCTGGAAGCCGAGCGCGATCAACTGCGTAATGAAATAGCCGCGCTCGAAGCGATCCTCGCCTCCCCCAAACGCATCCGCCAGGTCGTCTCTGACGAGCTCGAGGAGGTGGCTGAGAGGTTCGGCACACCGCGCCGAACCCTCCTCACGGAAGCTCGGCCGTCCATCGCCACCACAACATCACGCAAGAACACGCCGGTGCTCGAGCTGGCGGATACCCCGTGCCGGGTCTACCTGTCGACGACCGGACGAATCCTGCGGGTGGATGTCGCCCCTGATGCGCCGGAGTCCATTGCCGCCCCTGCCGTGCGGCGACGCACCAAACACGACGCCATCCGGTCGATGATCGTCACCAGCAGCCGCACGGAGCTCGGAGCGGTGACGAATCTTGGCCGCCTCATCCGCTTCTCCCCCATCGACCTGCCGAACGTTCCCGAGAACTCCATTCAGCTGGGAGCCGGAGTCAAGATCTCCGAGTACATCGCCCTTGGCAATCCCAAGTCCAAGGAACGGGTAATCGGACTTGTGTCGCTAGAGACGCAGGAACCATTCGCCATCGGCACCCGGTTCGGTGTTGTTAAACGCGTGACGCCGGGCAACTACCCGAACCGGCCCGACTTCGAGGTAATTTCGCTCAAGGCGGGAGATTCTGTGGTTGGCGTGGATTCCGCCCCCGACGGCACCGAATTCGTCTTCGTCACCAACGAGGCTCAACTGCTGCGCTTCTTCTCCTCGACGGTGCGCCCGCAGGGTGCCTCGGCTGCCGGTATGGCGGGCATCAACCTTGGCGCCGGCGCGGAAGTGATCTTCTTCGGCGCCGTCGATGCGGCATCCGACGTTGTCGTCGCGACGATCTCGGGGTCCTCCCAGGCCCTCACCGGAATGGACGTTAGCCGGGCAAAGGTGTCTGCGCTCGACGAATTCCCTGCAAAGGGCCGTGCAACCGGCGGGGTGCGCGCCCACTCGTTCCTGAAGGGCGAGGACCAGTTGACGCTCGCCTGGGCTGGCCCCGCACCGGCACACGCGGTTGGATCGGACGGAGCCGTGCGCAAGCTGCCGGAATCCGGTGCGAAGCGGGATGCCTCCGGGACGCTCCTGGACGCCGCTGTGGCGTCGATCGGCTCCAGCTTGTAGCGCAAGCACTTCCCCACGGGAACGGGCGCCCCAGCGGCGCTGGCGGTCGTATCGACGGCCAATGCCGCTGGAGCGTCTTTCGCAACTGTCCGGCGGCATTCGACGGCGCCCGGTCGGATACGGCCGAAGGTCACATGTCGATGCGGGAGCGGTTTAGCCCATCACCGGCGATGATGAATTCCTTGCGCGGGGCCACGTCGTTGCCCATCAGCAGCTCGAACACTCGGGCGGCGTCCTCTGCGTCACTCACCCGCACACGGCGGAGGGTGCGGTGCCGCCGGTCCATTGTGGTGGTGGCTAGTTGGTCTGCATCCATCTCGCCTAGGCCCTTGTAGCGCTGAATGGGGTCCTGGTAACGCTTGTTCTGCTTTTTCAGGCCGGCCAGCACGCCGTTCAGCTCCGCCTCCGAGTACGTGTAGATCGTCTCGTTGGGTTTTGATCCCGGGTTCATCACAATCACGCGGTGCAGCGGTGGCACAGCGGCGAACACCCGGCCGGCCTCGATCATGGGTCGCATGTAACGGAAGAACAGCGTGAGCAGCAGGGTCCTGATGTGCGCGCCGTCGACGTCCGCGTCGCTCATCATGATGACCTTGCCGTACCGGGCCTGGGAGATGTCGAACGAGCGTCCCGACCCGGCACCAATGACCTGGATGATCGAGGCACACTCCGTGTTGGAAAGCATGTCGGAGACCGAGGCCTTCTGCACGTTGAGGATTTTGCCGCGGATGGGGAGGAGCGCCTGATATTCGCTGTCCCTGGCCAGCTTCGCGGTGCCAAGCGCGGAGTCGCCCTCGACGATCATCAACTCGCTGTTCTGAACGTCGCTAGAGCGGCAGTCAACGAGCTTAGCCGGCAACGAGGAGCTCTCGAGGGCATTTTTACGCCGCTGGGTTTCCTTGTGGGTGCGCGCCGAGATTCGCGACTTCATCTCGGAAACGATTTTGTCGAGCACCACGGCCGATTGCGCCTTGTCGTCGCGCTTGGTGGAGGCGAACCGCTCGGTCATGGTGCTGGCGATGACGGAGGCAACAATGGCGCGCACCGCCGGAGTGCCGAGGATCTCTTTGGTCTGACCCTCAAACTGCGGCTCCGGCAGGCGCACCGTCAGCACGGCGGTCAAACCCGCGAGGATGTCATCTTTCTCCAGCTTGTCGTTGCCCACTTTCAGCCGGCGGGCGTTCAACTCGACCTGGGAGCGGAGGAACTTCATCAGGCCCTGCTCGAAACCGGCCTGGTGTGTTCCTCCCTTGGGAGTGGAGATGATGTTGACGAAGCTCTTGAACACCGTGTCATAACCGGTCCCCCAACGCAGGGCGATGTCAACGTCACACTGCCTGGTGAGTTCCGTCGGCACCATGGCCCCGGTTGGCTGCAGGACCGGCACGGTCTCTGTGAAGGAGCCAGAACCCTGCATCCGCCAGGTGTCGGTGAGGGGTGCGTCGGGACTCAGGAAGTCGACAAATTCTGAGATACCCCCTGCAAAGCTGAATGTCTCGGTTGTGGGTTCAGCGCCGCGCTGGTCGGTGATGTCGATCGACAGACCGGGGACGAGGAACGCGGTTTGCCTGGCGCGCGCGAGCAACTCGTCGGTCTGGAAACTTGCACCCTTGGTGAAGATCTGCCGATCTGCCCAATAGCGGATCCGGGTGCCGGTGACACCGCGGGCAGCTTTGCCGACGATCCGCAGCTCACTGCCGGACACGAACGGAGAGAATGGCGCGTCGGGGGTCTTCTCCCCGGCGTTGTCGTCGAAGTTTCCCGGTTCTCCGCGGTGGAATGACATCGCGTAGGTTTTGCCGTTTCGGTCGACCTCTACGTCGAGGCGCTCGGATAGAGCGTTGACCACTGACGCACCAACTCCGTGCAGTCCGCCGGAGGCCGCGTAGGAACCGGAGCCGAACTTGCCGCCGGCATGGAGTTTGGTGAAGACGACTTCGACCCCGCTCAGGCCGGTCTTCGGCTCGATGTCGACCGGAATACCCCTGGCCCGGTCGTGCACTTCCACTGAGTCATCGGCGTGCAGGATGACGCTGATCTGGGAACCATGCCCACTCAGTGCCTCGTCTACCGAGTTGTCGATGATTTCCCATAGGCAGTGCATGAGGCCACGTGCGTCGGTCGACCCGATATACATACCGGGACGCTTGCGGACCGCTTCCAATCCTTCGAGAACGGAAAGATGACGTGCGGAGTAATCGGAACTCGCCACGAGGACTCCTTATAAGTGGAATGTGCCGGACACGGCTTTTCTACAATAGTGACCGCCACCGACAGCGCCGTCCAACAACACCCGCCGCGCACCGGCGCGTACGCGTACAGCGAAATACCCGCCAAATGTCGCACGCATGTAACATCCGCATGCTTGTATAGGAACACGGGATTTACACACCTCAGCCCGAAGGAGCAGCCTATGTCTCAGATCACCAACCAGCAGAACGTCGAGCTCGCCTCCCCCAATGAGTTGAGCGCGCTTGACCGCTGCGACAGCTGCGGGGCCCAGGCTTACGTTCGCGTCACCATGGCAAGCGGCCAGTTGTTCTTCTGCGCCCACCACGGTGCAAAATTCAAGGAGAAGCTGTCCGCAACCGCCCTCGAGTGGCACGACGAATCGTCGAAGCTCCTCGCTGACGCACGCTCGTAAGAATCTTCTGGGTGCTCATACGAGTACCGACGGTTCTAACGCAAGTCGGTTTCAGCGGAATTTTGTCGCTGGCCAACTTCTATCAAACGTCTAAAAACAAGGCTGACGCCTAGGAACCCTGGTTCCTAGGCGTCAGTGTTTAGTCCAAGCCGCGTTGCAATCACATTGCGCGCGGCTTTTGCTATGTCGTCAACACGACCAGCGGGCACGGTACGTGAGTCGTATCCCGCGCCAAGGGCAATAGACAGCAGGTGGTCGGCGAGACCCGGGTTCTTGGCGGTGACCGGACCGTGCAGATGGGTGCCCACTGTCGCCCCGATGAGAACGCCCTCGTAGCGAACACCGCCTTCGGTGGGACTCCCCCCGTTGCCACGGCCGTAAACAACCTCGCCGAGCGCAGGAGTGCCCGCCGGTACGACCATGTCGCGCGCATTGTTTTCGTAACCGATCAACCGCCCAAACGGTGACGTGATAACAAGGTCGTCGCTAACCCGCGAGGGTGCCGTAACGGCGCGCCCGGGGATCAGGCCGAGGCCGTCTACCGTTGAACCCTCGAGCTCGATGCTCGACGTCAACATTTCCCAGCCGGTACCGACCGCGAGGATCGGCACACCGTCTGCGATCCACCGTTCAATCAGATCGCGGGATTCGGCCAGTTGCGCCAGAACACGTGGCACGGCCGCATCGCTGCACGACCCGAAGACCACCAGCCCAGGGTTCTCTGCAGGAAACTGCTCGCCCAATCCGCGACGAATCACCCGGGCGGAATGACCCGCCCAGCGGGACCGGGCGGCAAGCACCGCCGCGTTCTCGCTATCGCCGTTGACGTTGCACGCCTCAGGAAAAACGCTGAGGATACTAAGGACGGTGTTCACGACAGTCCCAGGTGCGCGCGGGTGCGTCGCATGGAGTCGGCGGTGAAGATCACGGTTTTGATGCCCTTCTGCGGTGCGGGCAGGGCGAGGAATTCATCCAGCGCCGAGGTGAGGTCGGTGTTCACCTGGCCGATCACCACACCCTGATAACTCAGCTGTAGTGCAATCTCGTGTGCCTTGGACCCGGAGACGATGGCAACCCGTCCGAGCGGCGAGGTGTCCACCGGCCACAGGTAAGACGGGTCACGGACGTCGGAGCCGACTGCGACAAGCACCTGGTCGAGGTCACGCTCGAGACTGTCTACGTTCAGCTGGAAACTCGCGGGATTTTGCACAAGAACGAATTCGACCTGCTGACCGCGGACTGTCACGATCTCGCCGCGGCCGAATACCGGTTCGACCGCACTTACGGCCGCTGCGGCACGGGCTGGGTCGAAGGCATCGCCGAGCACGCTCTGCGCCGCGCTCAGCGCTGCTGCGGCATCCACCGCGTAGTGGGTTCCGCGTGCCGGCAGGGTGATCAGCATGTCGTCAGCTACTCCCGCGAGAGTGAGCGTGGCGCTCCTGCCGTTTACCTCGGTGATGAGGGTGCCGTCGCCGTCCGCGATTCGTTCGGTGGCGGTTTTCGTATAGCCGAGACCACGAGGGTTCGCTGCCAGCACCGCATCGTTCACCCCGTAGGAATGGATAGTCGGCGATACGCTACCCGCGGAGGCGGTGACGCCGGCGGCTATGTCAGCAAGCATCGCATCGTCAGCGTTGATTACAAGAGCACCCGTAGCGCGCGATGCAATTTGTGCGAGCATGCCCGCGACCTTCTCGGAGTCGTGGAAACGATCGATCTGGTCGGTCATCACGTTGGTCAGCAGCACCGTGCGCGGTGACAGCTGTGGCGCGATGAGCGCACCATGGCCTTCGTCCATTTCAAGTACGGCGACATCGGCGTCGATATGCCCGGCCAGGTTAACCCGCTCAAGAAGCGCACTCGTGAGCCCCTGTGCGATGTTGGCAGTAGACGGGTTCGTGAACACTCGCACGCCATGCGACTCGAGAATCGCGACCAGCATTTTCGTTGTTGTCGACTTGCCACTCGACCCGGACACGATGACCAGGCCGTTCGGGAAGCCGCCCAACGTTGCCGCCAGGAATCCCGGCGCGATGCGGTTGACGACCAATCCGGGTACGGCAGAGCCACCCCCTCGCTTGCGCATCCTGGCGGCGACTCGAACGAGCCGACCAGCCAGGATCGCAGGCGCATACAGCACCAGTGTGGGCCTACTCGAGGTAGTCGCGCAGCGACTGCGACCGCGACGGGTGGCGAAGTTTCGCCATCGTCTTCGACTCGATCTGGCGGATACGCTCACGCGTTACACCGAAGGTGTCACCGATCTGGTCGAGGGTCTTCGGCATACCGTCACCCAGGCCAAAGCGCATCCGGATAACTCCGGCCTCGCGCTCGGATAGGGAGTCGAGGAGGGATTCCAGCTGCTTCTGAAGCATGGTGAAGCCCACCGCGTCGGCGGGCACAACGGCCTCGGTGTCCTCAATGAGGTCGCCGAATTCGCTATCGCCGTCTTCACCGAGCGGCGTGTGAAGCGAAATTGGCTCGCGTCCGTACTTCTGCACTTCGATGACCTTTTCGGGGGTCATGTCGAGCTCGCGGCTCAGTTCTTCGGGGGTGGGCTCTCGGCCCAGGTCCTGGAGCATCTGCCGCTGGACGCGGGCGAGCTTATTGATGACCTCAACCATGTGAACAGGAATGCGAATAGTACGGGCTTGGTCGGCCATCGCGCGCGTGATTGCCTGGCGGATCCACCAGGTC
>JAODAO010000078.1 GCA_025463465.1 Glaciihabitans sp. | reverse complement strand
CGCGTTTCCGAGTACGCCCTCGGCACCGGAAACTTCGGAACAGCGTGGTCGAGCGGAGCTGATTCGACGGATGCGCGCGCGATCTTCGACCGCTTCGCGGAGGCTGGCGGAACATTCCTCGACACTGCGGCCATGTACCAGGGCGGGCAGTCGGAGACGATGCTCGGCGACATGCTGACGACCACTCGCGACGAGTTCGTCATCTCATCCAAGTACGGACTCGGCAATCCCGAGAAGACCAGCCGCACCAACAACGGGGCATCCCGCAAGGCCATGATCTCGTCGGTGGACGCGAGCCTGCGACGTCTCGGAACGGACTACCTCGACGTGTTCTGGGTGCACTTCCCCGATGCGTTCACCCCGACCGATGAGATCCTCCGCGGGCTGGACGACCTCGTTCGCGCGGGCAAGATCCACCACGGCGCCCTGTCGAACTTCCCGGCCTGGCGAGTCGCGCTGGCGGCCAAGGAAGCGGACTTACGCAGTTGGGCGCCTATTGTCGCCGTGCAGACGGAGTACAGCCTCGCCGAGCGCGGAGCCGAGAACGAGATCCTTCCCATGGCTGAGGCCCTCGGACTCGCCGTGAACCTGTGGTCGCCCCTGGGCGGAGGATTGCTGACCGGAAAATATCGGGACGGCAACGAAGGCCGAAAGACCGACACGAGCCGATTCGTATCCGAGGCATCAACACAGATATCAGAGGTCATTGAAGCGGTCGTTGCTGTCGCTGCGGAGATCGGGGTGAGTCCCGCCCAGGTCTCCATGGCCTGGCTCCGCGAGCGGGGCAACCGATCCTCTACCGCGGTTATCCCCATTATCGGACCGCGCACCATGGCTCAGCTCGAGGACTACCTCGGGGCGCTGGACGTCACCCTCAGCGAGGCCCAGTACACCCACCTCGACGAGGTGAGCATGCCGGCGCTCGGAGTCTCGCCCGAGATCAACTCGATGACGCGCACCGCGATGCTCGACGGTGAACCCACCCGGTTCGTCCTGCCCTCGACCCCGGTGATCTAACCCGTCACCACGATTGCATTCCCGGGGCGGCCGGCTTCTTCAGGCGCCGCCCCGGGGACTTCACGTATCCCTGCCCGCGTTGACACCCGCTTCACCGTTCTAAGGCTCCCCATGTTGAAAACCCGCTCGACCGCACTCGCTACTGCGGCGATCCTGACCCTGCAATTTATGTTCGCGCTCGACTCGCAGGTGATGACGGTTGCGCTGCCCACTATCCAGGACGACCTCGGGTTCACCGCAGCGACGCTGTCGTGGATCCCCAACGCATACGCGATCGCATTCGGCGGGCTGATTCTTCTGGGCAGTCGCCTCGGTGATCGCTACGGGCGGGTACGGATGTTCGCCGTCGGCGCCGGCGTGTTTGTGGTGGCCTCACTCATCGGCGGTCTGGCCCCCACGGCCGGTGTGCTGGTTGGTGCCCGGGTACTCCAGGGTCTCGGTGCGGCAATTGCCGCACCGAGCGTCCTTGCCCTGATCTCGACCATGGCGGTCTCGGCCGCGTCGCGGGCTCGTGGGCTGGCTCTGTTCACCGTGATGGCCGCGATCGGAGCCTCCTTCGGCCTGGTCCTCGGCGGACTGCTGACTGAACTCGCGTCCTGGCGGTGGGGCCTGCTCATCAACGTCCCGATTGGACTCGCGGTCATCGCCGTCGTTGTGCGCCTGGTGAAAAATGAAACGCACCCGCAAACCGGACGTTTTGATATCCCCGGCGCCCTCCTGGCCACCCTCGCCTCCGTGACGCTGGTGTGGGCGTTCCTGAACACCGCCGACCACGGCTGGGCGCACCTCGGCACAGCGATTTCCTTCATTATTGCCGCGCTGCTTATCGCGGCACTCGTCGTCGCCGAGCGGCGCGCGGCGAGTCCGCTGATCGCGGTTCACCTGCTGCGTGACCGGGCTCGCTCAGGGGCACTGGTCAACATGGCGCTGGCCAGCGGAGCACACCTCGCCATGCTCTTTATGATCGCGCTCTTCCTGCAGCGCACCCTCCAATTCAGCCCGCTTGTGGCAGGAATCGCCTTCCTGCCCCTCACTGTCACGATCTTCATCGTCACCCGCTGGGTGCCCCAGTGGGTGGGCAGGTTTGGAACACGCTCGGTGCTCATCGCCGGGGGAGTGCTCGTCGCCCTCAGCTTTGTCCTCTGGGCACCCCTCAGCACCTCGAGCACCTACCTGTGGGTTGTTATCCCGCTGCTTATCCACGCCGTGGGTATGGCGCTGCTCTTCACCGGCGGAACGCTCGCGTCCATGGACACGATCGCCGACTCTGATGCCGGTTCCGCGTCGGGAATGCTGCAGATGGCCCAGCAAATTGGCGGGGCACTCGGTATCGCGGTTGTGGTGTCGGTGTACGCCGCCAACGCGACGCCGGGCCAGTTCGTGCCCGGACTGTCGGTTGCACTTCTCGCCGGTGGTGGGCTGGCCGTCCTCGGAGCCGTTGTCGCCGCGGTGACCATGCGGCGTCGAGCTCGGTCATCATCGTGAAACCATGGACGGTAGTTGTTGTCTTTCAGCCCTGAGGAGTTTCCATGTCCGAATCCCTGCCCACCGTCGCAGTTCTCGGAACCGGTGCCCTCGGCGCCGCGATGATCGACCGCCTGGCTGACTCGGGTTTCCCTCTCACAATCTGGAACCGCACTCTCGAAACTGCCCAGGCTGTGGCGAATGGCCGCGAGACGATTGTTGTTGCCGCCGAGGCAGCGGATGCCGCGGCCGGGGCCGACATC
>JAODAO010000044.1 GCA_025463465.1 Glaciihabitans sp. | reverse complement strand
AGTCGCTGCGGCACATCCCCGTGGCCACCACCCGCACCACGACGCCGCGCGGCGGCGCCGAGGGAACGGGGACGTCACGGATCTCGGGCTGGGCTCGGACGGCATCCAGGACTACGGCACGCATCCGTTCATCCTCCCATCGCGAGCGGGGCGCCGGGGGGCTCGGGGCGGCGAAGGGGGGACGCGTCCCGTTGCTGGGACTAGTGGCCCGGGGGCATGTCCGCGAAGCGTGAGAAGTGCCCGTGGAAGCCGACGGTGATGGTGCCCGTCGGGCCGTTGCGGTGCTTGGCGACGATGAAGTCGGCCTCGCCCGCGCGCGGGTTCTCCTTCTCGTACGCGCTCTCGCGGTGCAGGAGGATGACCATGTCGGCGTCCTGCTCAAGCGATCCGGACTCTCGGAGGTCGGACAGCGCCGGCTTTTTGTCGGCTCGCTGTTCCGGCCCACGGTTCAGCTGGCTGATTGCGATGACGGGAACACCGATCTCCTTGGCGAGGAGCTTAAGCGCTCGGGAGAACTCGGAAACTTCCTGCTGGCGGGACTCGACCTTTTTACCGCTGGTCATCAGCTGCAGGTAGTCGATGATCACCATCTTCAGGCCGACCTTCTGCTTCAACCGGCGGCACTTGGCCCGAATTTCCACGAGGGTCATGTTGGGGCTGTCGTCGATATACAGGGGCGCGTCGGCTATCTGGCCGCGGATGCTGGCGAGCTTGGTCCAGTCGCGGGTGTCCACGGTTCCCTTGCGCATGTTCTGCAGTGGAACGGATGCCTCGGCTGAGAGCAGGCGCATCGCAATCTCGCTGCGGCCCATTTCCAGAGAGAACACGATGGTGGCCATGTCATTGTGGATCGCGGCGGAACGGGCGAAGTCCAGCGCAAGGGTCGACTTACCGATTGCGGGGCGGGCCGCGAGAATGATCATCTGGCCGGGGTGCAGGCCGTTGGTGAGGGCATCGAGCTGGGCGAAGCCGGTCGGCACGCCGATCATCTGCCCGTCGCGGCCAGCGGCGGCCTCGATCTCGTCCACAGCGGATGTCACGGCTTCGGAGAGCGGGACGTAGTCCTCGCTCTCAACACCGCCGGTCACGCCGTAGATCTCTGCCTGCGCGTTGTTTACGAGGTCAACGACCTCGCCCTCGCTGGCGTAGCCCATCTGCACAATGCGCGTTCCAGCCTCGACCAGACGGCGTAGGACGGCTTTTTCGGCGACGATGGTGGAGTAAAAGCCGGCGTTGGCTGCGGTGGGAACAACACCGGTAAGCGTGTGCAGGTACTCCGCGCCGCCCGCGCGGGACAACTCGCCGGACTTGGTCAGCTCGGCGGCGACAGCGATAACGTCGGTCGGTTCGCCGTGCGAGTACAGGCCGAGGATCGCGTCGAAGATGATCTCGTGTTTGGGGATGTAGAAGTCGACACCGCGGACCGATTCGACAACATCCGCCACAGCATCCTTGCTGAGGAGCATGCCGCCGATTGCGCTCTGTTCAGCGAGTAAGTCGTGCGGCGGGACACGGTCTCCCTGTCGTGAGTCGGACGATCGTGAATCACTGGCAAGGCCCAGATGAGCAATCGACATATGACACCTCCCAGTGGCTTCCGTTATGCATAGTTGTACCCCGACCGGCCGACATCAGGTGGCTGCCCGACCGGGATGAAACCCGCTGCGGGGGATGCCCTTATCCAGACATCCCGGCTTCGCGGGAACCTTCAGTGATCCAACTACACCCCGGGTCACTGCGTATTCCCTTCACCCTAAGAAGGGGAGGAGTCGCCCACAACTCACCCTGTGGATAGGGCTGTGGACAAAATGGGCGAAACGCCGCAGTTCGTGTGGGGAACCTGTGGATAGATCTGTGGGGAACTATTGTTAATATTGAAGAAATGTGCCTTTGACCCGGTGTTTTAGTTTCCACACCACGTGTGTAGAAACATCATTCGACCATTGGTTGAAGGTTACGGGTTTACTGGCCAACCTGTGCACAAAAGGTTGACTTTGGTCGAAAAAAAGCGATAGCCCGGAGCAAAATGCTCCGGGCTATCGCGCTAGCGAAAAACTACTTCGCAGCAACCACCTGAAGGGTGATCGTGGCAACGATGTCGTCACGAAGGCGAACAGTCGCCTCGTGGGTTCCCGTCAGCTTGATCGGAGAGGTGATCTCGATCTTGCGCTTGTCAACGGTTCCAACGCCAGCCGCGGCAACCGCGTTGGCAACGTCGGAGTTCTTGACGGAACCGAACAGGCGTCCACCCTCGCCGGCCTTGACGGTGAGCTTCACCGTTGCGGCCTGAAGGCGGGCCCGAAGGTCCTGTGCCTCTTCGATGGTGGCGTGCTCGCGGGCTACGCGGGCTGCCTTGATCGACTCGACCTGCTTTTCGCCTCCGCGAGTCCACAGGACCGCGAGGCCCTGGGGAACGAGGAAGTTACGGGCGTAGCCGTTCTTTACTTCAATAACATCACCGGGGGTACCGAGGCCGGAGACCTCGTGGGTGAGGATGAGCTTCAACATATCAATGCTCCTTAACGGCCTGAGCCGGCGTAGGGAAGCAGTGCCATTTCGCGTGCGTTCTTGACCGCACGTGCGATGAGGCGCTGCTCCTGGACGGAGACACCGGTGATACGACGGGCGCGAATCTTTCCACGCTCCGAGATGAACTTACGAAGGGTCGCAACATCCTTGTAGTCGATTACGCCAACGCGGATCGACTTTGCCGGGGCAGCGTTTTTGCCACCCTTGGCGTTGCGAAGAGGCTTGCGGCGGTCGCCGCTGCTCTTTCCAGCCATGGTTATTTGTCCTTAAGGTCTAAAAGGGAGTTTCGTCGCTGTAGTTGCCTGGCGTGTTCCACACGTCG
>JAODAO010000036.1 GCA_025463465.1 Glaciihabitans sp. | reverse complement strand
AGGTTCGCCGCGGCGACGATGGCGCCGTCGGTGATGGAGACCTTGTGGAACGCCTCGTACTTGTCGCGCAGGCCCTTCAAGATGTTGATGGTGTGGGGCAGCGAGGGCTCGTGCACCTGCACCGAGTGGAAACGACGCTCGAGCGCGGCATCCTTCTCGAAGTGCATGCGGTACTCGTCGAGGGTGGTCGCACCGATCGTCTGCAGTTCACCGCGGGCGAGCAGCGGCTTAAGGATCGACGCGGCGTCGATGGCGCCCTCGGCGGCTCCGGCACCCACCAGGGTGTGGATCTCGTCGATGAAGACGATGATGTCGCCGCGGGTGCGGATCTCCTTGGTGACCTTCTTCAGGCGCTCCTCGAAGTCACCGCGGTAGCGGCTACCGGCGATGAGGGATCCGAGGTCGAGCGAGTAAAGCTGCTTGTCCTTCAGCGTCTCGGGAACGTCGCCCTTAACGATGGCCTGGGCGAGGCCCTCAACGACCGCGGTCTTACCAACGCCGGGCTCGCCGATCAGGACGGGGTTGTTCTTGGAACGCCGGGAGAGGATCTGCATTACGCGCTCCATCTCCTTCTCGCGCCCGATTACGGGGTCGAGCTTGCCGTCGCGCGCAGCCTGCGTGAGGTTGCGCCCGAACTGGTCGAGAATCTGTGAACCCTTGTCTGGTGCAGCATCGTTTCCGCCCACCGCAACAGCCTCCTTGCCCTGATAGCCAGAGAGAAGCTGGATCACCTGCTGGCGGACCTTGTTCAAATCGGCACCCAGCTTGACGAGCACCTGCGCTGCCACACCCTCACCCTCGCGGATGAGGCCGAGCAGGATGTGCTCCGTGCCGATGTAGTTGTGGCCGAGCTGCAGCGCTTCGCGCAGGGACAGCTCGAGTACCTTCTTCGCGCGGGGCGTGAAGGGGATGTGGCCGGTCGGCTGCTGCTGACCCTGGCCGATAATGTCCTGAACCTGCTCGCGCACGGAATCGAGGGAGATGTTGAGCGACTCAAGTGCCTTCGCTGCAACGCCCTCACCCTCGTGGATCAGTCCGAGCAGGATGTGCTCGGTGCCGATGTAGTTGTGGTTGAGCATCTTGGCCTCTTCTTGGGCCAGAACAACGACGCGACGAGCGCGGTCGGTAAATCTCTCAAACATCTTTTTCTCCTCCGGTGCCGGGCAGGGGGTCGGCTCCGTTACAAAGAGACTAACCAGCGGACCTCCCCTTATGCGCCCCTGTTCGCCGTGGGCGTGACGGCACTTACAGGGTCGGGAAAAATTCAGCTATTGCGGCGCTGAATTAGTAGGAGGGCGCTGCGTTGGTTCAGCCGTAGCTGACAACCACCATGACGATTCCGGCGGCGAGCTTCAGCACACCGTCAATCGCCCAGAACACACGAAGGTCGGTGGATGTCTGGCGCAGGCCAACGAGCGCGTTCGCCATACACGCGATGGCGAGCGCGGCGCAGACCGGGCCGTGACTGGCGCCGAGCACCAGGAAGTGGGCCCCCACGATGAACAGGATCCATAACCAGAAGGGCCGGGACTTTGTGTCGGGAACCCGTCGCAGCACGATGTTCACCAGCAGCACCTCGAGGAGGTAGGCCGCGCCAAGCACCAACCATTGCCAGATTGCCGGGGAGGGCAGGCCTGCGAAGATCAGCTTCGTCGCGCCGCCGACGGCCATCACCACCACACCGAGTGCTGCGCCGATGGCGAGGCCGGTGATTCTGGCCCGTGCGCCGCCGAAGGATCCTCCGACAATGCCGAGTCCCACCAGCACAAGGAACGCTCCCCCGCCGCGCATCAGCGGGAACAACTCCGGCATGCGGGTGAGCAGGTCCATACGGTGATCATGGCAGCCGCACTACGGGTGTGTCCAAGCTTTCCGGCAACTCACCCTTGCCCTCCATATCGATAAACGTTATGTTATTGATTATCGATGAACCCCGACGCCGAACCACCCCACGCGAGGAGGCAGTATGACAACCCCGACCCACACGAATTCTCCAGGTCGACGCAGCAGTGCCGCCGCCATGACCTCCCGCGAACGCCGCGGAGCGCGTCGCGCCGCGGCGACACCCGACCGCAATCCGCTGTCCCGCGGCGACCGGGCGGGCCTCTGGCTGATCCTCGTCCTCGGGTGCCTGTTCGGTGTGACCCAGCTCGTTCTCGGTGTGGTCTACGCCGTCGGTTACGGTCCCGCACTCGCCGGCGGCCCCACCGACGTCACCCTGGTGGCCCAGGGCGCCGTACCCTCCGCCGGCCTCGATGGGACGGCGGCGCTGCTGGGTGGCGACTTCACCGAGGCGAAGGTGCGGGTTGAGGGGCTCAGTGGCCTGGCTGCCTCCCTGCTGCTTGCCCGCAGCATCGTGTCTACCCTCACCAACCTCGCCGTGGTCGGCGCCGTGATTTTGCTCACCATCCGGCTGCTGCGCGGCAGCCCGTTCCTGCGTTCCGTCACCTTTGCCGCCATCGTCGCCGCCATTGCCGCGATGATCGGCGGACTGGCCGAGCAGGCCATCCGCGGCTTCGCCCAGATGCAGGTGGTCAGCGAACTCACCGCTGACTTCGGCGAGACGTCCCTGGTGATGGGGTTCACCTTCGATCCCACCTCCTTCGCCATCGGCTTCGGACTCGCCGTGGTCGCCACGGCATTCCAATTCGCCGAACGGCTGCAACGTGACACGGAAGGACTCGTCTGATGACATCCCCCACCTCGCCCCCAACAAAGCAGAAGAGTCCCCTTGCCCTGCGCATCACCTTCGCCCTGAGTGTTATCGCCATCTTCGGCACCGCCCTCGGCACCGTCGTGCAGGTGATCGGAGTGCTGCTGTCGGAGTCGGCCTCGAACGTGGTTGTTCCGGTGCAGCGGTTCTGGCCGATGCTCAACCCCGGTGTTGAGATAACGGACGGCCCAACGGCCGAGGTCGTCGGTGGTGGGTTCACCAGCGCCGAGCTGCGCCTGGACGGCCTCTCCCAGGCGACCCGCTTCGTCCTGGCCGGTGGATACCTCGTGCAGGGCATCACCGTGATCCTGGTGGCGATTGCCGTAGGAACGCTGTGCTCCCGGCTGGGCAGCGGAACCCCCTTCAGCGGCGCCGTCACCCGCTCGGTGCGCATCGCTGCGGCATCCATCATCGTCGGCGGGCTCGCCTGGCAGGTGCTGCTCGGGATCGGCGGGCTGATGGCCGCCGACGAGGCGCTCGCGATAACCGGCTGGAACACGACGGACGGCTCCGGCCTCAGCGACACCGCCAACAGCGTCGGCTGGCCGGTGCCCGGCAACTTCTCGCTCGACTTCTGGCCGGTGTGGCTGGGACTCGCCCTGCTCGCCGTGGCCGCCGCCTTCCGTTACGGCGAGAAGCTGCAGCGTGAACGCGAAACACTGCAGGCCGACAACGCCCGCCTCGCCCGCGACACCGACGGGCTCGTCTGAATGGCGCGCGACGACGATGACGAGCTCACCGGCATCCACTGCCGCCTCGACGAACTGCTGGCGAGCAGGGGGATGACGCTGACCAGGCTCAGCGAAATCGTGGGGGTGAGCATCGTCAACCTGTCGGTATTGAAGAACGACAGGGCGAAGGCGATCCGCTTCTCCACCCTGCAGGCCGTTTGCGCCGCCCTCGACTGCGAGGTCGGCGAGCTTCTGGTACACCGCCCGGCCCCGTAACGACTTAGCATTCGAGGGTGAGCAATCTCGAGACCGAACCCGACGAACTGGTCTGCGCCGAAGACGCCCCGTCGGCGGCCGGCATCGAACTGCTCGAGCCGCGCAACGTACCTCTGGGCGGACCACGGGCCATGGAGGTGCGCCGCACCCTGCCCCAGCGCGCCCGCAGCCTCATCGGCGCGTGGTGTTTTGTGGACCACTACGGCCCGGACACCGTTGCGCGCACCCACGGTATGCGGGTTCCCCCGCATCCCCACACCGGCTTGCAGACCGTCAGTTGGCTATTCGCCGGGGAGATTGAACACCGCGACAGCACCGGCGCCCACGCGATGGTGCGTCCGGGCGAACTGAACCTAATGACCGCGGGAAGTGGAATCCAGCACTCCGAGGTGTCCACTACCGAGACCACCATGCTGCATGGCGCCCAGCTCTGGGTCGCCCTCCCCGATTTGCACCGGCAC
>JAODAO010000033.1 GCA_025463465.1 Glaciihabitans sp. | reverse complement strand
ACCAGATCCAGGCCTCCGGGTTGATGGGCTCACCCACCGAACCGAGCAGGCGCAGGCTGGTCAGGTCGAACTTGTTCGGAATCTGCCTTCCCGCCTTCATAAAGGAACGGATCGCGGTCGGCGCCGTGTAGAAGATGGTGACCTTGTACTTCTCGATCAGCTCCCACCAGCGGCCCGGGTGCGGGGTGTCGGGGGTCCCCTCATAAAGCACCTGGGTGGCACCATTCGCGAGCGGGCCGTAAACAACGTAGCTGTGCCCGGTGATCCAGCCCACGTCGGCCGTGCACCAGAACACGTCCGTCTCCGGCTTCAGGTCGAATACGTTTTTGTGGGTGAACGCGACCTGTGTCAGGTAACCGCCGCTGGTGTGCAGGATGCCTTTCGGTTTACCGGTCGTGCCAGAGGTGTAGAGGATGAACAACGGGTTTTCGGCTTCGAACGCCTGCGCCTCGTGCTCGGCATCCATTTGTGCGACCTCGTCCTGCCACCACAGGTCACGACCGTCTGTCCACTCGACCTCGTTGCCACCGCGCTTCACCACCAGGACGTGTTCGACGGTGGAGGTGCCGTTGGCCAGCGCCCCGTCAACCGCGGTCTTCAGCGGGAAGACCTTGCCCTTGCGCCATCCGCCGTCCGCGGTGATCACCAGTTTGGCGCTCGCGTCGTCGATGCGGGACCGCAGGGACTCCGAACTGAAACCACCAAACACCACGGAGTGCACGGCGCCGAGCCTCGCGATCGCCAGCATCGCGATCACGGCCTCCGGAATCATCGGCATGTAAATTGCCACTCGGTCACCCTGGCGGATACCCAGCGAGATGAGCAGGTTCGCCGCCCGTTTCACCTCGGCGGTGAGTTCGGCGTAGGTGAGGGTGCGGGTGTCGCCATTCTCACCCTCCCAGTGGAAGGCGACCCGGTCGCCGTTGCCGGCCAGCACGTGACGGTCGAGGCAGTTATACGCGACATTGAGGGTGCCGTCGGCAAACCACTTCGCGAACGGCGGGTTCGACCAGTCGAGGGTCTTAGTGAAGGGTGTGTGCCAGTGCAGCAGCTCGCGGGATGTCTCAGCCCAGAACTCCACCCGGTCGGCCGCGGCCCGCTCGTAGAGCTCGGGCGACGCGACGGACGCCTCCGCAAATTCGGCCCCGGGGGGAAATCTCCGCGTTTCAAGCAGCAGACTGTCAATCGAGTTTTTGGACATCTTTATCCTTGTCGATCTCGCGACCTCGCCAAACGGCCGCGACGGTTTACGAATCGGTTCATTCCGATCCTAGAGCCACCCTGAGAATTCGCTCAAAAATCGTAACAATTCTCGAGGATCCCTTGTTGCGTTGTCCCCCTTTAGGAGTACACTCGAAATTGTCAAGCGAGAGTTTGACGAGTAGCACCAGCGATTCCCCCCAATCCGGTGCTGCTGTGGCGGCGCCTGTTCCCCCCAATAGGCGCCGCCCCTCTCGTTAACGGGTGTTTTTATCCCCATTCCCCCTCCAGCCGGCGCATCAAATGTCCTGGTCAAACGGTACTTTCACTTGTTCGGGTGCGGTCCTTCCTGATTTCATTCTCTGCTGTCTCTCGCGCTCGTATCGTGCAGTGGGGGATGCTTACGGTGCCGCTCGTTGCCCGATTTGGGGTCGAGATTTTATTTTTCTCGGCGTGAATTTCTCCCCCTAAACGAGGGCCACGGCCCGTTATCAGACTGTTACTCACGTCTGACGGCGTGAATGAGGCCTCTTAGGCCCTCTAGAACCAGTTTCAAGAGGGGGCTTGACAAAAGAATTTTCCGCGAGATTGAAGAACTTCGGGACCTTTCGTCGGGTCTGAAATGGCCTCGGAGAGGCATCCTCCAGCGGCCCCTTCTCCTCCCTAAACGCTCGCGGGAGCGCCGTTTCCACATTCTGTGGACGCTTGAGCCACTATCCGGTCCGCCGACCTACCGTCGGAGACGTGACCACCTTCACCCCAGCCCCCGCGACCGGGCCAGCCGACCCATCGGCGGCAGACGCACCACCGCCAGGGCCGCCTCCCGTCGAACGATTTATCGCCCGACGAACGACAGTGTCGCCGGTCCCGGGCATCCTGACCCAGATCGCTCCGACTCACATCGCTCCGACCCACATCACTGCCATACCGAACACACCAATAGACCCCGTTGCAGCCCTACCGGTCTCATTCAGCATTTATGGTGGATGGTCTGCGGCGCAGGGCGGTTCGGCGCCCAACGGTTCCGCGCACGAGGGTTCAGCGCCTGATGGTTCAACGCCCGACGATTCGACACCGGTCGGCTTCGCCCCCGCTATACCCCCGGCAATATTTCCGGCCCTGCACCCGACGATCGTCACGAATCCCCCTCGGGCCACCCGGCGGATTCTGTCCGGTGACTACCCCGCCGAATTCGGGGCGCTTGCCGACCTCGTCGCCGACGCCCGCGTGACCGACGTGTTTGTGAACGGCGGGGCCGGCACCTGGGTCGACCGCGGCACCGGGCTCGAGTTGGCATCCCACATCCACTTCGATGAGCGTGAGCTGCGCGACCTCGCCATCCGGCTCGTCTCCCTCGGCGGGCGCCACATCGACGAGACCAGCCCCTGCGTCGACACCCGCCTCGACGATGGCATCCGGGTGCACGCGGTGCTCCCGCCCATCTCCACGGTCGGCACCCTCCTTTCCGTCCGACTGCCCTCGGTGGAGACATCCACCCTCGACTGGCTCGACTCTGAAAGCTTTTTCACCACCATTGGTCGTCGCGTTGTTGAGCAACTGATCGCCCAACGCGAGAACATCCTCGTCACCGGCGCCGGCGGGAGTGGCAAAACCACCTTCCTTGCGGCGTTCCTGGCCGGGGCCGCTGCAACGGAACGCATCATCGCCATCGAGGACGTCGCGGAACTGCGGGTCAACCATCCCCACTTCCTCAGCCTCGAAGCACGGCAAGCCAACCTCGAAGGCGCTGGAGCCCTCGGGGTGGGGCGCTTGGTGCGGGAGGCCCTCCGTATGCGGCCAGACCGGTTGGTGCTGGGGGAGTGCCGTGGACCCGAAATCCGAGAACTCCTGTCGGCCCTCAATACGGGGCACGATGGTGGCGGCGGCACCCTGCACGCCAACTCCCTGATGGACGTCCCCGCCCGGCTCGAAGCCCTCGGCGCCCTCGCCGGAATGACCTCGGTCGCCATCGCCCGGCAGGCGGTGAGCGCCATCGGTACGGTGCTGCACCTCGAACGCAGCAATGGTGTCCGCAGGCTGGCCCAGATGGGAAGGTTCGCCCTCGACTCCCGCGACCGCCTTATCGTCATCCCCACGGTTGAAGAGGCCGGGCTCGACAGCGACCCATCCTTACTGCGAGTGGTGTCACCTCCGCCGGCACCAACAACATCGCCAGCACCAATACCGTCGGCGGCGACCTCCCGGGTGCACGCTCCTTCGGGGGCAGCTATCGCAGACGGTTGTGGTCGTCATCGCTTGTCGCCAGCGGAGGCTGGGAGATGACGCAGCGCCAACCCCACAGACGTCGACCCTTCGGACGTCGACGATCACCGGTGGCCGACGTCACGCTGGTGGCATCTGTCGTCCAACGCCTTGCGGTGTTGCTCGCGGCGGGAGTGCCACCCGTTGCCGCGTGGGGTTACCTGCAGGGGGAGGGAGTCGCGGGGCGCATTGCGAGCGCTGTTGCCACGGGTGTGAAAGTGCCGGAGGCGATCATCGCTGCGCTGGTGCCTTCACCAGATCCGGGCGGTACCCCTACCGTGCCCGCTGCTGTGCCCGCGGCCGAGGCCATCGCCTGGCGGGGGCTCGCCACCGCATGGGCGGTCGCCCTCGACGCCGGTGCGCCCCTCGCACCAACGCTCAGGGACTTTGCCACGTCCCTCCGTTCACTCGCCCAGGCCCAACGCGAGATCCACATCGCCCTCGCCGCCCCGGCGGCCACCGCCAAGATGGTGATGGCGTTGCCCGCCGTTGGCATCCTGTTTGGCATGGCACTCGGCTTCAACACCATCAGAACTCTCACCAGCACCCCGCTGGGTATCGGCAGCCTCGTCATCGGCCTGCTGCTCCTCGTGGCTGCAGCGCGCTGGAACAAACACCTCGTCACCGCCGCCCAACCCCGGGACCTCACCCCCGGCCTCGAGTACGACCTCACCGCCATCGCGGTCTCCGGCGGCGGCGCCCTGCGCCGGGCGCGCACCTCGGTCGCGGAGGCAATGCTGGGCTACGGGTTAAAGGAACACCCGGTTGTGCCACCACCCACCGCGGCGCGCGGCCGAGCGTTTGACTGGCGGCGTCCCGATCGGGCTGGTGATACCAACTCTTCCCGCGGCGGGACCACCCATACCGGTGGAGTGGACAAGGCCGACGAGGACAGCGCCGCGAAAGGCGTCGAGAGTGTGCTCGAGTTGTCCCGCCGGGCCGGGGTGCCAGCGGCGGAACTACTGCGCAGCGAAGCCGAAGAGCTACGCCGCGGGGCCCGGGCAGAAGTGGCCGAGCGGGCCGCGTCTCTATCGGTGAAACTGATGCTGCCGTTGGGGCTCTGCGTGCTACCCGCTTTTATGGTGGTGGGGGTGTTCCCACTGCTGATCAGCGTCATCACCTCAACCGACATTGGGTACTGACACCGGCAAATGAAATTGGCTACTGGGGCCGGACGCGGCCTCGTGCACTCACGCGCTCACGCGCTCACGAGTTCAGCGGATGTTGGGCAGTCCGTATGACATCAGTCCATGCCTGTCGCACCGGTAAGCGACCACAAGGGGGCCGCGCACACTCACCAGTGAGCAGCGTTGTGCGGCTCCACACAGCGGGCAGGGCGGGCCGGAACACGTGCTGCTGGAAGCGGCGCTCGTCGCCGTTGCGGTAGATGGTGAGGTGAAGCTGGAGGGGTCGGCATTGTCCCTCGACACGGTGTCGTCCATCCCTACATTCTGAGCCGATCCCGGTGTTGGTCCGAGATTTGCGCAGGACTTGACGGCCGTCGCCCAGGTTCGTATCTTTGTCGGCCACTTTGCCGCTACCCCGGCGTTCGCCCCGTGTGTTCCTCCACACGCGACACCCGCAACACACTCTCCCCACGAGCCATTCCCGCACGCACATCGGCGTCGCGGTAAGCCCACACTGTGAGCACTCGTGCCATCGGAGCCCGCCACAGCGGCCAACGAAACGAGAGTGCGTTATGACAACAACCAACAAATCCAACGACCGATCCCTTGCCAGGCGTGGCATGCTGCGCTCCAGGGCGCTGCTGAAAAAGGACGACGGGGCGGCAACCGCCGAATACGCGATCGCCACGATGGCGGCGGTAGGTTTCGCCGGCCTGCTCGTGGTGATTATGCGCAGCGACGAGGTGCGCGAGATCCTCACCGGCCTGGTCCGTAATGCGCTCACCTACGTCGGGCAGTAACACCGGCGACCCCAGCCGGGGCAGCGTCACCGCCGAGTTCGCCGCGGTTATCCCCGCGGTGCTGCTTGTGCTGGTGGCCTGCCTCGGCAGCCTGCAGGTCGCCGGCTCCCAGCTTCGCCTGCAGGACGCGGCAGCCGGTGTCTCCCGGTCCCTGGCGCGGGGCGAGGCGCCGGCCGTTGCCAGCATCCGTCTCCACCAGCTGGTGCCCGGCGCGGAGCTAACCGTCCACACCCGCGGCGACTTGCTCTGCGTCGACGCGACCGTTTGGCCGAGCGGGGGGTTCGGGCAGCTGGTCCACCTGCAACTGAGCGCCTCAAGCTGCGCCATGACAAACGGACGGTGAGAAGATAACCGTGGGCATCACCGCTCGGTCATGCGGTTCGACGTATGACTCGCCCGGAAAAACGCAGAATCGCCAGCGCGGTGCCGCGTCCATCCTGGGCGTCGCCATCATCGGAATGCTCCTGGCCGCCGTCACGATGATGCTTCCCCTATATATAGGTATGGGCGTGAAGCAGGCGGTGGTTGCGGCCGCCGATGCCGCCGCGCTCGCCGCAGCTGACGTCGCCGTTGGCATCGAGCCGGGGGTGCCGTGCGAGGTTGCGGCGACCGTGGCAGAGGCAAACACGTCGGCCCTGGTGGGTTGCGCGCTCGATGGGGTCGTCGTTACGGTGTCGACGAGCAGGACGATTCTGGGACTCACGGTAGTGGCCACGGCCACCGCCGGACCCCCGGGCTCGACTGTGAATTAGGTACGACCATGGTTGACCTGTGTATGGTGTCGCTGACGGTGCACGTCAAACGTGCACACAGAACCACCAGAGCTATTGAGATCTGCAAACAAGAGGAGTCCCGTGCCTGGCACGAAAACGCTGGTCATCGTCGAGTCGCCCGCAAAGGCGAAGACGATCGCCCAGTACCTGGGCGAAGGCTACGAGGTCCAGGCCTCGGTTGGTCACATCCGTGACCTGATCGAGCCGAAAAATCTGCCGCCCGAGCTGAAAAAGGGCTCCCTTGGCAAATTCTCCGTCGACGTCGAGAACGGCTTCGAGCCGCACTACGTTGTCTCCGAGGAAAAGAAGCGCACCGTTGCCGAGTTGAAGCGTGGCCTCAAAGACGCCACCGAACTCATCCTCGCAACCGATGAGGACCGCGAAGGTGAGGCCATTGCCTGGCACCTCCTGCAGGTTCTCAAACCCAAGGTCCCCGTCAAGCGGATGGTCTTCCACGAGATCACAAAAGACGCGATCGAGCACGCCAAAAACAACACCCGCGAACTCGACACCGCCCTCGTCGACGCCCAGGAAACCCGCCGGATCCTCGACCGCCTCTACGGTTACGAGATCTCCCCGGTGCTCTGGCGCAAGGTCGGCCCCGGCCTGTCCGCCGGCCGGGTGCAGTCCGCTGCCACCCGCCTTGTCGTAGACCGCGAACGCGAGCGGCTCGCATTCGTGGCCGCCGGCTACTGGGACCTCACCGCCCAGCTCATCCCCGGCAAGGAAGACTCGGACAAGCCCGTCCAGTTCGAGTCCCGCCTTGTTCGCATCAATGGCAGCCGCGTCGCCACCGGTCGCGACTTCGATGACAACGGAAAGCTCAAAGACAAGGTCATCGCCCTCGACGCGACCTCGGCTGAGACGCTGAGTTCCGCACTCGCAGAGTCCACCGTCAACCTGACCGTCACCTCGGTCGAGTCGAAGCCGTACACCCGCCGTCCCGCGGCCCCGTTCACCACCTCGACGATGCAGCAGGAGGCGGCCCGCAAGCTTCGCTTCTCCTCCCGACAGACCATGAGTGTCGCCCAGTCGCTGTACGAAAACGGGTACATCACCTACATGCGTACCGACTCGCCCGGTCTGTCCCAGCAGGCGATCTCCGCGGCACGCGCCCAGGCCACCAAGCTTTACGGCGCCGACACCATTCCTGACAAGCCGCGCGTCTACGCCGGCAAGAACAAAAGTGCGCAGGAGGCCCACGAGGCTATCCGCCCGTCCGGTGAAACCTTCCGCACCCCGTCCGAGCTGCAGAGTGTGCTGCGCGGCAACGAGTGGAAGCTGTACGACCTGATCTGGAAGCGCACCGTCGCCTCGCAGATGGCCGACGCCAAGGGTCTCACTGCCTCCGTCGTTATCACCGGAGCGCGCACCGACGGTTCCGCCATCGCGGCGACCACCACCGTCGAGGCCGTCACCACCGCCGAGTTCGTCTCCACCGGAACGGTTATCACCTTCCGCGGCTTTATGGCCGCGTACGAGGAGAGCCAGGACGAGGACCGCAACCAGGTCGCCGAGCCCGCCGAGGCGAAGCTGCCGCCGCTCAAGGAGGGCCAGGTCCTTGGTCTCGTTGACATCGAGGCGAAGGGCCACGAGACCTCGCCGCCCCCGCGCTACACCGAGGCCAGCCTGATCAAGACCCTCGAAGAGCTGGGTATAGGTCGCCCGTCCACGTACACCGCGACGATCTCCACGATCGTCGACCGCGGCTACGTCACCCCGCGTGGCACCGCCCTGATCCCCAACTGGATCGCATTCTCCGTCGTGCGACTGCTCGAGCAGTACTTCCACGACCTCATCGAGTACCAGTTCACCGCTGACATGGAGGCCGACCTCGACCGCATCGCCGGGGGAGAAGCCGACCGCGTCGAATGGCTGAAGGGGTTCTACTTCGGCAACGAGAAGCACAGGGGTCTGCGCACCGTCATCGACAACCTCGGTGAGATCGATGCCCGCGACATCAACTCGATCAAGCTCTCCGACGACATCACCCTGCGAATCGGCAAGTACGGCCCCTACCTCGAGGCCCCCGGCGACGATCCCGAGGTTCCCCGCCGCGTCAACATCCCGCAGGAACTGGCGCCAGACGAGTTGACCGCCGCCAAAGCGCAGGAGCTCATCGACGCACCCGTCATCGGCGACCGCGTCATCGGCGTGAACCCGGAGAACGGCAAGCAGGTCGTCGCAAAGGACGGTCGTTTCGGCCCGTATGTCACCGAGCTCGAACCGGAACCCGAGGTCGTCACTCCGGCCCCCGAGCCCGAACCCGTCGCGGCCCCGGTCGAACAGGTGGATGCTGCAACCGGCGAGGTCACCGACACCGTCGCAGCACCCGTCAAGCCGAAGCGCAAACCCGCCGCGAAGAAGGTCGTCGCCGTCAAACCGCGTACGGCATCCATCTTCAAGTCCATGGACCTCGCCACCGTCGACCTCGACACCGCCCTCAAGCTGCTGTCGCTTCCGCGCATCGTGGGAACCGACCCGGAGTCCGGCACCGAGATCCTCGCCCAGAACGGCAAGTTCGGTCCGTACCTGAAAAAGGGAACGGATACCCGCTCGCTCGAAAGCGAAGACCAGATCTTCGAGATCGAGCTCGCCGGCGCCCTTGAACTGTATTCCCAGCCGAAGTACGGGGCCCGCAAGGCCTCAAGCGCGCTGAAAGAGTTCGAGGCCGACCCCGAAAGTGGCAAGCCGATCCGCATTAAGGACGGCCGCTTCGGTGCCTACGTGACCGATGGTGTGACCAACGTCACCATCCCGCGTGGGGAAGAGATCGAGGACATCGACTTCGACCGTGCTGTGCAGATGCTCGCCGACAAGCGCGCAAAGGGACCGGCTAAGCCGAAGGCGAAGGCCCCGGCCAAGCGCGCTCCGGCCAAGCGGGCCCCCGCCAAGAAAAAGGCGTGATGATCGAAGGTACTCCCCGCGGACTATTCATCACCCTCGAGGGTGGTGACGGTTCCGGGAAGTCGACGCAGTCTGCCCTCCTGCTGGAATGGCTGGAGTCCCTCGGACGCACCGTGGTGACCTCACGCGAGCCCGGCGGAACGGATTTGGGCACGGAGTTGCGCGAAATCATCCTGCACCGCCGTGGCTACATCGCGCCGCGTGCCGAGGCCCTGCTGTATGCCGCAGACCGCGCTCACAACATCGCTACCAAGGTACGCCCGGCGCTGGAACGTGGCGAAATTGTGCTGCAGGACCGCTACCTCGACTCCTCCGTCGCCTACCAGGGCGCCGGTCGGGTACTGGATGCCACCGAGGTGCGCAACCTCTCCCTGTGGGCAGCCGAGGGCCTGCTGCCCGACCTGACCATCCTGCTCGACCTCGACGAGACAATCGGCCGCACCCGGCTCGACAGCGCCCGCACGAAGTATGACCGGTTGGAGGACGAGAAGCAGGACTTCCACGCCCGCGTGCGCGACGGCTACCTTGTCCTGGCGAAGGCCGAGCCGGAGAGATTCCTGGTCATCCCGGCCACGGATTCGATCGACTCCATCGCCGCGCAGATCCGCGACAGAATTTCCACACTGTTCTGAGGGCGCACGGCAGCGTCAGCGGCATAACTTAGGCTGGCCGCATGGGTATTTGGGACGAGCTGACCGGACAGGCGGACGCCATCGAGGTGTTCAGCCAGGCGGCGGGTGCCGGAAACCTGGGATCGTCGATGACCCATTCGTGGCTGATCACCGGTCCCCCCGGCTCCGGGCGCTCCAATATCGCCTACGCCTTCGCCACCGCACTGCTCAGCAACGGGGTGGATGACGAGGCGACGGCGCGCCAGGTGCGCGCGAGAACCCACCCCGACCTCGGGGTGATGGCCACGGAGCGGGTCATCATCACCATGCAGGAGGTGCGCGACCTCGTCGCCACGTCCCAGTTCTCCCCGTCCGTCGGCCGCTACCGGGTGATGGTCATCGAAGACGCCGACCGTATGGTTGAGCGCACCTCCAACGTTCTCCTCAAGGCCCTCGAAGAGCCACCGCCGCGCACAGTGTGGATCCTCTGTGCTCCTAGCGAGGCCGACCTCATCCCCACCATCCGCTCCCGCGTCCGCAGCGTGCGCCTGCGCGTTCCCGCCGTCGACGAGGTGGCCGGCCTGATCGCCCGTCGTGACAACGTCGACATTGACACCGCCACCCGCGCCGCCCGGGAGGCGCAGAGCCACATCGGGATGGCGCATCGCCTCGCCACTAACGCCGACGCCCGCTCGCGCCGCGACAACACCCTGCAAATCGCCCTGTCGATCCGCTCGGTTTCCGACGCAGTCCGAGCGGCATCCACCCTCCTGCAACTCGCCGGGGATGATGCCAAGGCCTACACGGCCGAGCGTGATGCGGAGGAGCGTGCCGCGGCGATGCGCTCTCTCGGGGTCGAGCCGGGCGGCACCATTCCGCCGGCGCTGCGGATGCAGCTGAAGAACCTCGACGAGGACCAGAAACGCCGTGCGGTGCGTAGCCTGCGCGACGGCATCGACCGCATCATGGTCGACCTGCTTTCCCTCTATCGGGACATCCTCCTGATCCAGCTCGGTGCGACTTCGGAGCTGATCAACCTCAGCATCCACGACGAACTCATCGCGGCCAGCAGGCGAACGACGTCGGTATCGACCCTGGCGACGATGGATGCCATAGCCACGGCCCGCCGCCGCATCGAGAGCAACGTCAGCCCGGCGCTCGCCCTCGAAGCGATGCTCATCTCCACCGCGGGGCAACGGCCAACGGCCGGACTCTCCCGATGACCACACTCTCACGCCGCGGGATGCCGCTGTCCGCGCCCGCGACAGTGCGGCAGACCGCTACTCCTTTTCACCTGATCCGCGCACACCGATAATGGCTTTATCGACCGCTGGCACCGTGCCGACCTCTCTGCTGAACACAATGCGAGTGAATCTATGACAACCGAGCTTTCCCGTCCCGGCACAGACGCCGGCGCTCCCGCCCCAACCCGGCGCGGTAGTAAAAACCGTCGTCGGTCGTTGGTGGCCGCTATCGCCGCTGCGGCGAGTGTTGTGCTGGTCCTCAGCGGCTGCTCCACCTGGTTCGAACCACCCGTGTCCGCCTCGACGCCGACGTCGGAGTCGGTGGACGGATCCCTCGAACCGTTCTACAAGCAGGTACTGCAGTGGTCCTCGTGCGGGGACAAACTGGAGTGCGCCACCGCCACCGCCCCTCTCAGCTGGAGTGACCTCGGCGGCGACACCATCGACCTCGCGCTCGTGCGCCAGCTAGCCACCTCCGGCACCTCGAAGGGCTCCCTGCTCGTCAACCCGGGTGGTCCCGGCGGCAGCGGCTACGACCTCATCCACGACAGCGTGGACTTCGCCACCAGCGACCGCCTCCAGCAGAACTTCGACATCGTCGGCTTCGACCCGAGGGGTGTGAACAAGTCGACACCGGTGAGTTGCTACAGCGACCCCGCCACCCTCGACGCATACCTGTTCAACATCATCCCGGGGGAGCGCGGCTCCGACCAGTGGATCGCCGACACCGAGGCGGCCTCCGCCCAGTTCGGCAAGGACTGCCTCGCCAACACCGGTGAACTCCTCGGCAACGTCGACACCGTCAGCGCCGCCAAGGACCTCGACATGCTGCGCGCCGCGCTCGGCGACGACACCCTGAACTACCTCGGATACTCCTACGGCACCGAGCTCGGCGGCACCTACGCCGAACTGTTCCCCAAGAAAACGGGCCGGCTGGTGTTCGATGGCGCCGTTGACCCCACCGCCGCCAGCTACGACATCAGCCTGAACCAGGCCAAAGGCTTCGAGGGAGCCCTGCGGGCGTTTATGGCCAGCTGCTCCACCCTCGAGAACTGCCCATTCACCGGCACCCCGGACGAATCGATGCAGACGGTGCGTGCCCTCCTCGACACCCTCGACGCGAGCCCGTTGGCCAACGCCGACGGACGCCAGCTCGGCGCCGGATCGATGTTCACCGCCATCATCCTCCCGCTCTACAGCGAGACAACCTGGTCGGCTCTGGCCAACGTCTTCGCTTCCGTAATGCAGGGTGACCCCAGCTACGCATTCACCGTCGCCGACGCGTACTACGACCGCACTGCAGATGGAACGTACACGGGCAACTCGACCGAAGCGTTCAATGCGATCTCCTGCATCGACTACAGCACCGACCACAGTGTCGAGACGATGCGCCAGCAGGCCGCCGAGCTGGACGCCGCGGCGCCAGTGTTCGGTCACCTGATGGCCTGGGGCGGAACCAGCTGCTACGACTGGCCGTTCCCGGCGGTCCGTGAGCCAGCGGCGGTTGCAGCGTCCGGTTCGTCCGACATCCTCGTTGTCGGCACTACCAACGATCCCGCGACCCCGTACGTCTGGGCGCAGAACGTGGCGTCGCAGCTCGAGAACGGGCATCTCGTCACCTTCACCGGTGAGGGCCACACCGCCTACAACAAGACCAGCACCTGCATTAACGACACCGTCGACAACTACTTCGTCGATGGAACGGTGCCTGCGACCGACCCGATGTGCTGATGTCCGTCACGGCTGTGGGGGACGCCGGGCGTGGTTGTGGCCGACGTCGTCCATCGAGCTTATTTGGGTGGGAATCGGTCCCTTTGTCACGTGGGGTCGAAATCGTCGGCTAAGCTTTCTAGCTGTGCCTTGAGTAATCAGGTCACGCCGCCTTAGCTCAGTCGGTAGAGCATCTCACTCGTAATGAGAAGGTCGTCAGTTCGATTCTGACAGGCGGCTCCGTCTGCCACCTTCCCGCGTCTGCCAGCACCATTCAACGGTCCTCTGGTCAACCGCCTGTTACCCGTTGGTGCTCGCTCCGTACGGAACCAGCGCTACGTCACTACTCTGAGGTACCTCACCGGGAGAATGATGGCTGATCAGCAGGATCCGTACGACTACACCCAACCCACCGAACCGTTGCCCCTGCCGCTGTCGTCGTATAAACAGGAGTCCGCTGCCGCCTATCCGCCCGCGGCGCGGTCGAGCCCACCGCCCGGGTGGTATCCCGACCAACGTTCCGGCCTCACCCGGTGGTGGGACGGAACGGGCTGGACCGAAAACTTCGGCGCTCCGGTTGCCCCATCGCAGTCAGCCCCGTACGGGTCGTATCCGTCTCAGGGTGCCGGGCCCGCCGTGGTATTCCCGTTGAAGCAGACCGGCCTCGCCTACGCGCTGCTCATCTTCCTGGGCGGATTCGGAATTCACAATTTTTACCTGAACCGGGTCGGACCAGGGATCGCCATGCTCGTGATGAGCCTGTTCGGGTGGGCGACCTCAATCATTTTCATTGGGTGGTTCCTGATCGTGGCCGTCTGGATCTGGCAGATCATCGACCTGTTCCTCGTCCCGACCTACGTGCGCACCGCCAACGACCGTGCCTACCGAGGGCTGTCCTAGCTCCCGGCATCCCCCCGGCGACGTCGAGAATCGGTGCAGCCTCCCCAGTGGAACGCGATGTGGGTGTCTTGCCAACTGGTGAACTCGCGGTGAATAGAGGTCGCGCGCGCTGGGTGTGGAGGCTAGCAGCGCGGCTGGTGGATGGTCCGTCCACAGTTCGCCGATTCACGTGAAAGTGGCGATGGTGCGCACTGCTAGTGTCTGTCTCGATAGCGCCTAGGGTTCCGGAGCAGAAATGCTCGTCTGGTCCGAGCGGCGCCACGGTCGCCGCCAAGTCGGTGGCCGTCATCTGACAGGACAAAAGCCCGGAGGACCCTACTTTGTCGCGCCTGCGTCAGGTAGAAGGGTCTTTCCGTGTCATCACTCGCCGTCATTCTTGTCCTGTTCGCGGCCGTCTGCCATGCATCGTGGAACGTCGTCGCCCACGGGGTCAGCCGCATCGGGCTGCCGTTCCTGTGGTGGGGTGCCGTCGCCAGCACCGTCCTCTGGATCGGCGTCATTCCGTTCACGGGCGGGTTGGGAACCGATGATCTGGGTGCTTTCGCGCTGGGAGTCGGGGTGTCCGGGGCGCTTCACGTCGGATACATGCTGGTGCTGCAGAAGGGTTACGCCGTTGGGCAACTCTCGACGGTCTACGCGACGGCTCGCGGTACAGGGCCGACCATTAGCGTGGTGGTCGCCGTCCTCCTGCTTGGCGAACGACCCTCGCCGATCGCTTTGCTCGGGGTGGCCGCCATCCTCGCGGGAGTTGTGGCAATTGGGCTCGCCGACCGTAGTGGCTCGAGCGGGCGACTGCCCGGAGTGAGGCGCAGCCGCCGGATCGATCCGAGTATCGTATTTGGGCTCCTCACCGGTGTCGCCATCGCGACGTACACGATCTGGGATGCCCATGCCGTGCGAACCTGGGGCCTCTCGCCCGTCGCGTTTATGGTCGGCTGCACTCTCATCGAGATCCCGGTCTACACGGTTGCGCTCGGCAAACGACGCCGTGAGCTCGGCGCCGTCTTCCGGAAGCACTGGTCACGGCTCATCGCCTTCGGCGTGCTCTCTCCGCTCTCGTACATACTCGTGCTCGTCGCTATCACCATGGCCCCGGTGGCCCTCGTCGCCCCGATGCGGGAGATCAGTGTGATCCTGGTCAGCCTCTTCGGCGTTTTCGTGCTGCGCGAAGCCCGGCCGGGTTGGCGAATCGCGGCGTCCCTCGTTGTGGTCGCCGGGGTGGCGCTACTTGCGTTGTGACCTCGGACACCCGGTGGGAGCAATCTCGGCAGGTAGGCATACAACAGGTTAATTCTCGCTGAACTGCGCCAACTTAGGTATATTTGTCGCGTTCAACGTGTCACCATTCTGACGTCCCGTTCTCACCGAAAGGCCGTCATGAATATCCGCCGTTCCCCGCTCGCGACCGCAATCGCCGGCGCTGTCCTCCTCACCGCCATCCTCTCCGGCTGCTCCACGGCCGCATCCCCGACCGCGACCGCTGACGCCGAGGGCGCCTCCTTCGCAGTCGACTCCGAGACCCTGGTCTTTGGCGTGGTCCCCGACTCGGTCGACACCGAGACCAACTACCAGCCCCTGATGGACTACATCTCGAAGGAGACCGGCAAAACGGTCGAGTACCACGAGTCCACCGACTACGCCGCACTGATCGAGGCCGCGATCGCCGGCCAGATCGACGTCGCATCGTTCTCGGGCTTCACCTACGTCACCGCAACCAACAACGGTGCCGAGCTGACCCCGACCTCCTCCATCATCACCAAAGAAGGACAGGAGCCCGGGTACTATTCGCAGGCAATCGTCCCCGTCGACAGCGACATCACCGCCATCGACGAGTTCGCGGGCAAAAAGGTGTGCTTCGTTGACCCGTCCTCGACCTCGGGCTACCTGTTCCCCACCTACAACTTGATCAAGGCCGGCATCGACCCCGAGACCGACATCACCCCGGTGTTCGCCGGTAAGCACGATGTCAGCGTCACCAAGGTCGGCGAGGGCGTCGAGTGCGAGGCAGGCTTCGCCGAAGACAGCGAGGTCGCCAAGTCCGACAAGGTCAAGGTCATCGACGAGACCATGGTCCCCGGCGCTCCCGTCGTGATGTCCACGACCCTCCCCGACGACCTCAAGACCCAGCTCAACGACATCCTGAGCGAGGTCACGATCGACCAGATGATCGAAGACGGCATCGACAGCGCCGACACCGACGGCTTCCGCAGCGTGTTCTACGCGACGACGCCCGTTGACGACGAGTACTACGACACCATCCGCGACATCTGCGAAGAGACCAACGCCACCCAGTGCCAGTAACACCCACCACCACCAAATACTGACGATCCCGATCCGGAGAATCCCATGAACAACGAGGCAACCACCCCAACCGTGGTGCGGCTGGCCGGAGTGACAAAACGCTTCGGTGCGACGACGGCGCTCGACGCTGCTTCCCTCACCGTGCAGCGCGGCGAGATAGTCGTCCTCCTGGGACTCTCCGGATCGGGCAAGTCAACATTGCTCCGCCACATCGACGCGTTGGAGCGTCCCGACGAGGGGTCGATCAACGTCCTCGGCGAGAGCGTCCCCGAGCTTTCCGGCCGGCGCCTGCGCGCACTGCGCGGCAAGGTCGGTTTCATCTTCCAGCAGTTTGAGCTCGTGCCGTCGCTGAGCGTGTTCGAGAATGTGCTCACCGGCGCCCTTGCGACGCTTCGTGGCCCACGCCTCGGCCTGTGGTCGTACGGGCGGGCAAGCAAGCTTGCGGCCCTCGGCCACCTCGAACGGGTTGGCCTGCTTGACCGCGCCTACCAGCGAGCCGACACCCTCTCGGGTGGACAGCAGCAGCGAGTCGCGATCGCCCGCGCGCTGATGCAGAACCCCGAGATCCTCCTCGCCGACGAACCGGTGGCATCACTCGACCCCGAGTCGAGCGACCAGGTGATGGCGCTCATCCGGGAGATCGCGGTCGACCGTGGGCTCACCGTGATGTGCAGCCTGCACCAGGTCGATCTCGCGCTGTCCTGGGCCGACCGCATCGTCGGATTGCGCCACGGGGAGGTTGTACTCGACACAACCACTGAGGGGCTCAGCAAGTCCGAAGTGATGGAAATTTATGGCCGCGTCGCGACCACCACCAACCAGCTCGAGGCGATCCAGACCGAGCTGATGGCCAACGACCCGGTGGAAACCCGATGAGCACGTCGACCGGTACGCGCACGGGCACCCTCCAGCCCAGCAAGCCCGGCCGTCCGGCGACACCGGTTGCTAACCCACCCCGCCGACGGGTATCACCCGAACGCATCGCAGCGGTCATCACCCTCCTGGTGCTGCTCGCCGCGTCCGTCGTCGCCCTCGTCGATGTCGGAATCGACCCGGCGAAGATGGTCCAGAGCTGGGCCAACGCCGAGCGCTTCTTCGGACGCGTCGGCGTGATCAGCTTTCCCGAGCCAGGCGAACTCGCCTACCTCACGGCACTCACGCTCGGCCTGGTGATCTGTGGCACCCTGCTTGCCGCCATCATCTCCGTGCCCATCGCTTACCTTGCCGCGTCGAACACCACCCCAAATGCCGCCTGGCGTGCCCTCGCACGCTTCTTCGGTGTACTCACCCGCGCCGTGCCCGACGTGGTCTTCGCCATGGTCTTTGTGCTGATTTTCTCCCTGGGGACCCTGCCCGGCATCCTCGCGATCGGCATCCACTCCATCGGCATGATCTCCAAAATGTTCGCCGACGCCATCGAACAGATCGATGAGGGCCCGCGACGGGCGATCCGGGCAACGGGAGGCAGCAAACTCCAGGAATTCACCGCGGGTGTACTTCCCCAGGTGATGCCGTCGTGGGTGGCGACGGTGCTGCACCGCAACGACATCAACCTCCGCGGTTCCGTCATCCTCGGCTACGTCGGAGTGGTGGGACTGGGAATGCAGATGTCCTTCGCATTCAAGTCGCTCAACTACGGGCTCGGACTCGGTTACGCGGTGGTGATCTTAGCGCTCTGTGTGGTGATGGAGGTCGTCTCCAGCGCCGTCCGGGCCGCGATGCTTGGCATCGCGCCCACCGGACGAGGCCTCGGAGACCGGCTGCTGCGGACGGTGCGACGCACTCGAAACACACAGTCCACACAGCCCACGCAGGGTGCCGGGGAACGCGCCAGCAATTCCGCGACCACCGTGCAATCCGTCCTTCGGCGCCCGTGGGATGCCGTGCGCGTCCGCAACACAACCTGGGGCTGGCTCGCAGCTGTGGTCATTGTGGCAAGTGTGCTCGTCTGCGACATCAAGTGGGGCGACCTGGTAACCATCTGGGGCAAGATCCCGGCCATCGCCGTGCAATTCTGGCCCCCGTCGTTCGGCAGTTACGAGGCCGAGACCATGTTCGCCGCCATGGGCGAAACAATCGCGATCGCCCTCGCCGCGACCGTGATGACGCTGGTGGTCTCCATCGTCATCGGATCGCTGGCCGCCCGCAACGTCGCGCCGAGCGCCGGTGTACGCGGAGGAATGCGCTTCCTTCTCGTTGTTGTGCGGGGCATCCCCGAGATCATCCTCGCCATCGTCCTCATCGTGATCACCGGCCTCGGCACCCAGGCCGGTACCGTGGCCCTCGCGATCGGTGGGGTCGGGCTCCTCGGAAAGCTCATCGCCGACTCGTTTGAAGAAGTGAAGGCCGGGCCGGAACGTGCCCTGACAGCTGCCGGGGCAACTCGATTGCAGGTCTATGCAGGAGCCACCGTCCCCCAGGGCACCCGCGCGCTCATCGGCCACACCTTCTACATGCTCGACACCAACATTCGCGCCGCCACACTGCTCGGAATTGTTGGGGCCGGCGGGGTGGGGTACCACCTCCTCAATGCCAGCCAGGGTTCGAACTACGGCACCGTCACCGCGATCGTCCTGATGATCCTGGTCACGGTCCTCGTTGTTGAGGGCATCGCCGTGTGGATCCGCCGGGTGTTCCGATGACCGGGGAAGTCCAGCACAACGCCCCGCGCGCAGACGTTGTTGTTGTGGGCGCCGGCATCGTGGGGCTGGGAGCAGCGCTGGCCGCTGTCGACCGGGGCCGATCCGTCATCGTTGTTGAGCGCGGCGCCGAGATTTCCGGGGCGACAGTGCGTAACTTCGGGCACCTGTGTTTCACCCCGCAGAGCGGCATCGCCCGCGACTACGCACTCACCTCACGAGAGATCTGGCTGCGGCTCGCCCGCGACGCCGGCTTCTGGATCGATGACTCCGGCACCCTCGTTGTTGCCCGCCATGCCGACGAACTGCAGCTGCTGCGCGAACTCGCCGAGCAGCGTGCACCACGGCAGGACACGGACCACGTCGAAGTTGAGCTGTTGGCTGCAGCCGACATCGAGAACCTGGCCAGCCTGCCGGCGGGTTCCGCCGTCGGCGGTGCTCGGCTGCCCCGCGATCTCCAGGTCAACCCCCGCGAGGCCGCGTCCGCCATCCGCAGTTACCTCGAGTTGCGAGGGGTCGAGTTCCGGATGCGCACCTCCGTCGGCCAGATCGAAGGCGGTCGGGTCCACACAAGTCGCGGAACGATCGACACCGACCTCGTTGTTGTCGCCGTGAACCACGACATCGACCAGCTCTTTCCCGCATTGGCCGAGACCCACGGCGTGATTCGGTGTGGCCTCGACATGATGCGTGTCACCGCAGACCTGAGATCCCCGCTCGGCGGACCATTGCTCACCGGATGGTCGCTCATCCGGTACAGCGCGTTCACGAGCACCCCCGCCTCCGCCCGGGTACGCGCCCGCCTCACGGCGGAACGCCCCGACCTTGCCGCCCTCGACCTCAACCAGATGTACACCCAACTGCCCGACGGCTCGCTGATCGTGGGAGACAGCCACTGGAAGGGCGAATCGATCCCACCATTCCAGCCGGAAGCCGCCTCCGATGCCTTCCTGGCGGAGTTCACCACCCTGTTCGGCGAGACGCCCCGGGTGCTCGAACGCTGGCAGGGGGTCTACGCCACCGCCCCCAACGAATTCCTCATCGAGGAGGTTGCCCCCGGTGTTCTGGTGACCGTCGTGACGACCGGCATCGGAATGACAACGGGCCTCGGCGTCGCCGAGCACACGGTTGGTGGATATCTCGACGCGAGAACCATCCCAACAGAAAAGAACAGCATTATGAGCAACCCGATTGCCACCACCGCCACCAGCGCCGACCCGACCGCCACTACCCTCGCCACCCCCGTCGTAGCCATCGAGCTGGTTGTCCTCGACATGGCCGGAACCACCGTGGTCGACGACGGCATCGTTGAACGGGCATTTGAGCGCGCTGCCCGCCGTGTTGGTCTGGACAGCTATCGCCCGCTGGACGCCGCACTGCAGTACGTGCGCGACACGATGGGACAGTCGAAGATCGAGGTCTTCCGTCACCTCACCGACGGGGATGAGGCCGCGGCGCAGACCGCCAACCGCGAATTCGAG
>JAODAO010000028.1 GCA_025463465.1 Glaciihabitans sp. | reverse complement strand
CCGGCACCGACCCCGCGGTGGTCGACGCCGCCAGGCAGATCGTCACGACCGGTGACGCCACCATCACCGCGAAGGATCCCCTCGCGGCGGGGGTGGAGGCGGCGCGTATCGTCGAGTCCGCCGGGGGTCGCGTCGACGGCCGCACCGAGGAGGCTCCCATCGACGGCAACGCCGGGCGGGCCACGTTGCAACTGCGCATCCCCGCCGACAGCCTCACCACAACACTCGAGAGTTTGAAAGACCTCGGCGAGGTTGTCTCCGTCAATATGTCGAGTAGCGACGTGACCACCGCCTCCGCTGACCTGGATGCGCGGATCACCGCGTTGAGTGCTTCCGTCGACCGGCTGCTCGGCCTGCTGACCACGGCGACCGACACGTCAACGCTGATCGACCTGGAGACCGCAATCTCGGGAAGGCAGGGCGAGCTGGAGAGCCTGCAGGCGCAACGTCGGCTGCTCAGCGACCAGGTCGCCATGTCGTCGGTGAACCTCAACCTGGTTTCCGTCGCCGACGCTCCGCGAGACGAACCCGACAATTTTTGGGACGCGCTGCTGGCTGGCCTCGCCAGCTTCGCCGCCTTCTTCGCCGGGCTGCTGCTGGTCCTCGGGTTCCTGATCCCGTGGATCGCGGTGGTTGCGCTCGGCGTCCTGGTGGCGCTGCTCGTGACCCGCCGGCGGAAGAAGCGGGCGGCCAGCGACGAGGCGTCCCGCGCTGCGACATCCCCCTTGCCCGCACCGAACGCGGAGGCACCGAACGTCGACTAACTCGTGGTCGACGGGTGAAAGGGGTAAAAACCAGTATTAGCGGGCCAGGTACCGTGTTTTCCCGAATGCGCGTCGAACAACGGTTGTCTAAAATTTGTGGACGGCCATCCCGGACCTTGATGGTGAAACAGCCGCTGGATCGGGGGATCCCATGGATGTACTCACCCTGTCTCACCAGTCACCGCCCACCGCGCCACCCTCATCGACCGGCGAGGATTTACTGGCGGCGGTCGCCAACGGGGACCGCGACGCGTTCACCCAGCTCTACGACCGGCTCTGCCCTCGGGTGCTCGGGGTCGTGCAGCGGTGCCTGGTCGACCACGCGCAGTCCGAGGAGGTCGCGCAGGAGGTGTTCCTGGAGATCTGGCAGTCGGCCTCCCAGTTCACTCCCGAACGCGGAACCGCCACAGGCTGGGTACTCACCGTCGCCCACCGCCGGGCCGTCGACCGGGTGCGCAGCTCGCAGGCCAGCCGCAACCGGGAACGGCGGGTGTTCGACCTCCGCGACATGGTGGATGACCGGATCTGGGAAAAGGCGGAGGTTCGCCTCGACCACCGCCGCACCGAGCAGGCCCTGTCCCACCTGACCCACCGGCAACGGGAGGCCGTGACCCGTGTGTATATCGACGGGTACAGCCCACGGGAGGTCGCGGCGATGCTGGATATCTCGCTGGCGACGGCGAAATCTCGCATTCGGGACGGGCTGCTGCGGCTGCGGGACGAGTTGTCTGACTCGTCCGCGATCACATCCCGAGGCTGAAACCGACTCGTTCATAGCGCTGGCCATTGACCTGCAACTCGATGGCATGATCACCGGGGTAGTGCACGCGTGTTGTCATCTGCCGGAACGCGTGGGACTTCTGCAGTCGGAGGGTGGCACCCGGCGCGACCTCGGCGACGGTGAGCTTAAAAACCTTGCCGGCGAGCCGGCCGTTGGCCTTCAGGTACTGCACAACGTAGTCGACCGCGAGGCGGACGGGCACGGCGGAGTCGTTGGTGATCTCGGCACTGAAGCTGAGGGATCCGGGCAGGGGAACGGGGGTGTTGTGCAGGTGGATGGGGCTGACCGTCAGCGTCGCCGCCTCGAAGCCCATAATCGCCAGCGCCGCTGGATCACCCTTTTTGACGAGGGAGCGCAGGCCATGGCGGACCACCCATGCGGTGTCCTGGCGCTGGTCGCCCATCCACTCGGCCGCGGTCGCGGTCACCAGGTCGGGGCTCTGCCTGGCGAGGTCGTTCAGGTGGTTGGCCACGGAACGGCGCACGTAGTCACTGCTGTCACTGCGCAGCTCGCTCAGGATCGGCAGGGTCGCCTCCGGCCGGGCCAGCAGCACTCGCACCCGGATCGCCCACGGCAAAAACGACCGGGTGCCCTCGCTGGCGAGCCGGCGGACGTGCTCGTTGGGGTTGCGCGTCCAGGTGGCCACCACGGCGAGCGCACGGTCGAGGTCGGCCTCGAGGAAACGCCGGATGGCGAACTCGGCGGTCAACCGCGGGGTGAGTTCGGCGAGCAGGGTAAGGCCGTCCTCGAAGGCATCAGGGGCCGCGGACTCCAGCGCGAGGGTGGTCACCGTCTCGCTGACCGGCCAGATCAGCCAGCCCGAAAATCCCGGGTCGCGCAGCGCAGCGCGGAAAATTGCCGCGACCGTTTCGTAATGCCGGGGTAGGTCGGCGAGTAACGCCTCGCTGATGAGGTCGCTGCGGGCCCGCAGGCTGAGACCGTCAACTCCGGTGACCGTGGCGTCCAGCGCCGGCCATTCGACCTCGGGCGCGACGGTGCTGAGCTGCCCGCGCAGGCGTTGCACCGCGGCGGCGTTCAACAGTTCATTCATCGTGCCCATGGTCATCCCCTAAAACGCA
>JAODAO010000006.1 GCA_025463465.1 Glaciihabitans sp. | reverse complement strand
GACGTCCTCGAGTTCCGGGATCTGGGCCTCGACCGCGGCACGGTGCGCGCGACCGGTGACGACCATAATGCGCTGCTCGCCGGAAAGGGGCACAAGGCGCTCCCAGGTGTCGCGCAGCAGTGTCTGGCCGGAGCCGGTCAGGTCGTGCAGGAACTTGGGTGCGTCGGCACGGGACAGCGGCCACAGGCGGGAGCCGATGCCGCCGGCCGGGATCACGGTGTAAAAGCGGTCCAGGGGTGTCTGCCGTTGCGTCATGGGATCACCCTAGGGCGTAGGACGCCATAAGGCAGACTTCCGGCGGACAGTCCAGTGCGGACAACAGTGGACAGATCGGTCTCCGGTGGCCGGAACGCCTCCCGTTCATCCCCCGCACATCCCCCACGCATCCCCCGCATATCCGCAGCACTGCCCAAGGTTCAGGCGCCATTAACCCTGCGGAAACCCAGCACCCGTAGCGTGCAGATCGTCCGGACAGAAGGATCCACACAGGATTCCCCGGGGTCCCGGCGATCGGAACGAGTGCTCAACATGCGTGTAGCCGTAGTCACCGAAAGTTTCCTTCCCACTATGAACGGCGTGACCAACAGCGTCTGCAAGGTGCTCGATCACCTGCACGCGAACGGCCACGAGGCGATTGTTATTGTGCCGGCCGCCGGCGCACCAGCCAGTTACGCGGGATTCCGGGTGGTCGAAGTGCCCGCCGTGCCGTACCGCCAGTTTCAGGTTGGCCTGCCGAGTGTGCAGATGCAGCGCCTGATCAGCGACTTCGCGCCCGACGTTGTGCACGCGGCATCCCCCTTTCTCCTCGGCGCTACCGCCATCGGGGCCAGCCGTCGGCTTGGCATCCCCTCCGTCGCCATCTTCCAGACGGACGTCGCCGGTTATGCCAGGCGCAACCGGCTCGGCGCCGCCACCAAATTTGTCTGGCGGGTGATCCGCTGGATCCACAACGACGCCGACCTCACCCTCGTACCCTCCAGCGCCTCCATGGCCGACCTGCAAAAGGCGGGGCTGGTGCGCCTGCAACGCTGGGGCCGCGGTGTTGACCTCGACCGGTACCACCCCCGTAACCGCCGCAGCCACACATCCACCACGATCCGCAGGTCGTTCGGGCAGCGCGACGCGACCGCCGAGACCACACGCCGCAGCGAGATCGTTGTCGGTTATGTCGGCAGGTTTGCGCCCGAGAAACAGGTGGAGAAGATCGCGGCTCTCAGGGGGATGCCTGGCGTTCGGTTCGCGCTGGTCGGCGACGGCCCGTCGATGCCACAGGTACGCAAGGCCCTCTCCGGCATGCCGGTGACGTACCTCGGCGAGTTGCGTGGTGAGGAGCTGGCCGCCGCGTATGCAAGTTTCGACATCTTCCTGCACACCGGGGCGAACGAGACGTTCGGCCAGACGCTGCAGGAGGCCCACGCCAGCGGCCTCCCCGTGATCGCGCCGCGTTCGGGTGGCCCCATCGACCTGGTCGAGCCGGGTGTCACCGGGTTCTTGTTCGAACCGGGCGACGACGCGGAGATGCGCGCATCGGTCGAGTTACTCGCCCGGGACTCGGCGCTGCGCCGACGGATGGGTGAGGCTGGTCGGCGTGGGGTGATCGGAAAAAGCTGGGAGCGGGTCTGCGAGGAACTCGTTGGCCACTACCGCGCCGTCATTGTGAGCCGTAAAGCTATCGGCACCCACGTCGGCAACTCCCAGGACATCCCCCCTGCACCTCCGACACAGTTCCCCTCCTTGGCCAGCTGACAAAACCACCTGGCACCCTGGCACCCAGGCACCCTGGCACCCAGGCACTCCGCGAGCCCGACACCGACCACCTTCTGACACTGAACCGGTTCACAATTTTGGTGTTTAGTGCGCGAATAAGGGTCTCCTTGCAAGCGCGGGAAGATCTCGCTGCATAGAATGGGAAGCGGAATTAGAGAAGTTTTTTCAGTCGGCCGCAGTGATAGCGGTCCCGATCATCCGCAAGGAGGGTTGCTCGTGCCAGAGAAGTCGGCGGGAACCCTGGCGATGCCCCCCGCCATTCCCGAGATAAAGTCCCCCCGGCGTCCAGCCGGAACCCTATACCGCGGGCGGGAGGGTATGTGGTCATGGGTCCTTCACCGGATCACGGGTACGGCGATTTACTTCTTCCTGCTCGTCCACATCCTCGACACCGCCCTGGTCAGGGTCAGTCCCGAGGCGTATAACGCCGTGATCAACACGTACAAAACGCCGTTGATGGGAACAGGCGAACTGTTCCTCGTCATCGCCATCGTGTTCCACGCGTACAACGGCCTCCGAATCATCCTGATCGACTTCTGGAGCTTCGGCACGCGTCACCAGAGGGCGCTCTTCTACGTCGTTATCGCACTCTGGGTGATCACCATCGCCGGCTTTGCGCCGCGCCAGATCATGCACGTGTTTTTCAGCGGGCATTAGGAGCGGACGAATGAGTACAGATATCAGTACCGACGCGATCCAGCCCCCGCGTTCCAGCAACGACGGCCACGTGCGCGGAGCCGGACCCAACACGGCAGGGCGTTCCGACGCCGGCCGCCCCAAGCAGCGCGGTTTCCGCGGCATCAACTGGGAGAAGTGGGGCTGGGTCTACATGCGCGCCAGCGGCACAATCCTGATTGTGCTGATCTTCGGGCACCTCTTTGTTAACCTGTTCGCCGGCGAGGGCGTCAATGCCATCGACTTCGCCTTCGTGGCCGGCAAGTGGGCCGACCCGTTCTGGGTGGTCTGGGACACGGCACTGCTGTGGCTCGCGCTGATCCACGGCTCGAACGGCATGCGCACCCTTGTCAACGACTACGCCAACAACACAACACTCCGGAAGATCCTGCTCGGCGCCCTCGCGGTGTCGACCGTTGTCCTCCTCATTTTGGGAACCCTTGTGATTTATACGCTCGACCCGTGCCCGCCCGGAGGCGACCAGAGCCTCCTCCCCAACTTCTGTGGGGCTAAATAAGTGGCGTCAGCACGCTCCGGCGCTTTCACGCCCGGAACAGACCTTCCCCAGCAGTTCGAAGACGGCGAGATCGTTGACGGTATTCACTACCACCGTCACGACATCGTCATTGTGGGCGCCGGTGGCGCCGGA
>JAODAO010000023.1 GCA_025463465.1 Glaciihabitans sp. | reverse complement strand
AGGGGTGACCGAACCGGAGGTGCCGCCCGGGGACGATGCCAGCGAAGCCCCCACAACATGGGAATTCAACGGTGAACATGTGGCAACGGTATAAACAATTCGACCAAGCCCGTTAGTCGGAAAGTTCGGGAAAGCTGGACGATTGTGTGCTGCACCGGGCAGGTGTGTGAGCTATAGCTCCACCGCGGGTCCATCGAGCTGGTTGAGGTGAGCCGTTCGGCGGAAGTCAGATGGGCTGGTGCCGTTGACCAGTCGGAACTGGCGCGAGAAGTAGAACGGGTCGCTGTAGCCGATTGAGGAGCCGATCTCCGCGATGGTGGCGCTTGTGGTGATCAGCAACTCTCGGGCACGGGCGCTGCGCAGGCGTCGCACGTACTCCACGACTCCGATTCCTGTCGATGTTTTGAACAGCGACGAGAAGTGGGACGGGCTGAGCGAGGCGAGCCGGGCGAGTTCACCGACGCTCACCGGGGATGCGAGGTTGTCGCGCAGGTAGTCCTTTACGATCTGGATCCGGTCGGCGGTCGCAGCAGGACCCTGCAGCCGGTCCGCGGCCAACTGCGCCAGCAGGCTCCAGGCCGCACCGGCCGCCGAGTAGAGACTCGCGGCGGTCTCGTCCCGCTCCAGCGCAACGACCGCACGCTCGATTGACGCCACAGCGGAGTAGACGTCGCGCAGTGCGATCATCGGTTCAACACCAGCGTTTGTGATGACCTCCACCAAAGCCGGTGCGTCGTCGCCGGTGACGTGAAGCCACCAGATGCTCCACGGGTCGGCCACATCCGAGCGGTATTCGTTGGGCGTCTCGGCGGGGATCACAACGGCGTCGCCCGCGGCGACCCGCAGGGTGCGACCGGCCATCGTCAGCCACCCGACGCCACGGGTGCAGACGATGACTATCGACTCCCGTGCCCCGTTTCGGCGCGCCAGCCCGTGAGCGGCGGCGTGGGGAAAGTACCCGGCGTCGGTGACCAGCAACCGGTCGGTGATCGGGCGTGCCAACGCAGAACGGACAAGCGGACCGGGAAGCACCCGAAGCCGCTGCCCGGGAAATCCATCGCGTATCACGGCATTTTCACTTCAGCTCGGCGGCGCCGCAAGGGAGCCGTTCTGGACACTTTCTGCAAGCGTAAACCAGTGGGTCCCATGACGGGGGCGTCGTCGGGAGCATCGACATGGACGATACTTCGATCAGAATGCGTTTAGCGTCCTCGCCGTCAGGTTGACCAGCGCTTACTACTCATGCAATAGTACTCGTATGTCCTCAATCCGTCTCTTCCTCCTCGACTCGTTCGCGAGGCACGGGGAACTGCACGGACACCAGGTTCGCCTGCTCGCTGAGAAGGAGCACGTGCACCTGTGGACGGACATCTCCGTCGGCAGCCTCTACCAGGCCATCAAGCGCCTGGTGGGAGAAGGCCTGCTTGCCGAGGTCCGGGTGGAGCGCGAGGGAAACTACCCAGAGCGACAGATCTTCGGCATTACGCCGGCCGGGCGTAGCGCCCTGGCGGTCCTGCATCGTGAGGGACTCGACACGATCTGGATGAAACCGGATCCGTTCGACCTCGCCCTCGCCCGCCTCGACCCGGACACCCTCGACGAACTACCGGCGACCCTGGACAGGCGACTCGACGGACTGACCGCCATGCTGGACGACAAACTCGAGCATAAGGACCGCGCCCTCCGTTACCTGTCGGTCGCCGAAAAGCACGCCCTCAGCCACAACATCCACCGCCTGCGCTCCGAAATCTCCTGGCTCGAAGGGGTCATCGCCGCTCTAGGCGAGATCACCGACGACGAGGTCAGGATCCTCAGCGATGGGGCCGACGCACTGCCGTCGACCAACGCTGAACCTCGCTAACGCACCCCCGCTAACGGGCCTTCGCCGCCCAAGCACCCACTCTTTCCCTTTACTGCTCCCCTCGTCTCTACTCCCCTCGGTTCCACCACTTCCCTCTTTCACCACTTGCCGCGACGGCACGAAAGGCACTATTTCTATGTCTTCCCCCTCTACTGCCGTGCCAACGGCGACGGCACCCGCCGTTCCCAAACAGGCCTGGCAGGCGCTCATCGTCCTGCTGCTCGGAATGTTCATCGCGCTGCTCGACACCACCATCGTGAACGTCGCGCTGCCCTCGATCCGTAACGACCTTGACGCCTCCGAGGCGACCCTGTCCTGGATCATCTCCGGCTACGCCCTTGCCTTCGGTCTTGCGCTGATTCCCGCCGGTCGCATCGGTGACCGCATCGGCCACAAGTGGGTGTTCATCACCGGCATCACCCTCTTCACCGTCGCCAGCCTCTTCTGCGGTCTCGCGCAGGACGATACCCACCTCGTAGTCGCCCGCATCGTTCAGGGCCTCGCCGGCGGTATCTTCGTTCCCGCCGTCACCGCCTACATCCAGCTCCTCTTCCCCGGCCACGCCCGCGGCAAGGCGTTCGCCATCCAGGGTGCCGTGCTCGGTGTTTCGTCGGCGCTCGGCCCCATCGTTGGTGGCCTGCTGATCGAGGCCTTCGGCGCCGAGAACGGCTGGCGCCTGGTGTTCTACGTCAACCTGCCCATCGGGCTCATCGCCGCGATCCTCGCCATCGTCCTGCTGCCCAAGCGTTCCGCCGAGGAGATCCGCCCGCAGGGTGGCCTCGACTGGATCGGTGTCCTGCTGATCTCGGCCTCCTTCGTCGCCATCCTCGTCCCCCTCATCCAGGGACAGGACGCCGGCTGGCCCACCTGGACCTACGTCACCATCGCTGCCGGAATCGTTCTGCTCGCGCTGTTCGCCTTCTGGGAGGTGTCCTACCAGAAGCGTGGAAAGACCGCCCTGGTTCCCCCGACGCTGTTTCACCACCCCGCCTTCACCGGTGGAGTCATCCTGGCGCTGGTTTACTTCGCCGCGTTCACGAGCATCTTCTTCACCATCTCGCTGCTCTGGCAGGGTGGGCTCGGCCACACCGCGCTCGAGTCCGGCCTCGTTGCGATGCCGTTCGCGATTGGGAGCATCCTCTCCGCGTCACAGAGCAACAAGCTGTCCGAGAAGCTTGGCCGCAACGTGCTGATCATTGGCACCGCGCTCGTCACCATCGGCCTCGGCTGGCTCTGGCTGATCCTCGCCAACACCAACCCGGCCGACATCACGTCCTGGATGCTGCTGGCGCCGCTTCTCATCGCCGGTGTCGGCAACGGATTCTTCATCGCCCCCAACGTGCAGTTCATCGTCGCCACCGTCGATCGCCCCGAGGCCGGCGCCGCCAGCGCCGTCATCGCCGCTGTCCAGCAGATCGGCGCCGCGATCGGTATCGCCATCATTGGCGCCACCCTGTTCGGGAACCTCGTTGTCGCCGGCCCCGGCGAGGAGGCACTCGCCACGGGCTTCACCGACGCGGCAGCGGCAGCCATGCTGGTGAGTGCAGCCTTCGCGCTGCTCGCCTTCGCCCTGGTCTTCGCGCTGCCGAAGAAGGTCAGCAGCTGGGAAGGTATGCCGCAGGGCCACTAGGCACTGTGCCTGGTGCGGTGGCCATTACGAGCTACTGAATTGCCGTAAAGGGAGGAGCTGGGCATCGCCCAGCTCCTCCCTTTTTTGTCTCAGACGATGACGCTGATTTAACCGCCGCTATCGACGGACACATCCACCAGCTCTACTTGTCCCCTGCGAACAGTAACGGCTGGCTGCTTGCGACAATATGTCCGTTCGAATTGCGAAGCAGCCGGACGTTCAAGTTGTAGTCACCGGTCGCCTGAAGATTCGGAACCCAGATATCCACGGTGCCGGTGTCGTTGGCGGTCGACGCCACCACCTGATACGCGTTCGGGCCCGTCTCGGGCCAACTCCTGTCCTCGTCGATTCCGTCCAACGACCAGGTCAGAGTCAGTGGCTCTCCGTTGAAGCCCTCGATGCTGAGCCCGACCGCCACCGTCCAGCCCTGTACCTCCAGTCCTCCCGGTTTGGCCTCCGTTTCAACCTCATCTAGCAGGGATGCCAATTGTTCGGCCGAATCCTGCAGGGACGGTAGTTCACCGCCCGGCGCGGACTGTGGCGGCAGCAGCTTGATCGCGTTGTGTACGGTTTTGGTGGTGTATTTCCGCAGCGCAGGTTCCACCTCCAATTGGTTGGTGTAGTCCTCCGTCACAGCAGCCGGCGCCGGGACGATTGCGGTGTCAGGCACGGGATCGGCGGGCGACGGCACTTGGGGAGGCGCGACGTTCACGTCACGAACGGGGTCGGACTTCGGAGGATCGACGCTAATGTCCCCGGGGGTGTGAATCTCGGGAACCTCCGGCGGAACACCCTTGTCAATCGTCGCGGGGGGCTCTACCGACATATCTTCCGGTATCTGCGGCGGCACCTGCACAGGGACTTCCGCTGGGATTTGTGGTTCGACAACCGCGGGCGCGGGTGGTTCCGGCTGCAGAACCGAAGGTGTGGGAACCACAGCCTCAGGACCGTCGAGAGTCGACGATCCGGTACTTTCCGGCGCGGGCCCCTCCGAATCGTCTCCTCCCTTGTCGTCGCCAGAAGGTTTGTCGCGTGGCGTTTCGTAATTCTCGGGTTTGTCGTCGCGCGTCGGGTCTGATGTTGATTCCCCCGTGGGGGTGGCGCCCGGAGCCTCCATGGCGGTGGATGGCGCGCTTCCGATCTTCACAAGCACAGTGCCAGCGCGAGGGCCAGGATCGTCTAGGAAGGCGGGGGCTGATTCTGAGATCGGTTCAACGGACAGTCCGTCTTCAGGGTTGGAAAGTTCGTAGTCGCTCAGTGTTGTGTGTTTGGTGATCGCGACCGACTCGATTCTCGCCGCATCAGACAGGTCAGCCGGAAAAAGGCGATCCCATACGCCGAATATGGCGAGGAGTGCCGCCAGCGTGGTGCCGACTGCCGCAATGGTCTTTTTCGCGCGCTTCGACATCGGAGCGACATGCTCCGCAGGAGTGACATCATGGGCGGCCATCGGGTACCCCCTATTCGGATATTAAAGGGTCGCTATGCTCCCGATTGCCGTCAACCGGGTTTTCCAAAGTGAGTGAATGAGCTACGAATTGTGCGACTCGCGCAGGTACGGCCGCAGCACCGTTTCGATTGCGGCACGCAGGCGGGCCTCGGAGGGGTCCCCGCCGGGTGTCATCGCGGCGCGAAGGTGTTGCACCCCGTAGAACAGGTCTACCAGGGCGCCGCTGTCGACCGACGATGACAGCACACCCTCAACCTGCAAAATGTCGAGGCCCGCCCGCAGCGACCGGTGCCGCGCGGTCATCGTTCCGTTGTCGTAGCTCTCGCGCAGGTGGGGGTTGCGTGCCATCAGCAGGTGCCGCTTGCTGATGAGGTTCTGCAACCGGTCACCGCCGTTGCCTCGCGAGGAGAAAAACGCGAGGATATCCGCGACCGGCTCCCCCGTTGAATGGAATTCGACAGCTTCGTCCACGGCACTGAGGGCCTCGGCGAGGAGGGTGTCGCGGCCGTCCCACCGCCGGTAAAGCGAGGCACGGCTCGCGCCCGAGCGCCGGACAATGGCGGTGATGGTGATGTCGTCCGGGTCGTCGTACTCGACGAGAAGGTCTAGTGTCGCGGCGAGGATGGTCGCGTTGACGTCGCCATTTCGCGGCCGCCCCCGGCGGCGCTGCCCCATCGGTGCCAGCTCCCCCGCCGTCGTTGATGCCTCTGCGCTCATTCCGTCACTGTATTGAGCGCTCACCGCCCCAATCAGACGGCGAGAGCCGATACCGCAGGACAACCCCAAACGTTCACCCGCTCGTCATTACGTGTATGCCGGTCTCGTAATCGTCGGCGTCCGATGGCGGTTCAAACAGACGCTCCGAACACAGATGCCCCATCCCGGCTCGCTGCTGTTGCGCCGGGATGGGACTCACGTACCAGGTGGGTTGGTTTGGGGCTCGGACCCTAGCCGAGGCGTTTCTCGGTCCACGCCCAGCTGACGTCGGCGCTGGCGACCGGGTTCATCGAGGCACGGTCGACCTCGATGATGACCCAGCCGCGCCACTGCTCTGGCAGCGCCGCGATGATGCCGTCGAGGTCGAGGTCGCCAAGTCCGGGCTCAAGGAACAGGCCGGCGTCCGTCGCCGCGTTATACGGCGTTGGCGTGGTGTGTGTCGCATTGGCGATCGTCATGTTCAGGTCTTTGATGTGCAGGTCAACGAGGCGGTCGCCGTGACGGGTGATCATCGCCGCCGGGTCCATACCGGCCCAGGCCAGGTGACCGATGTCGAAGGAAGCGCCGAGCAGCTTGGCGGGAATCGCGGCGAGGGTGCGTTCGATCTCTGCTTCTGTCTCGATCCAGGTTCCGATGTGGTTGTGCAGGCCGGCGCGGATGCCCTCTGCGGCGAGAACTTCCGCCGCCTCACCGATCAGGTCGATGACACGGTCGAGGCGTGCCTCGTTATAGTGCGCACCGACGGCGACCTGCTGGTTCGTGCGGAACATGTTGTTCTCCCACGTGATCTCCGGTGCCAGGAAGACGGTGTCGAGGCCAAAGAAGTTCGACTCCTCCGCGCGGCGGCGAATGATGTCGAACCAGCGCACGGCCTCGGCGCTGCCGGGTTTCAGCGAAACGTTGTGGTCTTCTGGCAACGCCATGCTGGCGTAACCGGGGGCGAGCACCAGGCCGGCGTCGTCAATCATCCGCTTGTAGTCCTGCAGTGTCTGGGTGTCGAGCACCTCCATCATCACCGCACCGAAACCGGATCTACGCACGGCCTTCAGCACGTCGGGGTAGTCGGCCCGGAACGAGGGCTCGGCGAACAGCCAGAGCGACTCGCTGGACGGATCGGTGGGGTCGGCCTTGATGTTGATCCACTGGATGGGATTAAGCGCGATGCGATCGGCGGCGAGGTTCTTCATAAGGGTTCTCCGTAGCGTGGGGATGGTCGAAAAAGGGGCGGGCGACCGCGAGTCCTAGTGGGAAACGATGCTGAGACGGCGGCTGACTGCCCGCGCCGCCCGCACGGCGGTGATGGTGCCGGTGAGGGTGGAGTTCGCCACAACGGCGGTCGGGATGACCCCGTTGCCGGCGACGAAGAGGTTGTCGAAACCCCACACGCGGCCGTCGGTGTCGCAGACGCTGGTGCCATCGTTGGTCTCGCCGGAGCGGACGGTTCCGGTGAGGTGCAGGGAAGATCCCGGTGACAGCAGCAGGCGCTCGGTAGCGGGGTCGAAGTCGCCGAAGTCCTCGGCGAGGGACTGCAGCTGCGCCATGGCCTGGTCGATGAGGCCGAGGTCGCCGTCGGAGTAACCGAACTCGATGCTGATCTTTGGCATCCCGGCAATGTCAGTTTCCGTCTCGGAGAACACCAACCGGTTTTCGGGGCGCGACTCCACCGGGGTGTAGAGCGACATTCCGACCGAGTACGCCAGTGGTGCGCCGGCCTCGTCGACGTAGGTGTTGTTCATCACCTGGCCGTGGAACGGCTGGGCAGGTCCGTTCTGCGGGATCCAGAGGGAGTCTGTGCAGAATTCGCCGTCCCGGGCCAACGGTAGCTCGTCGAGCCGCACCCCGAACCGGTCAAGGTCCATCAGCACCCGGCCGGTGATGAAGGCGTGCTCGTTGAGATACCGGCCGAGGGCCTCCGGGCGAATCCCCGAGGCGAACAGCAGCTGCGGGGTGCGCAGGGTGTCTGCGCAGACAATCACACTGCTGGCGAAAATTTCCCAGACGGTCCCGTCAGCGACAGTGCGCACTCGGGCGCCGAGCGCGCGGTCGCCGTCCTCGCTGACAAGGATCCGGGTCGCCAGGGTGCCGGTCAGCAGGGTGAAGTTGTCATCGACCGCACCACCAATCGGGGGGAACATGGTCGCGGGAGAGGTGCGCGGACGCAGCCCGGACTCTGTCGGTTTGACCGCCATGGGCATGGGCTGCGGCTCGCGGCCCGCCGGTGCCGTACCGGCGAGGGCCTCGCGCAGCACGTTGATCACGATCTCGCCGACCATCGTTGGGCCGATCGGTGACGGCGACACGTCAAGCAGTCGCCGCGCGGTATCGAGGTCGGCGTTCCACGCGGCGGGGTCCCCGCCGTCGAAGATCTCGTGTCCGGCCGGCCACGGTGTTGCCGCAGTCCAGTGAACGCCCATCCCCCCGGTGTTCCAGGCAACGGAGCTGGCGGGCATGGCGCTGGCGTTCTCGCCGAAGGCCTGGCTGTGGAACATCCCCGGTTCGAGGTCGCGCACGTCGTCGGCGACGGTGTCTGTCACGTCTGCGCCGATGTAGAGGCCCTGGATGCCGGAGGCGACGCGCTCGTTGTAGCGTGCCCACAGTTCGGGTTCGTTCACGTCGTGCAGGTGGATGCCGGGGGTGCCGCCGATCGGCTGGCCGCCGTCGATCATCGTGATCCGGGTGTTCGGGTCGGCCTCCCTCAGGAGCTGCGCCACCGCTGCGCCCATAATTCCGCTGCCCACGATGAGGACGTCGGTGCTGGTGGTGTCGGTCATGGTTCTCTCCTGGTGCGGTATGACGGGGTGGTGGAGGGTCGCGGTTTATGCCGTGGGCATAAGGGGGCCGAACAGCTCGGTGTCCATCCGGTCGAGCACAAATTTGAGCGCGCCGATGAGGGGGCCGTCCGGACCGAGCGAGCTGGCGAGGATCTGGATGTCGGGGGCGCGAGCGGCGCGCAATGCGCTGCGCACCCGGGGAAGCAGCAGGTCGGCTCCGCTCTCCAGGCCACCGCCGAACACGACGAGCGACGGGGCGATCATCCACGACACGGTGGTGAGGATGGTGGTGATGTGCTGCACGAATTCGTCCACCTGCGCGAGCGCATCGGCATCCCCGGCACGCGCTTTGTCCAGCACCGCCGCGGCGATGGCACGTTCCGCCTCAACCGGGGAGCTGAGAAAAGCGACGGGTCTCTGGTCGAGGGTGAGTACCCCGAGCGGTGTCGCCTCGACGATCTCGCCCGCGGCGCCCTGGAAACCGCGGTGCACGGTGCCGCGGATCAGGATGCCGAGGCCGGAACGGTTGCCAAGGATGCTCCAGACCACGTTCTCGTGGTCTGTGGCGACTCCGCGCCAGCGTTCGGCGAGGGCGCCGAGGTTAGCGTCGTTGTCGGCGAACCAGGCCATGGGAATCCGTGCGGCCATTTCCGTCGGAAGGTCGGTGCCCTCCCATTCGTCCGTGTGGACGAGTCGCTGCACCACCCCGTTTTCATCGATGGCTCCACCGGCGGCCATGGCCCCGGCGCGCAGCTGGTCGACGGTGGCGCCCGCCTCGGCGAGGGCCTCGTGCACCAGTTCTGCCGTGATGTCGAGGGTGGATGCGGGGTCGAAGTAGTTGGGAAGGGCCCGGGTCGCCCGGCCGAGAATGCGGCCACGCACGTCGGCGACAACGGCGCTCGCCTCGAGGGTGCTGACCCGAACCGCCGCGAGCACCGAGTGTTCGGCACGCAGCTCGAAGCGGCGTGACGGCCGCCCGGCCGCCCCCGTCGTGGGTACGCGGTCGAGTTCGGTGACCCAGCCGGCCTCCACCAGCGAATCGAGGATCAGCTCGACGGTGCGGCGGGATAGCCCGGACGTCTCCGCGAGGGCGGACATCCCGATCGGTTCGGATTCGACGGCGAGCGCACGCAACGTCACCGACGTGTTGAGGCGTCGAAGCGCCTTCGGATCAAGCCCCTGCATCATTGCCTTCCCGGACTTCACGAACGAAGTGGGCCGCGGCGGGCAACGGTGCCGTTGCCCCGGCCGGGCCTCTCCCGACGATACCGGTGGGTGACGTACCCGACCGAGCGACATCCACCTTCGATCTCTTGCTCATTTCAGGCCGCTCGCGGCGATGCCCTGCACGAAGTAGCGCTGCAGGAAGAGGAACAGGATGAGGACGGGCAACATAACCACGATCGCCCCGGCCAGGACCAGGCCGTAGTCGGTGAGGTTCGCTGACGCCTGGCTGGTGGAGGCGAGGCCAACGGGGAGGGTGTACTTGTCGTTGCTCTGCGCGACGATGAGTGGCCAGATGAAGTTGTTCCACGAGTTGAGGAAAGACATGATCGTGACCGTCGCCACCGCGGGACCGGACAGCGGAAGGAAGATCGTGAAGAACAGCCGAAACTCGCCGGCGCCGTCCATCCGAGCAGCCTCCAGCAGTTCGTCGGGGATGGAGCTGGCGTACTGGCGCATGATGAAAATGGACAGGGGTAGTGCGAGGCTGGGCAGGGCGATGCCGGTCAGGGTGTCGACGAGACCGATGTTCACCGTTACAACGAACTGGGGAACGAACACGGCGGTGAACGGAACCATCAGCGCCGCCATCACGGCACCGAAGGCGATCTTTTTGCCGCGGAACTCGAGCTTGCCGAGGGCATAACCGGCGGCGGACGCCGCGATGATGTTGCCAACAACAACCATCACCGCCACCCCGATGCTGTTGAGGAGGTAGCCGCCGAAGTTCTCGGTGTTGAACAGCCGCACGAAGTTGTCGAGTGTCGGCACCGTGGGCAGCCAGGCCCCGGGATCCGCGCGAATCTCGTCGAGGCTGCGCAGCGACCCGCTGATCACCCAGAAGAACGGCAACAGGGTGAGCAGCGCGACCGCGGCAAGCACAACGTAGAGCAGGGCTCCGCTTATGCGGGAGCGGCCGGTTCCCGCTGCGAGGTTCGCGGTGGGGGCAGCGGCGGGGGCGAGGTCCACCCGGTCGTCGATGATTGCACTCATGTTCGGGGCCTCAGGAGTCGGAACTGGACAAAACTGACGAGCGCGACCAGCGCGAGGGTGACCACGGACGACGCGGAGGACGTGCCGTAGTTACCGAACCCGAACTGCTTGTACGTGTACAGGGCGATCGATTCGGTGGAGCCGAGCGGGCCACCGTCGGTGAGCAGGTACGGTTCGTCGAACACCTGGAGGAAGAAGACGGTGAGCAGCACGGAGACCAGCAGGATGGACGGCAGCAGCAGGGGCATAGTGATGTGCCAGAACCGGCCCCACCAGCTGGCGCCGTCGAGCGCGGCGGCTTCCTGCACGTCTTCCGGCACGGACTGCAGGCCGGCGAGGAACAGGATCATGGCGATGCCGAAGTTGCGCCAGATGCCGAGGAGGATCACCACGGGCATGGCCAGGTTGGGGTCGTCAAGCCAGCGTGGGCCCTCGATGCCGACGGCGGCGATCGCGTTGTTGATGGTGCCGTTGTTGTTGAACGCGTATTCCCAGATGAGGGCGATCGCGACGATGTTGGTGACAACGGGGGCGAAGAAGATGGTGCGGAACACACCACGCAGGCGTCGGATACCGGAGTTCAGGGCAACGGCGAGGGCCAGCCCCAGTGCCATGGTGAGGGGAACGCCCACTACAACGAAGATGAGGGTGTTGCCGATGTCTCGGGTGAAGCGGTCATCGCTGAACAGCCGGATGTAGTTCTCGATGCCGGTGAAGTTGACCGAGAACGGGTTGCGGAGGTCACGCCCCTGCAGGTCGGTGAGGCTGAACCCGACCGCGGCGAGGGCCGGGATCGCCGTGTAGGTGACGAACATCACGGCGAACGGGGCGAGGAAAAGCCAGGCGACCGCGGTGCGGCTGACGCCCCGGGGGCGCCGCTTGCGCGACGCCTCCGGGGTGGTGAACGAAGTCATCCGTCAGATCACTCGCCCGTACCGAGGTTCTCGGCGAAGGACTGCAGGCTGGCTGCGGCGTCCTCGGGGGTTTCGGTGCCCTTGGCCACGGCTTCGATCTCCGCGCCCATCTGCGTTGCAACCTCAATCCAGGTGCTGTTCTGCGGGTACGCCTTGGTGTTCTGCAGCTGCTCGAAGTACGCGTCGAGCAGCGGCTCGTCGGCGATGGCGGGGTCTTCCCACGCCGACTGCACGGCGGGGAGGGAGGCGTAGGCGTCGTACTGGGCGACCTGGGTGTCGGGCTCCGCGAGGTAGCGAATGACCTTCCACGCGTTTTCCTGGTTGTCGCTGTCGGTGAGCACACCGAGGCTTCCCCCGGCGATGGTCTCGATGTTGCCGCCGGCACCACCGGGAACGGGCACCGTGCCCACGTTCTCGGCGGTCCAGCCGTCTTCGCCGGCGACGGCGTCGAACTGGCCGATGACCCACGGGCCGGTGATCATGGCGGCGGTTTTGCCCTCGACGAAGTAGGACTGGGTGTCGAGGAAGCCGGGGCCGCCGATGTCGGCTACGCCGGTGTCGAAGAAGTTCTTGACGTACTCCATGGCGGCGACCATCTCGGGGGTGTCGAGGGTCCACTCGGTTCCGTCGGAGTTCATCACATCACCACCGGCCTGCCAGACGTACTGGGTCAGGTTCTGGCCGCTGTAGACATCCCAGCCGACGTCGGCGCCGAAACCCTTGACGGCGCCGGCTGACTGCAGGCCCTCAAGGAACGGGACCATCTCTTCCCACGTGGTGGGGGCGGTGACGCCGGCCGCGTCTGCGATGTCCTGGCGGTAGACCAGCGCGTAG
>JAODAO010000478.1 GCA_025463465.1 Glaciihabitans sp. | reverse complement strand
ACGTTTTTGTGATGACTTGGGAGGCGAATGGTGCGATTTTGCGCAGGACACCGTCGGTCAGCGCAACCGGGGACGCGTAGCCGTCGGCCCGGGCCTGGAACTCCTGCAGCTGCCGCCAGGTGGCGGGAGTGTCGTTGGCAATGTTGTAGGAGGCGCCCGGGGTGCCGTCGCTGAGGGCAAGGATCAACGCGTGCGCTGCATCGTCGACGTGCACCACCGGCAAGGAACCCTGCCATTTGCGGGACACCGGCGGTACCGCGTTGGCGCCGGTGGAGTAGACGTGCCCCAGCCGCAGCGAGATGCCGTCGGCGGCGCGCACCTGGCGTTCGCTGCTGCGCAGCGCTCGCAGTACGTCGGTGTTCGCGGCGGACGTTTTGTCGTCCTCGCCGAACGGCGCGCTCTCGGCCAGCGGCGTCTCGCCGTGGTCTTTGAAGCCGTAGCCGTAGTAGCTCGAAGCGCTCACGTAGCGGGAGACGCCGAGGTTGGCGGCAGCGGCGAGCATGGTGGAGGTGCCTTCGGCGCGGGCGCGGTTGGTGCCGGTCATCCGCTTGTAGTCGTCGCCGTACTGGCCGGTGGTTCCGAGGACGTCGATGACGGCATCCACCCGCTCGTTCTGAACGGCGGAGAGCACATCGAGGCGCACGGCGGGGTCGGCGACGATCTCGCTCACCGATGCCCAACTCACCCCGCGGGTGCCGAGCTTGAGCACTTCGCCGCGTTCCGGGGTGAGGCCGATGACCTCGTGCCCGCGGTGGGACAGCTGGTAGATGAGGGAGGTGCCGAGTGGACCCGAGGCACCGGCGACGAGTACACGCATAACACCAACGGTAGGGCACCGGAGCAGGGGCGGGCGCCGAACGCGCCCTGCTTCGCCAACTGATGGGTGGCCACCGTCGGTGCTGAACGAAACCACAACCCGGTTCGGTTCCGCGCAGGAGGCCCCGGTCGCTGGGGCCCGACTTCCCTACGCATCCGCGGCCGCTGCCGGCACCGTGATGGTGTCGTCGACTGGGGCAGGCGCTATTTTCAGCTCGACTCCCCGTTCGCCCTCGAAGCATCGACCCCAGCCGGTGAGCACGGCGGCGAGCGTGACAAGCGCGAGCACCAATGAATAGAACGCCGTGAGGAAGATCGAGGGAGCGGACAACACCGGCACCCCTTCCCGCATACCCAGGGTGAACCCGTCCATGAACGTTGTTGGGCTTTCCGTAAATAGCTGTGTTCGAAAGGCACGCATCGGTCGTTAGTAGTCAGGTGTTTTTAGTGGTCGTCATTCAACCCCGCCCTAGGTGCGCGATCGCCTATACGGCGAAAGGCGCATTTCCCCGTGGTTGAGCGTCAGCTTCCCCACGTACGTTGCATGTCCGCGCGACATCGAACACCCATTGTTTTGATTTCAAAACAGTGTGATGTTTATGTCATGCACAATATCTCTTACACGGGGGAAACCTTCATGATTGCCGACTCTGCGGCGCTCACCTTGATTGACTTAACGACGGCGCTCGGCCAGCAGCAACAAACATTGTCGGTGACTGTTCCTGGTATCTACGCGAACGGCGACACCGTAGAAATTCAGATGGTCCTTGGCCCAGCCAGCGAACTAGTAGCAATTCCAGTGGAGTCCACCTACGCGGAACCGGAATCAGCCGCAGCGGTTACCACAATGGAACAACAGATAAAAGATCTCAACAGCATGGCCGAGCCTCCTCGGGCTCAACCTATTGATGACCCCCACTTCGACCACGACGCTCACGACCTCTAACCTCACCGTTTCTACTAACCCTGCCACCGATTGGAGCGGTGGCAGGGTTCACCTTTTTTGTTGCCAAGACAGAAGAACCAGCAACCAGCTGACATGCGTCCGTCGACCGGAAAGTTGGTTTGCAAAAACGGTTGATTGTGAAAAGTCGGGTAGCAAGGATTGGCTGGGCGGCGCTGAGCACTTCGCTCGCGATGGGCTCAACGGAGTCCGCGGGATCCCCCAACAGGTTCTTAAGGATTTGGCGATCCTCGCCCGAGAAGGTGTGAGTCCCCAGCCGCGGTGACTCAGCGGCTGGGGCCTCACATCCTTAAGCGGTTGTAGCGGGCACCGTGATGGTGTCGTCGACTGGGGCAGGCGCTACCTTCAGCTCCACTCCCCCTTCGCCCTCGAAGCGTCGACCCCAGCCGGTGAGCACGGCGGCGAGCGTGACGAGGGTGAGTACAAGCGGATAGAACGCCGTGAGGAAGATCGAGGGAGCGGACAACACCGGCACCCCATCTCCGTATCCCTGGGTTAGCTGACCGGCCATCAACAGGAAGACGCTGCCAACCGGCACCACTGCCCCGATGCCCAGGGTGAACCCGTCCATGATGTTCGCTCTCCGGTAGGGGTGGAGCTGGGCTTTCGCGCCCAGCTGGTCGGCAACCGGGCCGAACATCAGCATTGCCGGGCTGTTCACTCCGGCGAAGATACCGGCCGTTGCCGCGGCGCCGAGGCCGATGGCGAGTTCGGCGCCTACGGGGGTGCGGGTTCGATCGGAGCGGCCGATGAGGTCAACGATGAGGTCGAAGACTCCCGCGCCCTGCAGGATTCCGACGATGCCGAATATAACGATCGCGAGTCCGACCAGCGGCAACATGGTGGTGATGCCGGACACCAGGAAACCGCCCGGGGTGCCGTCCTCGTTGACCGACATTATCGCTGTGGGGGTGAGGAGCCCTGTCACCAGGCCTAGGGCGATTCCCACGAGCAGTCCAACGGTTGCGGCGAGGAAGATGTCACGTTTCCAGAACGCCACCGCCAGCAGGGCGATGACCGGGACGATCATGATCAGGCTAAGTGGATCCCCGGGTGTATCGGCACCGGCACCGACACCGCCGTTCGAATGGAGCAGTCCAAGCACAAGAAACAGGATGGCGCTGATGCCAGCCGCTGTGAGGGCATATCGGGTTCTGGACCGGACTACCCCGCCGACCTCGGCGATGCCGTCGCGGCGCCGGTAGCGCTGGGTCGAGGCGGAGACGATGGTTGAATCCGAGATGGGGGCTAGGTTGTCGCCGAAGATCGCACCGGAGAGGATTGCGCCGGCCAGGAGCAGCGGATCAGCTCCAAGCAGGACGCCCGCCGGGTAGAAGATCGGGAAGGCGGTGAACATGGTGCCGAACGAGGTGCCGGTTGCCATGGAGACCACACACGCCAGCACAAACACGACTGCGACGAACGCGCCGCCGCCGATTCCGAGCTGTCCCGCGAGCCAGACAAAACCGCCAGCGATGTCGGATTGGGTGATCATCGCCGCGATCAGGCTAACCACAAGGAGGATCAGGAGCAGGGTGACCGAATTGCGAGAGGAGACACCGGCAATGACGGCATCCCAGAACCGGGAGTAGGACTTGGCGAACAGGGACGCGACAAGTATGCCGGCCACCCCGGACGCCGTGAGACCGTTCATGTCGAAGACTCCGAAAACCATGAAGTAAGCGACAACACCGGCGATGAATACGCCAGGGGCGATGAACGCACCAAGAATTCCGATCCGGAAAGTTACCTTGCCGTCGGAGATGGAATCGGTGCCGAGATCACCGCGGACCACCGCAGCAGGTTCGGATGCTGGCGCGTCAGGTGCAGGATATTTTTTGTTTGAAAACTGCTTTAACGTCATGGCGGAACGACTCCTGTTGTCAAAAGGTGAGTGGTGCGGTTGTGGGAACGGTGCTGGTACGGCTCTCTGTTGATGGGTAGTGCTGTGGAGCACGGCGCGGACGACAGCGCCGGGTATGGGGAACCGCGTCCCTGGAACGCGGCGTTTAGATCGACGAACGCGGTGTGGTTATCCGGAGCCCGCGCCCGAGACCGTCGAGCATCCCCCGCATCACCCTCGCGCTGCTTTTGGCGTGGGGAACGAGTTCGACCGAACCGTGGAATGTGCCGGGATGGGAGTGCAGCTCGACGCTGACACCCGCCTGCAGCAGACGGAGCGCGTACTGGATGTTCTCGTCCCGCACCGGATCGAGCTCCATCGCGGCGATGTACGCCGGCGGGAGCCCCGCCAGGTCGTCGGCGCGTGCGGGAGCAGCGTAGATCGGAACATCGGGATCGTCTGGTCCTGTGTAGTCGGCTCCGAGGTAGTACTGCCAGACCAGGATCCCGGTACGTCGGGACAGCAGTGGTCCCTCGCCGAACTGGGTTGTCGAGGGGGTGCTGGACCGGTCGTCCAGGGCGGGGCTGAGCAGGAATTGGAACGCGATCGGTGGGCCTCCTTCGTCCCGGGCCCGCATGACCGTTCCGGCAGCGAGCCCGCCTCCGGCGCTGGATCCGCCGACGGCGATGCGGGCCGGGTCGATTCCGAGTTCGTCGCTGTTGTTATGGATAAAGGTCAGTGCCGCGTAGCAGTCGTCCAGCGGTCCGGGGAAGGGTGTCTCGGGCGCGAGCCGGTACTCCACGTTCGCCACGGCAATGCCGAGCACGCGGACGACCTCGAGGCAGAAGTAGTCGAAGTCTTGGGCGCGGCCCAGCACAAAACCGCCGCCGTGCATCGCAATCAAAACTGGCAGTGGACCCGACGAACCCGTCGGTCGCATGAGCCGGATCGGGACGTCGGGCGCATCGCCGATGCCCGGCGCCGAGATATCTCGCAGATCCACCCCGTTGTAAGACAGCCCCACCTGCTCGGACGGCACCTCGTTCGACGCACGTATTGCGACGATGTCCGAGATATCCATTTCGGGCATTGACGCCACCGCGTCGACGAGTTCAGCGTCCAGTGTCGGAAATCGTGTTGCAGAACTATGACTGGTGATAATTTCGCCTCATTTCTTGCAAAATGTGTTGTGGACAGATGAGTTAGCGGCATAATCAGCCAATGGACACCATTGATCGCGCAATAATCCACCAGCTGCGTCTTAACTGCCGGCAGTCGAACCTTGAACTCGCCGACGCGGTCGGACTGTCGCCTTCGCCCTGCCTACGTCGGGTGAAGCGGCTCGAGGACGAAGGGATCATCACCGGTTATCACGCGAGCTTTTTGCCGTCGGCCGTCGACCAGGGATTCGAGGTGCTGGTGGAAATTTCACTCGACAGTCATTACCCCGCGACCACGACCCAGTTCGAGGTGGAGCTGGTCTCCTACCCTGAGGTGATCGAGGCGCGACGTATGTTCGGCTCCCCCGATTTCGAGGTGGTGGTCGCGACGAAGGACCTGGCGGCATACGAGTTGTTTATGACCAGCAAGCTGCTGGCCCTGCCCGGTGTGGGCAAGCTGTACTCGCGGTTTCCGATGGTGCTGATCAAATCCGCATCTCCCTCGCGGTCCCGGAGGAGCTGAGCAAGCACCGCTATCCGGGACTGCGCGCATGGCTAGGTGTGCATTCGGGCGACCGTGAGCGATTCGTCGAGGATGGCCAGGCCCGTGTCGAGTTCGGCCTCGGAAATTGTCAGCGGGGGTGCAATGCGCAGGATGCTGTTGACACCGGGCATCTGCGCGATATTAAGGTGCAGCCCGCGTTCGAAGCAGGCCGCCGTGACCGCGGTGCCGAAATCGTCCGCCGGCTCCTTGGCGTCCCTGTCCATCACGAGTTCGATGCCCTGGAACAATCCGCGGCCGCGGACGTCGCCGATACGGTCGTGCCGGGATTCGAGGTCGGAGAGTCCCTGGCGTAGTCGCTCGCCGAGCCGGCGAGCGGTCGCGTCGAATTGTCCCTCCTCGAGCGTCTGGACGACGGTCAGGCCAACGGCTGCGGCCAACGGGTCGGAGACATGGGTGGTGGTGAACATGAATCGTCGCGCACTGCAGACGGCCTCGATCTCCTCGGTGGTGACCACAGCCGACACTGGCAGCCCAGCGCCCAGGGTTTTGGACAGGGTGAGGATGTCCGGCACGACGCCTTGGTGCTGGAATGCGTACCAGTCGCCGGTACGGCACATTCCCGTTTGAGCCTCGTCGATGATCAGGAGCATGCCGCGCTCGTCCAGCTTCTTTCGCAGGGCCGCGAAGTAGCCGTCGGGAGGCACGATCAGTCCCCCGGTGCCGAGGATCGGTTCGGCGATGAAGGCCGCCAGGCTTCCGGTGGACTGCCGGTCGACCATGGCGAATCCGAAGTCGAGTTCGGCTTGCCAGTCGTGCCCTCCCTCGCTGTCCCGGAACACCGAGCGATACGGGTTTGGGGTGGGAATGATGTAGTTGCCCGGTGCGAGTGGCCCGTAGCCGGCGCGGGACAGGCTGTAGGTCGCGGCCCCGGCCGCGTGGGTGGAACCGTGGTACGACTGATCGAACGAGACAATCTCGTGCTTTTGTGTGTAGAGCTTCGCCAATTTGATGGCGGCTTCGTTTGACTCCCCACCGGTGCTGAGGATCATGGTTTTACTCAGTGCCTCGGGAAGCGTCCGTGAGAGCGCTTCTGCCAGGTCAACGACCGGGCGGCTCAGCATTCCGCTGAAGAGGTGGTCGAGTGTGGCGATCGATTTCGACACCGTATCCACCACCGCAGGGTGGGCATGGCCCAGCAGGGAACTCATCTGGCCAGACGTGAAATCGAGAATGGCCCGACCATTTTCGTCGTAAATGAAGCAGCCCTCGGCACGCTCGATGATCGCGGGGATGAACCCGGCCGGGCCGTAGCGGATCAGGTGGCGTCGCGCGCTGTCCCAGAACTGCTCCGGTGTGTGGGCGGAGCGCTCAACCTGGCGCTCCTCCGTGGCTATCGTCATGGTGTGCCTTTCGTTGTTCACTGGTTGGGAAGCAACGATAGGACGAGGCGGTTCGCATACGATTGCGAATATTTGCTCCGTGCTGACACCTGACGCAACTGAACAGCGTTTCGAGCGAGCTTCGCGCTTTTTTTCACCACCTTCGTGCTTCTACCCGCAACCGAACTAGGACCCGGACCAGCCGCGCACACTGCGCGGCAGGCAAGCGCTCCCGGCCGTTGAAGCCCGCCATTGACAACAGCACTGTGGGCCGGCGGTCCGCGAGCGGGTTGATCAGAGGAGGTGCGTACCCAGCGGCGGCGTTGGTCACGTCCCAGACGACGTTGGTAGCTGGGGAGGACTTCCCTAGTGGGCGATTTCGCGAAGGGGATGAGGAACCTGTTACCCGCATCCCCGTCGCGGAAGGCGGAACGGCGTCTGCCGCTAGTTCTCGGCCCGAGCCAGCGCTTCTGCTTCGTCGTGTGTCGGGTAGTCGGTGTAGCCGAGTGCGCCGTCTGCATAGAGGGTCGAGAAGTTGACCTCGTTCTGCGCGAGTTCGTCCTTCCACCGGCGAACCAGGTCGGGGTTCGCGATGACGGCACGTCCCACCACGACCGCGTCAGCCAGGGAATCTGCCATCATGGCGACCGCTTCGTCACGGGTGGTGGCGTCAGCGAATCCGGTGTTGACGAGGAAGGGGCCGCCGAATCGGGAGCGGAGTCCTCGTACCAGCGCTCCAGCAGGTTCGGGGTGCAGAACACTAACAAAAGCAAGGCCGAGAGGAGCGAGGGCGTCCATCAGGCCGCCATAGACGGCCTCGACGTCTGCCGGGTCGTTTTCGATCAAGTCGAGTATGTTGCGTTCCGGCGAGATGCGGATGCCGACGCGGCCCGCGCCGAGCTGGGCGGCGACGGCCTGGACGACCTCGACGACGAAGCGGATGCGGTTCTCGGGGCTCCCGCCGTAGGCGTCGGTGCGGACGTTTGATGTGGCGCCGAGGAACTCGTGCAGCA
>JAODAO010000421.1 GCA_025463465.1 Glaciihabitans sp. | reverse complement strand
CGCCGTAGCGGGTGGCCGCACCCACGGTGACCGTCATCGCCGCCTCGTCGATCTGCGGCGGGGTGGTGATGCCGCCGAGGTGAACGAGGGTGCCCTCCGTGTCGGCCAGGGCGTTGAATGAGTGCCGCGAGCCAAGCGCACGCACCCGTTGTGTATCGCGCACGATGCGCTGCACCTCGTCGATAGTGCTCGGCTCGACGATCTCGGCGGCGCGGAAGGTATAGGTTCCTGACCAGTTGCTACGTTGCATAGCGCCAGCCTTACACATTGCCGTGTGAACGGGCGCCGGGTTCCGTTCCTGTCGCTTATCTTGTGCTGGCGGTTAAGCTTTTGCCGTGACCCATGCGTATGAGCTTTACATCACCGTCGAGGTGCCGTGTTTGTGCTGCCGGTCGGTGCAGCCGTTCCAGTTCACCTCCCCCAGCGACCAGGTGGTCTGCACCCACTGCGTCAACCACCTTGGCACGGCGAAGGCTGAACGCCGCGACACAGAACACGTGGCCCTGTGGGCTGGCATTCTCAACGACCAGCAGAGCGACAGCGCCACCTTTGTCGCCGCGTCCCTGCAGATGGATGCCGAGAACGAAGCCCTCATCGCCGACCTCACCACCCAGCTCAACGAGCTGACCGACAGTGTCGCCTCCGACTTCAGCCGCGCCCCGACGGGCAAGATCCGCGACTCGCTCACCACGGAGCTCGTCACCCGGGCGGAGCGCACCACCGCGCTCGCCTACCGTCGGCTCGACCGCACCATGACGGCGCTGTGGCGGGTCAACGCCCTTCACCATGACGACCCGAACAAGGCGGGCTTCTGCAGCTGCGGCAAAAAGACCGCGGCCTGCGCCGAAGGCCTCGCCATCGACGGCGAACGCCAGGAGCTTGCCAGCTGGGAACGTAAAAACATCCAGCTGCTGCAGAACGGCGAGCGCCACGGCCTGCCCGCCGATCACCCGGCCGTCACCGCGGCCCTACCGGCGGCCAAGGTGCGCCGCTAGGCCCCCGCTTACCGCCTGCGATTCTAGGAGGATCCGCCTGCGCCACCGAACGGTCGTGAGCGCCTACCCGATCGTTACCACTCGAAGGGTGGACCTTCCTACCTAGGTAGCGTTACTATCTACTATGTCCCCGATCGATTGGCAATCCGAGCTTAACCGGGCTGCCCTGCCGCAGGCGGTGCTGGCGCTTCTCAGCTCCAGCCCTTTGCACGGGTACGCGATGATCGATGTTCTCCGCACCCACGGCTTCGAGCGCATTAAAGGTGGCACGCTCTACCCGCTCCTCCGGCGGCTCGAGGAACAGGGGTTGCTCGACCACACCTGGGATCACGACGACGCCGGCCCCGGACGCAAAGTGTTCGCGCTAACCCCGCTCGGGGTAGACGAACTCACCCGGAGCCTCGAGGCCTGGCACCGTACGAACACGAATCTGGCCGATCTCCTCCCCGGACGACAGGAAGTCTGATGACCTACGAACACGAATTGGCGTTCAACCTGCGGCAACGCGGTATCCCGGAAGCCACCATCGCCGAGACCGTCGACGAGGTGCGCGCGCACACGGCGATGACCGGTACGGATGCCGCGAGCGAGTTCGGGACACCGGTGGAATATGCCAGCAGCTTTCCCGAGGTGAAAAGGTCCACCCGGGGACGCCGGGTCATTATCGTCGCTGCTGTTCTGGCCATTGCCTACGTCATCGGCATCTTCGCCCTGAAGGCGATAGCCAACGTTGATATTGAGAACTACGTCGGAGAGGTCGAGTTATGGCCGGCCCTGCTGATCCTCCTGGTGGGGATTACCAGCGGCTTCCTTACCGATTACCTCCGGCCGGCCCCACGTTCGAGTAATCGCTAGGGCGATACCACCATGACGTCTACATCGCTCGCGGAATACCTGTCCGACCTCGAGGACGCCCTCGACCTGCGTAGTGTGCCGCAGGTACTCATCGTGGATATCGTGCGACAGGTGCAGAGCCACACGGAGGAAAGTGGCGACAGCCCCTACGAATCGTTTGGCAGCCCCACTGACTACGCCAGGCGAATGGTCCCGGAATCCAGCATGGCCGCCTTTTGGATTCTTATCGCCTCGACCGTGGTCCTGACCCTCGGTGGTGGGTGGCTGCTGGTTCACGGGGTGATCAGCCTGATCGGCGGACGGACCATCCTGTGGGGCATACACCCCCTGTTCGGCATTGTCGTCGGCGGCGCGGCAATCATCGTATGGATGGCAATCCTGATCGTTCGCGCTCGGAAGCGTTAGCGCGCTCGGCCCAGCAATCTGACGGTATCTCGACAACCGCGGATGAGGTGGGCACACTTGCCCCATGCCATTCACCGCCAGCCATGCCGTTGTCGCGCTGCCTTTTGTGCGCGGCCCGCTGCCCTTTGGGGCTGTTGCCGTTGGCGCCATGACGCCGGACCTGCCGCTGTTTTTTCCGACGTTCCTCTCCTACGAAGTAACGCACGGCTTCCCCGGTGTGCTGCTGAGCTCGTTGCCGCTCGCAATGTTGCTCTACCTGGTCTGGCGGGCGTTGCTACGGCCCGCCGCCAGCGCCCTTCTCCCCCGGGCCGTTGGCGAGCGGCTTCCGCCCGCCTGGCTACGGACCTCGGCGCCGACGCGACGTGGCCTATTA
>JAODAO010000405.1 GCA_025463465.1 Glaciihabitans sp. | reverse complement strand
GCCCTCGGCGCCGTCGGGGCCTGCCTCGACAACGTCCTGCGGCACTCGGGGGTGCGCTCCGCCGAGCTGATCCTCGGCGGCGACTCCGACCGGGTGACCGTGATGGTCGTCGACGCCGGTACCGGTTTCGACCCCGCGGCCGTGCCAGCCGACCGGCTCGGCCTGCGCATCTCGGTGCTGCACCGGGTGGAGACCGCCGGTGGAAGCGTCAAAGTCTTCTCGACGGTGGGCGCAGGAACCTCCGTCATCATCTCCTTCCCTGCGCGAGGGTGGGATGCCTGAATCACCCCGCGGCCAGCGGCGAGCTGTCTTGCTGCCCGCGTCGTGGCTGGTATCCCCACAACGGGTAGACCCGCTCAGCTGGTTCACCGCCCCCGTCATCCCCCTGCTGCTGGGCGTCGCCGCCGCCCTGCAGGGCGTAGCGGCGTCGGTCACGCTCTGGGATCGGTGGAGCGAACCCGGCCTGCAGCTCGCCGCCGCGCCCATCTTTCTCGTCGCCGGTGTGCTGACCGGGTTCGCCACCCGGCCGCACCGGGCCAGGCTCGGGCTGGCCTGGAGTTTCGCCATCCTCGGGGTCGCGACACTCGGGGTGCTGGTCTCGGCGGCGGGCACCGTCGGCGGGACGGTGCGGGTCGAGCACTGGTGGGCCCTCGTATCGCTATCGATGGTGCAGGGCGCCCTCGCCCCGTTCTCCTCCGCCCGGCAGCTGGTGATCAACGCCGTGCCGCTGCTGGCGGTCGTCTGGGTGAGCGCCACGGTCGCGTACCCGACGGGAGACCATCCCGCATACCCGCTCAGCATCGGCCTGATTGCGGTAACCCCGATCCTGGTCTCGCTGGTGGCCGGGGTGGTGTTCACCAGCACCTTCGTCTCGCGCACCTGGCAGCTCTCGGACCGCGACCACCACGGACAGCCGCTCGCCGCGCTCACCGCGCCGCCCACCGATTCGACCACCGATTCGACCATCGCGCCGCTCACCACCCCGGCGTCCATTACGTCACCAATCGACGGGGCAGGGTCGGAACCACGGCAGGAGCCATACCCCCAGCCGGATGACGTCGCGGGCATCCCGGAGGCGAACGCGGTCGACAGGATCGGCACAGACGTTGTGCCGTTCCTCGAGGCCATCGCCGAACGCGGCACGATCTCCGCGGAGGATCGCCTGCAGGCAATGCACCTGGCCGAGCGGGTGCGCGGCGACCTCGTCAGTGCGGCGAACCGGAGCTGGCTCGAGGACATCGCCGCAGAATCGGGCCTGGTGGTCAGTGACCCCGGGCGCCGGGCCGACCGGATGGGCCAGCCCCAGCGGGCGGCTCTGCGCGGGCTGCTGATGGTCATCCTCGACAACCCGGCCGTTGACCCGGAGTCGCTGTTGATCGAGCTGCGCGGCCAGGACAACGACTCCACCGCCGTTGCCCTCAGCCTCGACGTCGACCTGCCGGAGGGGCGCCGGTTGATGATGCTCGCCCCGTACTACCTGACCCTGCAGACCACCGTCGACAACCTCACCTGGGCCGACGGCCGAAGCTCATTGTTCCGTTTCGAGATCCCGGCGGATCAGGGCGACTGAGCACCGTTAACCACCGCGTCGCCCCGGCACCGGATAACCGGCAGCGGGGCGACGCGGGGATAACAGGTGCTGCGATGTTACTTGCTTGACCAGCCAGCGGAACCGAGCTGCTTGGTGGCCTCCACCACGCGAGCGGCCATGGCGGTCTCGGCCAGCTTGCCCCAGGAGCGCGGGTCGTAGACCTTCTTGTTACCGACTTCGCCGTCGACCTTGAGGAAACCGTCGTAGTTGCGCAGGACAGTGTCAGCGATGGAGCGGCTGTAGGCGTACTGGGTGTCGGTGTCGATGTTCATCTTGACAACACCGTTCGAGACGGCGGTGGCGATCTCGTCGTCGGTCGAGCCGGATCCGCCGTGGAAGACGAGGTCGAGCGGCTTGGCGCCGGTGCCGTACTTCGCGGCGATGCCGGCCTGAATCTCGCCGAGCAGCTCGGGGCGAAGCTTCACGTTTCCGGGCTTGTACACACCGTGCACGTTGCCGAAGGTGAGGGCGGCAATGTAGCGGCCCTCGTCGCCGAGGCCAAGGGCCTCAACCGTCGCGATGACATCGTCGAGGGTGGTGTACAGGTTGTCGTTGATGTCGTGGCTGACACCGTCTTCCTCGCCACCGACAACACCGATTTCGACCTCGAGGATCGAGCTGATGGCCTTCATCCGCGGAAGGAGGTCCTTGGCGATGCGCAGGTTCTCCTCGAGCGGCACGGCGGAACCATCCCACATGTGGGACTGGAAGATCGGGTTGCGGCCAGCCTTCACCTCGGCCTCCGAGGCGGCGATCAGGGGAAGCACGAAGCCGTCGAGGGCGTCCTTCGGGCAGTGGTCGGTGTGCAGGGCGACGGTGACCGGGTAGTTCTTGGCGACCTCGGTGACAAAGGCCGCGAAGGCCAGTGCGCCGGATGCGCGGTTCTTGACGGTGTGGCCGGCAAAGTAGTCCGCCCCGCCGGTGGTGACCTGGATGATGCCGTCGGAGCCGGCGTCGGACAGGCCCTGCAGCACGGAGTTGATCGTCGACGATGACGACACGTTGATAGCTGGGTACGCAAAACCGTTGGTCTTGGCCTTGTCGAGCATTGCGGCGTACTGCTCGGGGGTTGCGACGGGCATAACTGGCTCCTCCTGCGAATTTCTGGATGACCGCGGACTGCGCGGTTCGGCCTAAGTCTATTGAGTTCACTTGCGGGCCAGCCGGTACTTGCGGGCAGACATCCACCGCGGGAATTAATTCGGACATTTCGCACGTCGGTCGTGAGGGAGAGGTGCCGCCGAATCTGAGCCGGTGGATAAACTGGCGCCAGCGGCAACCCCGCTGGATAAACTGGTTTCGCGTTGATTCTGTCCGACGAATCTCCACCACAGCGACGACGGCCAAACGACTGCAAGGATGCACATTCACGTGAGTACGGATACCGAAAGCCTTTTCCTCCACCCCGACCGCAACCTCGCCATGGAACTCGTCAGAGCGACAGAAGCTGCCGCGATTCGCGCCGTTCCCTTCATCGGCCGTGGCGATAAAAACGCCGCAGACACGGCCGCCGTCGACGCCATGCGCAAGTTCCTCGGAACCGTCAACTTCGATGGCGTGATCGTCATCGGTGAGGGTGAGAAGGACAAAGCGCCCATGCTGTTCAACGGCGAACACGTCGGCAACGGCCGAGGACCGGCCTGCGACATCGCCGTTGACCCCATCGACGGAACGTCGCTCACCGCCGCCGGACGCCAGAACGCCCTCTCGATGATCGCCGTCTCCGACCGCGGGTCGATGCTCGACGCGTCAATGGTGTTCTACATGGACAAAATCGTCACCTCGGGGGAGGGCATCGGTGTTGTTGACATCCGCAAGCCGATCGGCGAGAACATCCGCGCCCTGGCCAAGGCCAAGGGCAAGCCGGTGTCGGAGATGAACGTCGCCGTTCTCGACCGACCGCGCCACGCCCAGCTGATCGAGGACATCCGCGCAGCGGGCGCCGGCACCCAGCTGATGCTCGACGGTGACGTCGCCGGTGGAATCAATGCCGCCCGCACCGGAACCCGCATCGACATGTGTGTCGGTGTCGGCGGAAGCCCGGAGGGTGTCGCCACCGCGTGTGC
>JAODAO010000381.1 GCA_025463465.1 Glaciihabitans sp. | reverse complement strand
GCTTCATGACGGGGGCGTGGACGTCGTCGACGAGCGCGTCGATGTCGGCCTTGTTGGCGTAGCGGTGGTTGATGTCCTGGTAGTCGCTGATGTCGTAGCCGTTGTCGCGCTGGGGCGAGCGGTAGATCGGCGAGAGCCAGAGCACGTCGACGCCGAGGGCCTGCAGGTAGCCGAGGCGGGAGCGGATGCCGTCGATGTCGCCGACGCCGTCACCGTTGGAGTCCGCGAAGCTGCGCGGGTAGATCTGGTACACCACCGCGGTACTCCACCACGCTGGCCCGGTGGTCAGGATGTCACTCGAGGAGGTTGCGCTGGGGGATGTTGTGGCCCCGGTTGATTCGTCCTGCACGGTTTCACTCACCTCGGGGCTCCTTTGCGTTGGTGATGGGAGGCCACTTTCGCGACCGACCACCTCTTGGCAGCGTAGCGATTTAGGCTGGATGCCGCGACGGGACCGGTGGTGTGCGGCGGGTGGGCTGCGGGGGTCCGCGACGGCCCGCACTAGCGTTCCTGCGGCATCGTTACCAACGTGTTCTTATGGCTTCACACCAAGGCATGGAACACTGGAACGGATGAGTATCCACGACGACGAACCCGAACTCGCTGGCTACGAGCCCTCGGACCGCCCGCTGCGCAGCCGGAAGATGAAGGCGATCACCCGGGTTGTTGTAGTTCTCGGGCTGCTGGCTCTTGTGCTGCCCGGTGTGATGACGACAATCAGTGTGGGATCCCGCACCGCCCAGGCCAGTTGCGCCATCTGGGTCGCTTACGAGGAACCCGGCGCGATCAGCTCCGTCGCCCGCTTCGAATTCTTCGGCGACGGCCTCGTCGGCTGGGAGTGTTACACCGTCGGTGCATTTGGCGGCGACTACCACGTCGTCTCGCTCGGGCTGATCCCCGGTACCCCGAAGCTGCCAGCGCCGGGCGGCGTCGACAGCTGATTCGGTTCGCATCTAAGTCAGTGCGCAGCTGAGTCAGTTCGCAGCTGAATCAGACGAGTTCGGTGACAAAACCGATCTTGTTACCGTCGGGGTCGGTGAGTTCGAAGAATTCGACCACACCCTCGAACCGCTGCACCTCGCTGACGTCGAGGCCGAGGCCCGCCAGCCGCGCCTGTTCCTCGGTGGCATTCGGCACGCTGAGGTTCATCGAGATGCCCTCCTGGCCGGCGAGTTCCGGCGCGAGGGCCAGCTGCAGCCAGAAGGGTCCAAGGTCGAGCTCGGCAACACCTTCGACGGGTGACAGCTCGAGCCCGTCGAGCTCCAACGCTGACCGATACCAGGCGATAGCCGCGTCGAGGTCGTTCACGGGGATCCCCACCGTCACTGCGTTGATGTTCATACCGCGACTCTAGTGAGCCGGTCGCAGACTCGAAAGTGACACCTCACGATTCTCTTGTCGGGCGGCACTCTCGTCTGCGCGAAGCTATCGTCGGGCTGACGCGCGGAGCGAGGCGGCATCCTCCCGGGGTGACGCTCCGAATTCCCGTCGATACTCGCGGCTGAACTGCGAAGGGCTGTCGTAGCCGACTGCGAATGCGGTCGCGCCGATATCGCCGGGGTTGGCGATCAGGCGCAACCGGGCCTCCTGCAACCGGATGCTTTTCTGGTACTGGATCGGGCTCAACGACGTCACCGCGTGGAACGCTCGGTGGAATGCTGAGGGGCTCATCCTCGCGATTTCGGCAAGCTCGTCGACACGGAGCGACTCGGTGAAGTGCTCCCGTATCCATCGAACGGCGTGGCGGACGCGACTGAGACTGCTGTCAGCGAGCCCGAGCTGACGCACGGTCGCACCCTGCTCGCCCGACATGATCAGCCAGAGAATTTCCCGTTCGATCATTGGAGCGAGCACCGGGATGTCCCGGGGGTGGTCAAGCAGCCGCAACATACGCAAAGTGGCGTCGAGCAGACGCGACGTCGTGTCGCCGACAGTGATCGCCGGGGGTGACAGCTCCCCCCGCTGTGGTCGAGGGAAATCGGCCGCAGCGGCGGTGAGCATAAGCTCGGCGATCGCCTCCGGACGCAGCTGCAGACCGAATCCCAACGCAGGGTGCTCGGGGGTGGCGTCGGTGAAGTGTCCGCTGACCGGGAGATCCACGGAGGCGACCAGATATTGGCCGGCCCCATAGTCGTGAACCGTTCCTCCCACGGAGATTCGTTTGGTTCCTTGCGCGACGACAGCGAGGATAGTGCCCGTTGTGGATTCGTCCTGCGACCCACTGTCGTTCATCCGCGAGACGAGCACGCCGGGGATGGCGGTCGTACTGATGCCACCCGGGGCGTGTTGCCCTACGAGGGCACGGAATTCGTCGAAGGACATGTGAGGAGTCAAACACCTACGCGCATGGAAGGCATCAATTCCTGTCCAGGACGGCAGCATTGTGCAAGGAGTTGATGGGATTCCACTAACTCCGAGTGCGCGGCTGGCGGTTGCCTTAGACCATGAACGAACAGACCCCTGACCAGAAGATCGTCGTCGTCACCGGAGCAAGCTCTGGCATCGGACGCGGCACCGCCATCGAGATCGCCGCCCGCGGAATGGGCGTCGTCGTCACCTACAACGCACGCCCCGAGGGAGCCGAGAGGACCGTCGAGGAAGTCCGGGGCAACGGCGGCACCGCCGTCGCACTTCCGCTCGACCTCAGCCGCAGCGGCTCCTTCCCCGACTTCACGAAAGCGCTCAGCGGCGTGCTGAGGAGTGAATGGGGCGCAGATCGCATTCATGCCCTGGTGAACAACGCCGGCTTCGGCGGCGGCATGAGCTTCGAGGAAATGACCGAGGATGCCTTCGACGCCTACTACCGCGTACTGCTGCGTGGCCCGTACTTCCTCACCCAGGCCCTCCTGCCCCTGATCACCGACGGCGGCGCGATTGTCAACACCTCCAGCAGCTCAGTGCGTGCGGGCGACACCGAGCCCGGCTACTCGGGGTACGCGGCGATGAAGGGGGGCCTCGCCGTCGCCACCCGCTTCCTCGCCAAAGAGCTCAGCGGCCGGTCCATCCGCGTGAACTCGGTCTCTCCCGGCCCGACCCGAACCCGTCTCGGCGACAACGCTTTCGAACGGTTCCCGGAGGTGATCGACGGGCTCGCTGCCAAGACCGCGTTCGGGCGGATTGGCGAGCCGGCCGACATCGGAAAGGTCATCGCCTTCCTCGTCTCCGACGACTCGGCGTGGATCACCGGCGAAGACATCCTGGCGACCGGGGGGTACGGGCTGTGAGCCCCCGGTTCGGAACCGTCGTCCTCACCGGCGCCACCAGCGGCATCGGCGAGGCTACCGCCCTCCGTCTCGTCGGTATGGCCACCACCCTGATCGCACTCGGTGTCGAAAAGCAACAGGATGCGGCGCCAACCCTCGACCGAATCAGCCGGGCGGGCAGTGCTGAAGTCCGTTACATTGCGGCGGATTTCACCCACTTGGACGACGCCGTAGAAGCGGCAGACCGCGTCCGCACGTCGGCGCCCTCGATCGACCTGCTCATCAACAACGCCGGCGTTCCAGGCGCTCGGGGGCGGATCATCACCTCCGACGGATTCGAGCGCACGTTGCAGGTCAACGCGCTCGCTCCGGCTCTGTTCACCCGCCTCGTCGTCCCTCGCCTCGCCGAGGGCGCTCGGATCGTTAACGTCGGCTCGTCGGCACACCGCGTCGAGCATTTCGATTTCGACGACATCGATCTGGAGCACAACTACAGCCCCATCACTGCCTACGCGAGGTCGAAGCTGGCGATGGTGACCTGGTCGTCGCTCCTCGCCGAGGAGGAGGAAGGCTGCTCCCACGATGTCGTCGCCCTGTGCCCGGGACTCAACGACACCCCACTCAGCGCCGCGATGATGGGTCGCATCGGCGGGCCGGCAACGTATGGTGCTGAGCTGGTACTCACAGCCAGCACGGCGGCGGTTCCGTCTGGCAGCTACCTGGAGAACGGCCAGGTTGTCCCGTCGAGCGCGGACAGCCTCGATCCTGCCAACCGCGCCCGGTTCACCGCCGTGCTCCAAGAGCGCCTGTCACCTTTGTCCGTTCGCGCCAATGTTCGGGTCAGGCCATGAACGGTCGCAGAGCCGCTCCGGGCAACCCGCTGATCCGAGCGGTCACCAGTCGAGAAGGCGATCGCGTCACCACGCTCGAGCTCTTCTTCGACCTCGCGTTTGTATTCGCATTCACCCAGCTCAGCCGGCTCATGGCACAGCAGCACGACGCCCTCGGAATCCTGCAGGCGTTGGTCATCCTCGCATTGCTGTGGTGGGCCTGGACATCGTACGGCTGGCTCACCAATGTCGCCCACGCTGACCAGGGCGTGGTTCGTGTGGCGATGATCATCGGCATGACGGCCATGTTCGTCGCCGGCCTCGTGGTGCTGGAAGCGTACGACGACCTGCCCGGCGGTCTCTTCGGCCCCCTAGTCTTCGTCGGCACCTATCTCGTCGCTCGGATCACCCACGCGATCGTCTTCGTATGGCTCGCTGAGCCCGAACTCCGCAGACGCACTCTCCTCACCG
>JAODAO010000351.1 GCA_025463465.1 Glaciihabitans sp. | reverse complement strand
CGCGCAGAGCCCTGCTCAGACGCAACGGCTGACACCGTCGGGCCAGAATTCATGCGATCGAGTTGTGTGGCTCGGACCAGTCGCTGACGGGTTAACCAAGAAGAGCCGGACCATTTCTGGTCCGGCTCTTCTTCTGTCTCAACACAGTGTGCGCGAAGGGGGACTTGAACCCCCACGCCCGTAAGGGCACTAGCACCTCAAGCTAGCGCGTCTGCCATTTCCGCCACCCGCGCGCATCTTCGGCACTTGCTTTCGCACTTGCCGACGTAAGAGATTAGCACGGGATTTAGGCCCCCATAGACCGGGAGGTTGGAAGCCTTGTAAATACTGGGGAGTACCCACTTCGTGCCGGGCGTGTCGCCCCTAGGTGCGTGAAATTGGTGTGATTACGTGAATAATCATCGGATTTTGGCGCCTACGGCATAACGTTCACCGTGCCGCGGCGGCCGGCCCGGGATCACACGGGGACCGGTAGCGTGTTCACATGCTCGAAGAAACCGCTGCGATCGCCCGTGACTTAATTCGATTCGACACCACCAACTACGGGGAGGGCCGCTCGAACGGAGAGACCGAAGCCGCCGAATACCTTGGCGCCCATCTCGAGCGGCTCGGACTCACGCCTCAGTACTTCGATGCGGCGCCCGGTCGCACTTCCGTCATCGCGCGGGTCGAGGGCTCCTACGAGGGCGCATCGGCCGAGGTAGCCCGCGAGCGCCCCGCCCTCGTTGTGCACGGCCACACCGATGTGGTCCCGGCCGATGCTGCCAACTGGACGGTCGACCCGTTCGCCGGAGAGGTAAAGGACGGCATGTTGTGGGGTCGCGGTGCCGTCGACATGAAGGACATGGACGCGATGATGATCGGCGCGCTGTCCGACATTCTCGGCAGCGGCAAGCAGCCCAAGCGCGACCTCGTCATCGGTTTTTTCTCCGACGAGGAGAACGGGGGAGTGTTCGGCTCCCAGCACGTCGTCAAGAACCAGCCCCAGTTGTTCGCGGGCGCAACCGAAGCGATCAGCGAGGTGGGAGGCTACTCCATCACCATGAACGGCCAGCGCGCCTATTTGCTGCAGACCGGTGAGAAGGCCCTGGTCTGGATCAAGTTGATCGCGCGCGGCACCGCCGCCCACGGCAGCCGCGTGATGGAGAACAACGCCATCACCAAGCTGGCGGAAGCGGTTGCGAAGATCGGCAGGCACCAGTGGCCGATCCACCTGACCTCCACTACCGAGCAGCTCATCGGCGAACTCGCCCGAATTATGGGAACGGACCCGGAGCAGGTCGGTCCCGACGAAATTGTTCTCAGCACCGGCACCCCCGGCGGATTCATCCGCGGCAGCCTTCGCACCACGACCAACCCGACCCTGCTGGCTGGTGGATACAAGCACAACGTGATCCCCGACACAGCCGAGGCGCTCGTCGACATCCGTACCCTCGCTGGCGAAGAGGATGCCGTCCTCGTAGAAATCCGCGAACTCATCGGCGACGAGATCGAAATAGTCATCATGCACAAGGACATCGGACTTGAAACTCCGTTTGAGGGGCCGCTGGTCGAGGCGATGATTTCATCGCTTACCACCGCGGACCCTGAGGCCACCGTGCTGCCGTACATCCTCTCGGGTGGCACCGACAACAAAGCCCTTTCAACGCTGGGAATCACCGGTTACGGCTTCGCCCCACTCAAACTGCCGGAGGGTCTCGATTTCCCCGGAATGTTCCATGGCGTTGACGAGCGGGTTCCGCTCGACGCGTTATTGTTTGGCAGGGGGGTCCTCGGCGACCTGCTGCTCAACTACTAGCGGGGACACACATTGAACTTTCTCGAGGCGATCATCCTTGGCCTTGTCCAAGGTCTGACGGAATTCCTTCCCGTATCCTCCAGCGCACATCTGCGCATCGTGGGCGAATTCCTCGGAACGGGCGGAGACCCCGGCGCGGCGTTTACCGCCATCACCCAGCTGGGAACCGAAACCGCCGTCCTCATCTATTTCTGGCACGACATCACCAGAATCATCAGCAAATGGTTCAAGGCCCTGTTCCGCAAGGTACCCCAGGACGACCCCGACGTTCGTATGGGCTGGTTCATCATCGTGGGCAGCGTGCCGATCGTTGTCCTCGGACTGCTGTTCCAGGATCAGATCGAGACGACTCTCCGATCTCTGTGGATCGTCGCGTTCACACTTATCGGTTTCGGAATCCTGCTCGGCATCGCCGACCACGTCGGCAAAAAGGAAAAACGCCTCAAGGAACTGACCTGGGGAAGCGCAATGATCTTCGGTTTCGCCCAGGCGCTCGCCCTCATCCCCGGCGTTTCACGTTCCGGCGGCACGATCACCGCCGGCCTTTTCCTCGGATTCGACCGTCGCGCTGCGGCCCGTTACACGTTCCTCCTGGCTATTCCTGCGGTGTTCGGCAGCGGCCTCTACCAGGTCTACAAAACGGTCTCTGATCCGTGCGTGGCGGCGGCGGGGTGCACCCCCGAAATCTTCGGAGCGGCAGAAACGGCTGTCGCGACGGTTGTCGCCGGTGTTGTGGGATTCGTGGTGATCGCGTTCTTTATGAACTACATCTCCAAGCGGTCCTACCTCCCGTTTGTGATCTACCGGATCGTTCTCGGTATCGCTTTGATCGTGTTGTTGTCCACAGGGGTTCTGCTGCCGTAACAACCTGTTGTGTCGCCCTTCGACGTTCGGGCGACCAGCCGGGTCTACTGTCGCAATGCATCACACGGTAAATTGGGACTGCCGGTCATCACGCACTCGGGCACCGCGTAGCGGCTGCCGACCGCGTGTGGCACCGCGAGGAAAAGGGACGAGGACGAAATGGCGCAACGCCATCGCACGCGCTCCTGCAACAATGCCTGAGCGCCGAAGGTTTTACGAGGCGCGTCGCGCTCTCTCGAGGTCGCACGAGCAGCAGTCCAGCCTGTGCGATCCTTTCCTATCCCTCTTGCCGGTCACCGGGGCTTCAGTGTCGATCCTTGCAGGCGGCCTCGGACAGTCGACCGTATGTTTTAGTGATGCCACAGCGGCCCGATTGGACGAGTTGCAGTTCGACCTGGGTGAGGGTCCGTGCTGGCAGGCGTTGTCGACCAATCGCCCCGTCCTGGCGAACGACATACGACTGATGTCTTCGGAATGGCCGATTTTCAGCGAAGCCATCCGCTCCGACGAAAGTGCACAGGGAGTGGCCGCGATGTTCGCCTTTCCCCTCAAGGTTGGGTCTCTGGGCATTGGAGCCGTTGACCTGTTCGCCACGACCGTTGGAGAACTGAAACCAACAGAGGTCGCCGACGCCTCGGCCCTCGCGAACGTGGCGGCATGGCAGGTTTTGCGGCGCATCCTCGACGACCAGAGCGTCGAACATGGTGGTGCGGGGGATGTCCCGCCTCCCGCCTACACCTCGCGACGGGAGGTTCACCAGGCGACCGGGATGGTACTGGCCCAATTGAATGTCAGCGCTGATGACGCGGCGTTGCTCCTGCGCGCTCATGCGTTCGCCAGCGGTCGTTCCGTGCGTGAAGTTGCTGCCGATATCGTCGAGCGCCGACTTGACTTTTCATCAACGGAGGAGCCGTAAATGCTCGGGTGGGGTACGGCAGTAAGGTGGGACACATGGTGAGTCAAACGCGGGATGGCAAGCTTGCTGCCGCCTTCGTCGCGCTTGCGGACACGTTGGTTGCCGGGTACGACGTTGTCGACCTGCTGCAGACCCTCGTCGACACCTGCGCCGACCTCCTCGACGCGTCAGCGGCAGGGCTGCTCCTGGCCGACGATCTTGGCGGGCTCGAGGTTGTGGCATCTACCAGCGAGTCCAGCCGGCTGGTCGGCATCATGCAAGTACATTCCGGGCTTGGGCCATCGGTCCTGTGTTACGCAACCGGAAAAGCCGTTGACGTTGCAGACATCGCTGCGCTCGATGACGACTGGAGCGAGTTTCGCACCGAAGCCCTAGCCCAGGGCTTTCTCTCCGCCTACGCCGTCCCGCTCCGGCTCAGACGCTCGATCATTGGCACCCTTACGCTCTTCCGCGACGCTCGGGGATCCGTAGAAACCGAGGACCACTCGGTCGCCCAGGGATTAGCTGATGTCGCGACCATCGGCATTCTGCACGAGCGCGCCCTGCGCGAAAGTGACGTCGCCCAACAGCAACTGCAGTATGCATTGAACAGCCGGGTTGTTATCGAGCAGGCGAAGGGTGTTATTGCCCAGACCAGGAATGTCGACATGGACGAGGCATTTCGCCTGCTTCGCGAGTATTCCCGAAGCAACAGTCTGGGCCTGCGGAATGTCGCAGAGTTGATCATCTCGCGCCAACTGGCGCTCTGACTCCTCCGTCGAACCGCTCTTCAGTACGCGGATTGCGCGCCAGCAAATCTGCGAAAACATCATCAGCGCCCACCATTCGCTCTCGACGCCGAAACCGCGACGCGGTAGCATTGGCCAAGGTGCCCCGGACCTCGGCACGCGACATAACGCGAGCATTCGAGGACACATCATGGCGAAAGTAATAGCACGGATCATTCTTGAATCCGAAGACTGGGAGCCTTCGCTGTCCGCACTTGACGATCATCCCCTGGTTCAGGTGAGGCGCGTAATTACTGCCCATGCCCACCCATTCGGTGACCACGAGCTGAACTTTGGGCTCGGAGCTGCGGGAGACCAGTTCTTCGTCTAATTGAGTTAGCGTCCCTCCTTCCGTTGCCCCGGTACACCTCGAAGCACAAACACCACGGGTGGCAACGAGGGGAGGGACGTTGTCGTTTTCATCACACGTCAATGGGGATGCGTGTGGCCAGCTAGGCTTAGGCAGTGAAATCTTGGAACCGACCCGGGGTTCCGGCCCTTCCCGGCGCGGGTACCGCGCCACGCCTGTGGGACACCGCTACCGCTGCAAAAGTCGAAGCGAAGCCGCTGTCTACCGCCAGTCTTTACGTCTGCGGAATAACACCGTATGACGCGACACATCTTGGCCACGCGGCCACCTATCTCGCGTATGACGGACTGATCCGCCTCTGGATGGACGCGGGCTACGACGTCCGTTACGTACAAAACACCACCGACGTCGACGACCCACTCCTTGAACGTGCCACGGCGACGGGTGTGGACTGGCGCGAGCTCGCAGCCCAGCAAACCGATTTGTTCCGCGGAGATATGGAAGCACTCTCGATCATCCCGCCGGACAACTACGTTGCCGTGACCGAGATGATCGAGCCGACGGCAGAGGCAGTGAAGCTCCTACTCGACCGCGGTATCGCCTACTACGTGGACACCGATATCTACTTCGACAGCGCGGCCGCGTCCTTGTCCTCCCCGTGGACCCTCGGCGATGAGAGCCGGATGGACCGCGCCACCATGCTCGAGTTGAGCGAGCAGCGCGGAGGAGACCCGGAGCGTGTCGGAAAACGCGATGCACTCGACCCGCTACTGTGGCGGGGTGCCCGCGACGGTGACCCCAGCTGGGACTCGGTCCTCGGCGCCGGCCGGCCAGGTTGGCACATCGAATGTGCCGTCATTGCCGAAACGCACCTGGAATTGCCCATCACGGTACAGGCTGGCGGATCTGACCTGATCTTCCCGCACCACGAGTTCAGCGCGGGACACGCCGCTGCCATCACCGGATCTCATCTTGCCCTCAGTTATTCCCACGCCGGACTCGTCGGCTACCAGGGCGAGAAAATGAGCAAGTCGCTCGGCAATCTCGTGTTGGTCTCCCGTCTCACCGCGGACGGTGTTGACCCCCGCGCCATCCGGCTCGCCCTGCTGGCGCAGCACTATCGCAACGACTGGGAATGGACGGACGACCTCCTGAAGGCTGCGCAGCAGCGCCTTACTCGCTGGCTCGGTTGGGCACTCGACGCTGACACGTCTCAGGACACCATGGCCACTGCGCTACTCGAGCGGGTTCGCGCCATCGTCGCGGACGATCTCAACTTCCCCGGGGCGGTGACGGCCATCGACGACGCAATCGAATCCGGCGTGCGTGCTACCGCGGTGGATGTCGCCGCGGTCGATGCATTACTCGGAATCCGGCTGGCTTAGAGATAACTGGCCAACTAACAATGCCCGCGCCCTCCGATTAATCGGTGGGCGCGGGCATTGTTATTTCGCGAGCTTTCAGGCTGCTGGGGGCCGCCACGGCTCGTCACCGGCGGGGCCGCGGCCGTCTTTGCCGTCACGCTTGCGCAGATACTGCTCAAACTCCTGGGCGATAGCCTCACCGCTGGCCTCGGGGGAATCGACCGTGTCCCTGGCCTGCTCGAGCTGCTCGATGTAGGCGGCCATGTCGTCATCGTCACCGGCTAGAGCGTCGATGCCACTTTCCCAGGCCGCAGACTCGGCAACAAGGTCGCCGCGCGGAATCTCGATCTCGAGGTACTCCTCGAGCTTCTCAATAAGCGCGAGGGTGGCTTTCGGCGATGGGGCGTTGTGCACGTAGTGGGGAACCGAAGCCCAGATTGACACGGTGGGGATATCGGCCTGCTCGGCTGCTGCTGACAACACCGACAGGATCCCTACGGGACCCTCGTACGTGCTCCGTTCGATCCCGAACGCTTCGCGCACCGCGGCATTTTCGCTGGAGACGAATACCGAGATCGGTCTGGTGTGCGGAACATCGGCGAGCATCGCGCCGAGGAACACCACTCCGGTGATCTCCGCGTCCTCGATCATCTCAATGATCTCCGCCGTGAACGTTTTCCACCCACGCGACGGCTCGGAGCCGATCAGCAGGTATACGTTCGCGCCGGGTGCAGCAGCGGGGGTAGTCGGGCCGTAGGCGGTGACGCTCGGCCACACGATCCCGCGGTTACCATCTTCGTCCGCTGTGATGGTCGGTCGATTGAACTGATAGTCGAAATAGTCTTCCGGGTCGACTTCGGCAATGGGGTAAACACTGAGCTGATCTTTGAGGGTCTTCACGGCGCCGGTGGCCGCTTCACCCGCGTCGTTCCAGCCTTCGAAGGCAACAACGAGCACTCGTCCGCTCGTGAATCTCGACGTCTCTGGCACGAAAAATCCTTTTGTTATCTGCTGCGTGATCCACGCATCCTCCTCCAAGGATAGGACGACGGCGGCGTCCCCGAGGTTTCGCGCGCCGAGGTGGCCAGCGCTGCCCCGTAGAATCGTCGGTTGTGACTACTTTCCCCGCCGCAGTTCTCTGGGACATGGACGGCACTTTGATCGACACCGAACCGCACTGGATGCGGGCCGAGACCGCTCTCGTCGAGTCCTACGGCGGCGTCTGGACCGCGGAAGACGGCCTCACCCTGGTGGGGAGCGGACTCTGGCAGTCCGCCGCGATCCTCCAGGGGCGCGGCGTTACGCTGAGCGCCGACGAGATTGTGGACTGGCTCACTGACCGGGTTCACTCAGAAGTACGCTCCGGCGTCGACTGGCGCCCGGGAGCCCGCGAACTGCTGCAAGAGCTGCGCGAAGCGGGTATCCCCACCGCGCTGGTCACGTCTTCACTGCGAACACTGGCTGAGGGTGTTGTGGCAACATTCGACTTCCCCGCCTTCGACTACATCGTCGCCGGCGACGACGTGTCCATCAACAAACCCCACCCCGAGGCGTACCTGAAGGCGGCCGCCCTACTCGGTGTCGATATCGCCGAGTGCGTCGCGATCGAAGACTCCATCCCGGGCGTGACCTCGGCCGTTGCCTCCGGCGCGGTCACCGTCGGGGTCCCGCTCCACAGCCCACTCTCCGAGGCCAACGGTTACACAATCTGGCCGACCCTCTCCGGGCGCACTGTCGCTGACCTTGCCGCCCTGCTCCGATCTAAGGACACGGTATGACCGATGCTTTCCGCCGCCAAAGCGGCCCATTCCGCGCGGGCGACCGCGTCCAGCTGACGGGCCCAAAGGGGCACCTCAACACCGTCACGCTGAAGGAGGATGGCGAGTTCCACACCCACCGCGGCATCCTCAGCCACAACACCGTCATCGGTGCACCAGATGCATCGGTGGTCACCAGCACCAACGGCATCGAATATCTCGCCCTGCGCCCGCTGCTGACCGACTTTGTGATGTCGATGCCACGCGGAGCTGCCATCGTCTACCCGAAGGATGCCGCGCAGATCCTCGCCCAGGCCGATATCTTCCCCGGTGCCACGGTGGTGGAGGCGGGCGTCGGCTCAGGCGCCCTGTCCCTCTGGCTGTTGCGCGCCATCGGCACCACCGGTCGCCTTCACTCGTTCGAACGCCGCCAGGAATTCGCCGACGTCGCCGAGGGCAACGTTGCGGCCTTCCTCGGCGCCGTGCCCAGCAACTGGACGGTAACGGTCGGCGACCTCGCCGAATCCCTGCCGACCGCAGTTGAGCCCGGCAGCGTCGACCGGGTTGTGCTTGACATGCTCGCCCCCTGGGAGTGCCTCGACGTCACGGCCGATGCGCTTACCCCCGGCGGCGTCCTCATCTGCTACATCGCCACGGTTACCCAGCTGTCTCGGGTCGCCGAGGCGCTGCGCCGCACGGGCCTCTTCACGGAACCGCAGAGTTCCGAAACGATGGTCCGTACCTGGCACGTGGAGGGCCTCGCCGTACGCCCAGATCACCGCATGATCGGCCACACCGGCTTCCTGCTCACCGCCCGGCGCCTCGCACCCGGCGCCATCCCGCCACAGTTGAAGCGCCGCCCGTCCAAAACGGACTACTCGGACGCTGACGTCGAGGCGTGGACCCCCGGATCCCTGGGAGAGCGCCAGCCCACCGACAAGGCATTGCGCAAGAACGTTCGCGAGGCCCATGCCGCCGCCGAGGCCGCCATGGGCGCCAGCGACGCCGTAACGACCGAAGCTCCCACCGACGACCAAAGTGACAACCGGGAGCCGTTAGAGTGAATTCGGTATTCCCTGCTCGAATGAAAGAAGGCGCCGTGCGCAAGAGTGTTGCTGTCATTGTCGCCGCGTGTTTTGTGGCGGTCACCGCCGGGTGCACGGCCATCCCCGACCCCTCGAGCTGCGATCCCATCCTCAACACGGGTGCTGCCTCCAAACTCGTTTCGGCCACCGGCGACGCCGGCAAGATGCCCACGGTGTCGTTCCCCACACCGATTACCACCACCACGCTTCAAACGACGCAGCTCAGTGCCGGCGACGGAGACACCCTTTACCCGGGAAGTGTTGCAAACGTCCAGGCCAGCATCTACGTCGGCTCGACCGGAGAGCTGCTTACCGCGACAGCGTATGACCCCACCGCGGCACCCTTGCTCGTGACCGTGGGAAAGTCCGAGGCCGTCAGTGCCGCCGGAACTATCGCAGCATCGGTGCAGTGTCAGACCGTCGGTTCACGCACGGCGACCGTTGGAACGGTGGCTGAGTTCTTCGGCGCCGACGCCCTCGACCCGTCGTACGGCCTCACCAACGACGACGCGCTTGTTCTGGTCACCGATGTTGAAGCCAGCTACCTCGGTCGCGCCAACGGCGCCCTGCAGCCCCTCAAGTCGGGATTCCCGGCCGTCGTGACCGCGCCCAACGGAACCCCGGGAATCACTCTTCCGAACGAGAACCCGCCGACGGATCTTGAAATCGAGGTCATCCGCAAGGGCGACGGTGCGACGGTCAAAAAGGACGATTCCGTTGTCCTCAACTACACAGGCGTGCTCTGGAACTCGGACGGCGCAGCCGGAACCGTATTCCAGTCAACCTGGACCGACGCCGCCACCCCGCAGGCCGTAGTGCTCGCCGCGACCGCCATGGGTGACGACGGCACAAGCGGACTGGTTCCCGGTTTCGCCAAGGCCCTGGTCGGCCAGACCGTCGGGAGCCAGGTCCTCGTGGTCGTCCCGCCGAAGTTCGGCTACCCCGAGGGAAGCAGCCCCACCGATATCCCCGAGGGTTCGACGATGGTCTTCGTCTTCGACGTCCTCGGTATCCAGTAGTCCCGGCTCACACCACCGTTTGATCGACACTGGCCGGGTGTCACGACAAGAGGAACCTAGTGCCACCTGCCAGTGCATCAGCCCGGATCCCCGTTGAAGAACGGCTCTTCAGCCTTGTCCTTGCGCTGCTGGCCACCGACACGGGACTGACCAAAGCCGAGATTCTCTCTACCGTGCAGGGGTATCGGCAGCGCTACACGGCGACGGGCAGCAATGTCAGCCTGGAGCGCCAATTTGAGCGCGATAAGGACGACATCCGCGAGCTCGGCGTCCCACTGGAGACGATCGAGCCGCCGAACGACACCGGCAACAATCAGAACCTGCGCTACCGTATCCCGCGCGGCGACTATGAATTGCCCGCCGATATCAGCTTTTCCGCCGAAGAGACGACGCTGCTGAACCTTGCTGCCATGGTGTGGCGTGAAGGATCGCTGTCGGGCCAGTCCCGCCGGGCGATCCTCAAGCTGCGTTCCCTCGGCGTCACCTCCGACGAGCCCGTCCTCGGTTACGCACCACGGTTGCGTGTGCGCGAGCCTGCGTTTGATCCCCTGTCTGCGGCGCTGGAGAAAAAGGTCGTCGTCCGCTTCGGATACCTGAAGCCAGGGGAGGCCGACGCCCGGGTGCGCACCGTCGCCCCGATCGCCCTCATCCAGCACCAGGGCAGGTGGATGTTGCACGGCGAGGATAAGGACGCCGGTGGCACACGCAACTTCCTGCTGCGCCGTATCGTGATGCCCATCACCACCACCACCACCCGCTTCACCCCGTTTGGTCCGGAAGCCACGGCGCGCGCGATGGCCGAGCTCGACCAGATCTGGGACGAACGCACCGGACTGGTGGAGGTCGAAGCGAATTCCGATGCCGCGACCCGGCTGTCCAAACGCCGCGGCACCACCGTCTCCGGGGATGGGACACTCCAGTTGCATTTTTCCGACATCAACCTTTTCGCTGACGAACTCGCCGGTTACGGGCCCGAGGTGCTTGTGCTCTCCCCACCCGAGCTGCGCGAGGCTGTACGCTCGCGCCTGATCAGAACGGCGGCCGACCATGGCTGAGGCCAAAGCACAGGACAAGCTGGCCTTTCTGCTGTCGCTGGTTCCCTACCTGGTCGACCACGACCGGGTGTCGGTGACGGAGGTCGCGGCGCACTTCGGGCTCAAACCGGAGCAGATCCGCGATGCCGTCCGCCTCATCGGGGTCTCCGGGATTCCCGGAGACACGGCCGCGTACCAGCACGGTGACCTCTTCGACATCAACTGGGACGATTTTGAGGAGAACGACCAGATCGTCCTCACTAATCGGGTCGCCATCGACGACTCTCCCCGTTTCTCTGCCCGCGAGGCTGCTGCTCTGATCGCCGGCCTTCAATACCTGTCCGCCCTCCCGGAACACGCCGACCGCGGCGCCATCGCTACCCTGATGGCAAAACTGTCCCGTGGGGCATCCGCCGAGCCGAGCCAGGTCGCCGTTCAGGCCACCGAGACCGACGGCACCCTGACACTCATCCGGCAGTCGGTGACAGACGGTGTCCAAATCGAGTTCGACTACCTCAACTCACGGGGCAGTGCCGAGCGACGTCGCGTCGACCCGTTGCGGATCGAGTCGATGGATGCCGACTGGTACCTCCGCGCGTGGGACCACGCCCGCGAGGGGGTCCGCACCTTCCGCCTCGACCGCATCGCCCAGCCCCGCATCTCCGCTGAGCCCATCACCTTCCGGGCTAAGGACGTCGTCCTGCCTGACTCGTTGTTTGAGGGGTCCGCCGACGATCTGCTCGTCACCATCGACGTGGCGCCCGCCGCCGCGCCGCTGCTCGCCGACTACATGCCGGACGGCGCAAACACCGCGGAGGTCGACGGGCGGCTGCGCACCGTGATCCGGGTGTCGCATTACCACGGGCTGAAACGACTCCTCGGCACGATGTCCGGCGTCGCCGAGGTCGTCGAACCCGCCGAGGCACGCCGGGCCGTCGCAGAATGGGCCGCCGCCGGGGCTGCCCGCTACGAGTAAGCCGGCCCGGTCGTCCCAACCTGAGAGCTCCCCGCCGCGAAGCAGCGGAACGTGGGGGTAAAATGATCTGAACGATCGATGCACAACGAAGGACGTGGCACCATTATGGCTAATTTAACCGGTTGGCACCTGTTGATCATCCTGGCGATCGTCCTGCTCCTTTTCGGCGCACCACGACTGCCAGCACTGGCCCGCAGCCTCGGCCAGTCCATGAAAATCTTCAAGTCCGAGATCAAGGACCCGGAGGCCGAAAAGGCGAAGGCCGACGCGGCTGCTGCCGCTGCCTCACATTCCGCCACCGGCAGTACCGCGTATCCGACGGTTCCCAGTGACTCGGGTCACACCAGCAGCACGGTGAACCCGGCCGACACAAACCCTAAGCCCTAAGGTCCGTGGCAAAGCGCACTCGACGAGGCGCTGATCGCGAGGGGCGGATGTCGTTCGGCGCCCATCTCGTCGAACTTCGAAAGCGGCTGTTCATCGCCGCGATCGCCTTTGTGGTCGCGTCCGTCGGCAGCATATTTCTGGTCAAATACGTGCTCGCCGGACTTCGTGTTCCCATCGAGCAGATCGCCCAAAGTTCTGGCCGGACCGCATCCCTCGCATACACGTACACCACCGAGGCATTCGACGTTCAGCTGCAGATCGCTGTCACCCTCGGTGTGATCATTTCGTCCCCGGTCTGGCTCTGGCAGATTTGGGCATACATCGTGCCGGCGCTTAAGCGCAGCGAGAAACGCTATGCGGTCGGGTTCCTCGGAGCCGCCATCCCCCTGTTCCTCGCCGGCTGCACCACCGGCTGGTTCATCTTTCCGCACACCGTGGAACTGCTCGCCGGCTTCGCCGCCCAGGAAGACGCGTCGATCTTCCGGGTCAAGGACTACGTCGACTTTGTCCTGAAGCTCGTCATCGCCATTGGGGTCGGGTTCGTCCTTCCGGTCTTCCTCGTCCTGCTCAACTTCATCGGTGTGCTCACCGCCCAGGCCATCATCAAAGGCTGGCGCGTGGCCGTCCTCCTGATCGCCCTGTTCGCCGCCATCGCGACCCCCGCATCTGACGTCGTCACGATGTTCCTGCTGGCCATTCCGATGGTCATCCTCTACTTCATCGCGGCGGGCGTCGCCTGGTGGCACGACCGCGCAGCAGCCAAACGTGCGGATAAAGTCGCCGCCGAGATTGCGATAGAAATTCCGTGACCCAGCTTTCACCCGCCGAACGCTACGCCGCTTCCCGTGCCCGCAACGCCCAACCTAAGGTGGAGGCGTTTCGCGCCCAGCAACGATTCGACCTTGACGAGTTCCAGCTGGCCTCCTGTGCATCCCTCGAGGCGGGGAAAAGTGTCCTCGTGGCTGCCCCCACCGGCGCCGGCAAAACGATCGTCGCCGAGTTCGCCGTGTACCTCGCCATGCAGGACAGCCAGGCGAAGGTGTTCTACACCGCGCCCATGAAGGCACTCAGCAACCAGAAATTCCAAGAGTTCGTCGCCGGATACGGCGCGGACCAGGTGGGATTACTCACCGGCGACACCAACATCAACGCCCAGGCGCGCATCGTCGTAATGACCACCGAGGTCCTGCGCAACATGCTCTACGCCAACTCGGCGCTGCTCAGCAACCTCGCCTACGTGATCATGGATGAGGTGCACTACCTTGCCGACCGCTTCCGCGGCGCCGTCTGGGAGGAGGTCATCATCCACCTCCCGCAGCACGTGCGAATGGTGGCTCTCAGCGCCACGGTCTCCAACGCGGAGGAATTCGGCGACTGGTTGCAGGCCGTCCGCGGCGACACCGATGTGATCGTGTCAGAGGAGCGCCCGGTGCCGCTGGAGCAGCACGTGCTGACCCGCACCAAACTCGTTGACCTGTTCGATTCCTCCGGCCTCGTCGCAAACAGGGTCAACCCGGAACTGGTCGCCATGTCCCGTGCCGGTGCGGGGGGCAACGGTTCTCGCCGCGGTTACGGCTCGGGAAGGGACTCCGGGCGCTACCAGCAGCGCACGGGCCGCTCGGAGAGCCTGCGGATGGACCGGCCCGAGTTCGTCGCGCTACTCGAATCCAAAAACCTGCTGCCCGCCATCTTCTTCGTGTTCAGCCGCGTCGGTTGCGACGCAGCCGTTCGCCAGGTGCTCCGCGCGGGGGTACGCCTCACGCAGGCGCACGAGCGTGACGAGATCCGCGCCATCGTGGAGGACCGCTGCCGCACCCTGCGTGATGAAGACCTCGGCGTCCTCGGCTACTACGAGTGGCTGGAGGGGCTCGAGCGTGGTGTCGCCGCCCACCACGCCGGAATGCTGCCCGCCTTCAAGGAGGTCGTCGAGGAATTATTCCGCCTCAAGCTGGTCCGCCTCGTCTTCGCCACCGAGACACTCGCGCTCGGACTCAACATGCCGGCGCGCACGGTTGTCCTGGAGAAGCTGGAGAAATTCAACGGGGAAGCACGGGTGCCAATCACGCCGGGGGAGTACACCCAGCTCACCGGCCGTGCCGGACGCCGCGGCATCGACGTCGAAGGCCACTCCGTTATCCAGTGGGTGGATGGGCTCGACCCGCAGGCCGTCGCCTCCCTCGCCTCCCGCCGCACGTATCCGCTGAACTCGAGTTTCAAACCGACATACAACATGGCGGTCAACCTGATCGACCAGTTCGGCCGCGAGCACACCCGCGAGGTCCTCGAGTCCTCCTTCGCCCAATTCCAGGCCGACCGGGCCGTGGTAGACCTTGCCCGCAAGGTGCGCACCCAGCAGGAGTCTCTCGATGGCTACGCAAAGTCGATGTCCTGCCACCTCGGCGACTTCGGGGAGTACATCGGCATCCGCCGTGAGCTGACCGACCTTGAACGCAAGGCCAGCACCCGCACCGACCTGCAGACCAGGGCGGACCGCGACCGCCGGCAGCACCAGCTCACCTCCCTTCGCCGCCAGCTGAAGCAACATCCCGTCCACTCCTGCAACGAGCGCGAGGCCCACGCCCGCTGGGCCGAACGCTGGTGGAAGCTGAAAAAGGAGAACGACAAGCTGCGCGCGCAGATTCGCACCAGGACGGGTGCCGTGGCGAAGGTGTTCGACCGCGTCACCGACGTCCTGCTGAGCCTCGGTTACCTGGTCCAGGACGCCAACGGGGAGACCACCGTCGCCGCTGATGGCCGCACCCTCAAACGCATCTACGGCGAGCGGGACCTCCTTGTCGCCGAGTCCCTCCGGCGTGGGCTCTGGAACAACCTCGATCCCGCATCGCTGGCGGCGATGGCCGCTGCACTGATCTACGAGCCGCGCCGCGACGAGGGTGCCCCTGACGAGCGCAACCTCCCGCGAGGAAACTTCCGCGACGCTTTTGACGCCACCACGGACCTCTGGGCCAACCTCGATGACCTGGAGCGGGACAACCGGCTGCCCGGCAGCCAGCCGCTAGGCACCGGCCTCATCATGGCGATGTACCGCTGGGCGCAGGGCGCTAATCTCGACAGCGCCCTCACCATCGCCGACCTCGCCGCCGGTGACTTCGTCCGACTGAGCAAACAAACCATTGACCTGCTCGACCAGCTGTCCATGGTCGCCGACGCCCCGGTAGGGGCGAACGCGCGGAAGGCCCTCGACGCCATCCGCCGCGGAATCGTTGCATACAGCAGCGTTGCGTAAGCTCAGGCCGTGATTCCCGAGCTCCGTCCCCGGCTACCCCTCTGGGCTGCCCTCGTCCTCGCGGTGCTGTCCGGGCCGATCATGGACGCGGGATTCCCCGACAAAAATGTGTGGCCGCTGACCTTTGTGGGCATCGGCCTTGTACTGGTCAGCCTCATCCACCGCCGTCCTCGCGCTGCCCTCCTTGTGGGGTTCGTAGCGGGTATGTCGTTCTACCTCTTCCACATCGAATGGGTATCGCTGTTCCTCGGCCCAGTCCCGATGCTGGCGCTGTCGTTCCTCGAATCCCTCTTCGTCGCCCTCGGAGCCATGCTGATCACGCTCGCCTACCGTTGGTGCGCGCTGGCCTGGCCCACGGTGCTTGGTCGCCTCGCCCTTCTCCCGCTGATCATCGCCGGCCTGTGGACGGCGCGGGAAGGTATCACCAGCACGTTCCCGTACGGCGGGTTCGCCTGGGGCCGGGTGTCGCTTTCCCAGTCCCAGTCCCCGCTGTCTGACCTGTTCCCGTGGCTCGGGGTCTCCGGGGTCAGCTTTGTGATGGTGGTGATCGTCGCCGTGGCCGTCGAGGCGATCCGAATGGGTTCCGTGCCGCGCCTGGTGCGGGCTGTGGTGCCCGTTGCCGCCCTCACGGCCGTGGTACTCGTCCCGACCTTTCCCGTGCTTCTCGAGGGCACCTCCACGATCGCTGCCGTCCAGGGCAATGGCAAGGCGGCCTACTTCGACACCCGGTCGCAGGGGGACCTGCTCGCCGCCCAGTTCGACGCGACCGAGCCCCTGTTCGAGGCCGGCCTCGATCTCGACATGGTGGTCTGGCCCGAGGGCGCCTCGGACATCGACCCGCTCGAATCAGCTTATGCCGCGAGCGTTTTCGACTACGTCAGCACCAGGCTCGGCGCTCCGCTGATCGCCGGTGCCATCACCACCCGGGGTGACGAGTACTTCAATACGTCCCTGCTCTGGGAAGCGGGGGAGGGCGCGGTCGACTACTACGACAAAAAGCACCCCATCCCGTTCGGCGAGTACGTGCCGGACCGCGAATTCTGGGAGCCTCTTGCCCCCGACCTGATCGGGCTCATCGGGCGCGACTACACCCCGGGCACCACCGACACCGTCTTCGACGTCAACGGAACCGTCGCCGGTATCAACATCTGCTTCGACATCTCCGATGACGCCGTGATGACCGACGCGGTGCGCTCCGGCGCCGAGGTGCTGCTCGCCCAGACCAACAACGCCGACTTCGGCCACACCGATGAGAGCGTCCAGCAGCTCGCCATCGCGCGGATTCGTGCGATGGAACTCGGTCGCAGTGTTGTCAACATCTCCACGGTGGGCACCAGCGCCATCATCGCCCCCGACGGCTCCACCATCGACCAGCTGCCGACATACACCGCAGCCACCATGGTCGCCGACGTGCCGCTCAGCAACACGATCACCCCCGCGGTGTACCTCGGCAAGGCGATCGAGTTGTTCGTCTCCGGCCTCGGTCTCGCGGCGCTGGCGTTGGCGGCGTGGTGCGAGCGTAAGCGGCACCCGTAGATCGCACCATTGCGCAATAGGCGGCCTCGGCCCGCCCACAAAAAATACCCCGCTACCTCTTTATCGAGGTGGCGGGGTATCTCTGAGACAGTGGCGGAGCGCCTGGCGCTTCAACCGGATGCCTGGGTGGGGTGACCCGGTGGGTTATGCGCCTACCTTGGTCTGACCCTTCCGCGCGCGGAGGTAGTCGAGGCGCTCCTGGAGCAGCTCTTCCAATTCTGCACGGGTACGACGTTCTAGCAGCATGTCCCAATGGCTCCTGGGAATCTTGGTCTCCACCTGAGAAGTCTCGACGGGGGTGCCGTCGCTGGAAAGCAACACACCCTCCAAGCCGCTCTTCGGCGACTCCCATACCTCTGGGACATCGGCCTCAGCGGAGAAAACTACCTCGAAGGTGTTTCCATCAGCCGTTCGGTACACGCTCTTTTTTCGTGGCGAAAACTCGACACCCTCTTCGCTCTGTAGGCTCTGGGTTCCCAGTCTCATGCCGCGCAAACTACGGTCTGCCATTGTGTGGCCTCCTTACTCGCAATGCATTCAAAGTTATAAACCCACTGGCTGGGCGTAACCTTTCAAGATCAGGGCATTCACGGCCAGTTCCCAGTTGCGCTCAGCGCCGCGGTGGATATCTCTCCCGCACCAGATCGGCCGCGATGTCCGCTCGATCGGTGACAAGACCATCCACCCCGAGGTCGAGCAGGCGAGCCATGGTGGCGCGATCGTTAATCGTCCACACGTGAATCTCCACGTTCAGCCGGTGTAGCAGTGCCACCATCCGCGGGGTGACGATGGTGAGTCCCGCTGCGCTGATCGGCACCTGGACCGCGTGGATACCTCGCAGCGCCAACCCTGGCACAAGCGGCAGCCTCAGCTTGGCACTGATCAGGGCCAACACAAAACGAATGGACGAGGCGGATGTCGCAACGCCAGGCAACTGGCGAACCGCGGCCTTCCGGCGACGCTCACTGAATGACGTCACCAGTACCCGCTCCACCGCCCGCGCTCGCACGATATCGGCCACGGCCGCCCCCACCGCCGCAGCGGATTTGAGGTCAATGTTCAGTCGCGCGTCGGGAAAGGTGTCGAGGATCTCGAAGAGCGAACTGAAGCGCTGGCCATCACCGAGGTCGATCTCGCGCAGCTCTGCGAAACTCAGCTGCTCGACCCGCTCCGGGCGGCCAACCAGCCGCGCCAGGTCGGCGTCGTGGCTGACCACCGCGACGCCGTCGCTGCTGGCGTGCACATCCAGTTCGATGTAACCACCGCCCAGCGCCAGCGCGCGAACGAAGGCGAGTTTGGTGTTATCGCTCACCCCCACCGCCAACCCCCGGTGCGCGAGCACCCGGGGCAGCGGACGGTCGAAGTAGGGGTGGATTGCCGTTGCTGTGTCAGGCCCCGGCTGTCGCATTCGGATCCGTTCCGGTGGCCGGGGGACCCGTGGAAGGCTGCGGCTCCGGCGCGGGTGTCGCAGCGGAGCCCGGAACGGTGGCGCCACTTTCGGCGAGATCCGCGAGAATCTGGCTGGCGCTGTTGAGGTCTGCGCTGGCGTCCAGGTCGATCGGGGCGAAGTCCAGCGGCGTCACGGCGGCGCTGGAGTTGTCGGCGGCGGGGTGGCTGCCGTCGCCGCGCGGAGCGAGGAAACCGGCGGTGACACCCTTCAGTGCCTCGGTCAGCTCGCTCGGGATGATCCACAGTTTGCTGGCGGGGCCTTCGGCGATCTTCGGCAGCATCTGCAGGTACTGGTACGCCAGCAGCTTGCTGTCCGGGTCGCCGGCGTGGATGGCACCGAACACGGTTTTGATGGCCTCTGCTTCACCCTGGGCGCGCAGCACCTGGGCCTTCGCGTCACCCTCGGCGGACAGGATGGCCGCTTGGCGGGCTCCCTCCGCGGTGAGGATAGCGGACTGTTTGGTTCCCTCCGCGGTGAGGATCAGCGCGCGACGGTCACGTTCTGCACGCATCTGCTTCTCCATGGAGTCCTGGATGGACAGGGGCGGGTCGATCGCCTTCAGCTCAACCCGGCCGACCCGGATGCCCCATTTGCCGGTGGCCTCGTCGAGCACAATCCGCAGTTGCCCGTTGATGTTGTCGCGGCTGGTGAGCGCCTCCTCGAGGTTCAATCCGCCCACAACGTTTCGCAGGGTGGTGGTGGTCAGCTGTTCCACCGCACCGAGGTAGTTGCGAATCTCGTAGGTAGCTGCCCGCGCGTCGGTCACCTGGAAGTAGACGACCGTATCGATCGAGACCACGAGGTTGTCCTCGGTGATCACCGGCTGCGGGGGAAAGGAGACAACCTGCTCGCGCATGTCGATCAGCGGGCGCATCCTGTCAATGAACGGCACCAGGATGTTCAGGCCCGGGTTGAGGGTCTTGTGGTACTTACCGAGCCGCTCGACCACTCCGGCGGTAGCCTGCGGGACAATTCGCACGGCCCGGAACAGAACAACAACAACGAAGACCGCGACGATCGCGATCAGGAGTATCGAGAACACGGAACCGATGGTGACACCGTCAGTCATGATGCAGTCCTTTCACTGGGAGCAACGACAGCCGTTGCCCCCTCAATTGCGGTGACGATGACACGATCGCCCGCTTCGAGCGGGCGGCGCCTTACCATGTCAGGGGTAAGCGGTTTGGCCAGCAGCGGCGGCAGAACACCGGAATCGGTGGGCCGGGTGGACGACGTGGGGGATGCCGTGGGGGATGTTGCCGGGCCGCCGATGCGGGCCGTCCAGGTCTCCCCGTTGGCGAGCTTCACCAGCCCGGCGTCACCGTCGAAGTCCGCCTGAACAGTGCCGGCGAGCCCGATCAGCGCGTCGACGTTGCTCAGCGTGGGGTCCCCACCGCGCTTCAACATCCGCAGTAGTGGTGGCCGGACGGCAAACAGCAGCAGCACCGCGAGCACGGCCGCGACGAGGATCTGCGCCCACCACGGGGTGCCCGTGAGGCTGAGGATCAACCCGCCGACGCTGCCGAGGGACAGCATAAGAAAGGTGAGGTCGACGGTCACCACCTCAACGATGATGAACACCAATACGAGGCCAAGCCAGAAGACCCACGCGTAGTTACTGATGAATTCTGCGGTCATGAGTCGGCACCTCCGGTGTGTCGTTCTTGACTCATGCTAGCGCGGCCAAATCTGGCGCGGCTGATCAGTTGGTAGTCTCGTCTGTCGTGAGCAACCCATTAGAGCCCGGCTCCCTTGCCGGCAAGCGTGCCCTTGTAACTGGATCATCCCGCGGAATCGGTGCAGACACCGTCGGCTACTTCGCCGAGGCGGGTGCGAGTGTTGTGGTCAACTTTCGCAACAAGGAGGCGCGCGCCCTCAAGCTCGTCGCCGCCATCGAGGCGAAGGGTGGCACCGCCATCGCCGTCGGCGCCGACCTGACCGACGAGACGTCCGTCGCGACACTCTTCTCCGCGATCGATTCCCAGCTCGGCGGCCTCGACATCCTCGTGATGAACGCCTCCGGCGGTATGGAAAGCGGTATGGCCGAGGATTACGCCATGCAGCTGAACCGTGACGCCCAGGTGCGCCTGCTGACAGCGGCGCTGCCGCATCTGGCCCCCGGCGCCCGCGTGGTCTTCGTCACCAGCCACCAGGCCCACTTCATCCGCACCACCGAGACCATGCCGGAGTACCTGCAGGTCGCCCTGAGCAAGCGAGCGGGGGAGGACGCCCTGCGCGACCTCATCCCGCTGCTCACCGAGAAGGGAATCGGTTTTGTGGTTGTCTCCGGCGACATGATCGAGGGCACCATCACGGCCACCCTGCTGGAACGTGCGAACCCCGGCGCGATCGGCCTGCGCAAGGAAGCCGCCGGCCGTCTCTACAACGTCGGTGAGTTCGCGGCCGAGGTCGCCCTCGCCGCCGTTGAGCCCATCCCCGAGAACAACACACGATACGTCGGCGACGTCAGCGACTTCGGCAAAGAATAGGCAACCACCGTGACCACCGGGCACCGCCTCACCTCCCGCATCCTGCTGTTCGACGAGGCGGGCCGCGTCCTTCTCTTCCTCACCAAGGCGCCGGATACGAGCGGATTCGCCCGGTGGATCACACCGGGTGGCGGTGTCGACCCGGGGGAGGACCACCAGCAGGGGGCCATCCGCGAATTGTTCGAGGAGACCGGTATGACGGTCGAAACGGTGGGCGAGCCGGTCTGGAATCACGATTTCGCCGTCCAGTGGGATGCCGCTGACCACAGCACCGGCCACGCCGAGTTCTACGTGCACCGCACCACCAACTTCGAGCCGTCCAACACCAACTGGACCCCGGAGGAACACGTCGACGTTCTCGCCAGCCGATGGTGGAGTCTCGCCGAGCTCGAGGCGACGACGGAACCGTACGAGCCGGCGGAACTGCCGGAGCTTGTGCGCCGCAACCTGCGATAGCGCAGCGGCGCCGCCGGCGGCGGCAGCAGAATCATCCACCTGTTGAGCACCGTGCACTAACGCGCCCGAGTAGCATGAGGCCCGACGGCTCCCGCCCCGGGAGCACCCGTGCCGAACCCTCCGGAGCCCATCGATGTCGCCTGCGCTGCCCGACCTGAAGAACCTGATCAGCTCGTTGGAGGAGCAGGAGCGACGTCTCCAGTTCACCCGATTCACCCACGCCGACGCCTGGGAGCTCGGCTCTCTCCTCGTCGCGATCGCCACGGAGCGCCAGCTGGGCATCACCATCAACGTCACCAGAGGCGACCAGCAACTCTTCCACGCCGCGCTGGCCGGCACCACAGCAGACAACGACGACTGGGTGGCTCGCAAGATACGCACGGTGCGCCGCTTTGAACAAAGTTCCTTTCTCGTCGGCCGTCGCCACGCAGCCGCGGGAACCGACTTC
>JAODAO010000310.1 GCA_025463465.1 Glaciihabitans sp. | reverse complement strand
GGCGCATCAGCGCATGGTCGTCGACGAGGACAACGCGGATCGTGTTAATTCGCGGGCCTTCACGGGAACCGTGACCCGGACAACCCAGCCGGTGCCCGAGCGCGCTTTGGCCTCGAGGGTGCCGCCGAGCGCGTCCGTCCGCTCCCGCATACCGAGCAGGCCGAGTCCGCCGTTTCGCTGCGGCGGGCCGGGGCGGCCGAGCCCGTCGTCGGTGACCTCCAGCTCGACGGTGTCCCTGCCGTAGCGCACGTGCACACGCGCCCGGGTGCCGGGGCCCGCATGTTTGAGGACGTTCGTCAGGGATTCCTGGGCGATTCGATAGAGGTTCAGTTCAACGAGCGGTGACAGGGGGAATGGCTCGCCCACCCGTTCGAACGAGACTCGCAGGCCGGCCTGGGTGGCCTCATCGATCAGGGTGGGCAGGGTATTGAGATCCAGCGATGCGGTCGCGGAATCGATCTCGGGTTCCTCGTCACGCAAGGTGCCAAGCAGTTGATAGAGCTCGCTGACCGCCGAGCGGGATGATCCTTCCAACGCTTCGAGCTGCCCGCGGGCCTCGTCGGGGTCCGCATCCAGCACGGCCCGCGCCGCTGCTGCCTGCACCCCCATCAGCGATACGTGGTGCGCGACCTCGTCGTGCAGCTCCCGGGCGATGCGCAGGCGCTCGATGATGATGGCCTGCCTGGACCCCTTGGCCTGTTCGTTCTCGAGTTGCCGGGTGCGGAACTCGGTCAGCGCCTTCTGGCGTGCTGACGCCCAGGCGTGGTTGCCGAACCACCACGACCCAGCGAAATAGAGGACGTTGATCAACACCTGCTGCAACATGTAGGCCGCCACCGGGGTCAGCACCCCGATGCCCGGGCCGTCGAAGTCGATCTCCTGCGTGCTGGCCCGGAAGAAAGAGGTAAGCAACCAGATCGCCATCCCCGTCACCAGCACGCCCCGGGCCCAGTTGGCTCGCGCGCGGTTCTGGTCCCACGCGCCCACACTGTAGACCGCCATAAACAGAGCGATGTTGCTGATGGTGACCTCGGGAACCTGCAGTTCGCCGGCGACGAGGAACACCACACCCAGAACGGCGAGCACCGGAACGGGCGCCGTGCGACGAAACGCGAGCGGGAGTGTCATCAGCGCGAGGATGCCGGCGCTCAGGTCGGGGCTGGCCGGCTCCGGCCACATTCCCATGGCGCGTCCGAGTACAAAGGACAGGATGGCGGCGCCGAACAGGGCCAGGGCCATCACGGCGTCCGCTTTGCGCTCGCCTGAGCCTGCCGGGGTCCTGTGCCAGCCGTGGGAATCAGGATCGACGCTCATGCGGCCAACCTACCATCGGGCCCACATTGGCCTCAGAAGTGCGCCCACTACCCGGAGCACGCTCAAACTGGATCGAGGAGAGCGACCACGGGTGTGCGGCACCATGTTTTTCTGGGGGGGGGTGGACGCGTGCCGGCGCTACTGCCCGGCCGCGGTAACGATCACGGTGAAATCCTCGGTAATTAGCCATAAACCGTTGTGATCTCGCGTGCACCGTCAGTTTTTTGTCAGGTCCTGGGCGAGCATCACAAGAATGCCGCTCGGTCCGCGGAGGTAGGTGAGTTTGTAAACATCCTCGTAGTTTGCGACGCCTCGAAGAGGATGGCAGCCGTGCCGGGCTGCTATCTCCAGCGCGGTGTCGATGTTGTCAACGGAGAACGCGACGCGGTGCATGCCGATCTCGTTCGGGAGGGTGGGTTGCGTCTCGATCGCGTCGGGGTGGAGGTATTCGAAAAGCTCGAGTTGACCCTGCCCACCGGGTGTTGTGAGAACGGCAATCTTGGCGTGGTTTCCGTCGAGGCCAACGGCGGTGTCGGCCCAGTCGCCGCTAATCGTGTCGCGGCCGACAAGTTCAAGGCCGAGGTCGGTGAAGAACGAGATCGTTTCCTCGATGTCACGGACAGCGATTCCCACGTTTTCCAGTTTGATTGCCATAGCTCGCATGGTAGCGACAGGCACCTCAAGCCGACAGGGCCACTGGCGTCTAGCTCACAGGGTGGACTCGTATCAACCAGGAAATGGAACGCCCCGTATGGTGCGGGCCGTGCCATCGCCCGCGGTGCGCAGTGGGACAGCGGACACTCCCCACGGCGCCCAACCGCACAGGTGCTGAGTCCTCGGACAAATCGAGCTACCCGTTGAGGGAACCCTGCCTTCATTGCCACGGACACACGCGGCAATGTCAGTTTCCAATGACGCGGGTCGTTCACCAACTCCGGCGTAGACCGCCTCTATGCCGAGGTATACGGCTTCACTGCAAGCAACGAAGGCCTGATTCAGCGTCGCACGTCGGAACTGAATGGGCAGGCTCGTGCCGGTTCACAGTCGACCGTTCTTATGGTGCCCCGGCAGGGACTCGAACCCTGACTGAATGCATTTTAAGTGCACTGCCTCTGCCGATTGGGCTACCGGGGCCAACGGCCCGGCTCGTTGCCTTGACGGGTAACGAGCAGAGCTTCTTGCTATGTGTGGTGATGCTTGCGTTAACGGTACCGGCCGGGCGGCCCCGTGAGGGACCACCCGGCCGATGACGCTGGTGTTACGTGATTCTTACGTTGCGAAGTGCTGGTGTTACGAAGTGCAGGTGTTACTTGACCGGGTTGGCGTAGACGGGGGCGTCGGGGCCACCCTCGACGCCGGGGATCTTCGGCTCTTCGGCGACGACGGGAGCCGCTGCCTTGGGGCGCGAGGCGAACTCCTCGAAGTAGGCGCGCGGGGTCTCGCGGGCGCTGATGCCCACGATGTCGCGGCTGAGCACCAGGTTGAATGCCCAGTTGCCGAAGACGCGGATCTTGCGCTCCCACATCGGGATGGCGAGACCGTGGTATCCACGGTGCATGCCCCAGGCTGCAACACCCTTGACGGCGAACTTGCCGGACTGGAAGACGCCGTAGCCGAGCCCGAGGCCGGCGACGGCACCCAGGTTCTCGTGACGGTAGTCGGTAGGGTTCTCGCCGCGCAGCAGTGCGACGATGTTCTTCGCCATGACCTTGCCCTGGCGGACGGCGTGCTGGGCGTTCGGCACGCAGAAGCCACCAACACCCTTACCGGTCAGGTCGGGGACGGCGCTGACGTCGCCGGCACCCCAGGCGTCAAGGACGACACCGTCGTCGTTGATCACACGAAGGTCGGGCTGCACACGAAGGCGGCCACGCTCCTCGGTGGGGAGGTCTGTGTTGCGCAGGACCGGGTTGGCCATGACGCCCGCGGTCCAGACGATAAGGTCTGTTTCGAAGGTCTGGCCGGTCGAGAGCTGGATTACGCCGCCAACAGCAGAGGTGAGCTGGGTTTCGAGGTGAATCTCGGCACCACGCTGGG
>JAODAO010000305.1 GCA_025463465.1 Glaciihabitans sp. | reverse complement strand
GCCCCGATCCCCATCCGATCGATCAATAAGGTAGAGCCATGTCTCTCTCCGTCGCCGTCGCAGGCGCAAGCGGGTATGCCGGTGGTGAGCTTCTGCGGTTGCTCGCAGGCCATCCCGAGTTCACCGTCACAACCGTCACAGCATTCACCAATGCGGGCCAGCCGCTGGTGTCCGTCCAGCCGCATCTGCGGTCGCTGTCCCATCTGACCTTTGTCGAGACGACCGCCGAAAACCTCGCCGGTCACGACATCGTGTTCCTCGCCCTGCCACACGGCAAGTCGGGAGAGATCACCGAGCAGCTGGGCCCGGACACCCTCGTGGTGGACTGCGGTGCCGATCACCGCCTCACCGGCGAAGACGACTGGGCCGCCTTCTACGGTGGTGAGTATTTCGGCGCCTGGCCCTACGGGCTGCCCGAACTGGTCCTCGCCGGCGGCGCCCGCCAACGCGACAGGCTCGTCGGTGCCAAACGCATCGCCGTCCCCGGCTGCAACGTCACCGCGATCAGCCTCGGCCTCGCCCCCGGCATCCGCGCCGGGGTCATCGAGTCGGAGGACCTCGTTGCCGTGTTGGCCGTTGGTCCGTCCGGTGCAGGCAAAAGCCTGCGCACCGACCTGCTCGCCAGCGAGATGCTCGGCTCGGCCTCCGCGTATGCCGTCGGCGGCAGCCACCGTCACACCCCGGAGATTCGGCAGAACCTCGCCGCGGCGGGCGGTGTGGGTGTCACCATCTCCTTCACCCCGATGCTTGTCCCGATGTCTCGCGGAATCCTCGCAACATCCACCGCCCGTCTCGCCCCCGGCGCCAGCGCCGCCGATGTACGCTCCGCGTTCGAGATCGCCTACGCGGACGAACCGTTTGTGCACCTGCTGCCAGCCGGCCAGTTCCCCCGCACCGCTGACACGATCGGCGCCAACACGGCACTGATCGGACTCGCCGTTGACGAGGTCGCCCGCCGGGTGGTCACCGTCACCGCGATCGACAACCTCGTTAAAGGCACGGCCGGCGCCGCCATCCAGTCGACCAACATCGCCCTCGGGCTTGACGAGACCCTCGGTCTCACCATGAACGGAGTAGCACCGTGAGCGTCACACACGCGAAGGGGTTCGTCGCAGCAGGGGTAGAAGCCGGCCTGAAAAACAGCGGGGGCAAGGACCTCGCCCTCGTGCAGAACCTCGGGCCGCTGCAGAACGCCGCCGTTGTGTTCACCAGCAACCGCGCGCAGGCCAACCCGATCCTCTGGTCGAAGCAGGTCATCGCCGACGGAATCGTTTCAGCCATCGTGCTGAACTCCGGCGGGGCCAACTGTTACACCGGCTCCAAAGGGTTCCAGGTCACTCACGCCACCGCCGAGGCCGTCGCCTCCAAACTCGGTGTCTCCGCCGGGGACGTGCTGGTGTGCTCAACCGGTCTCATCGGCGACCAGCTGCCGCTCGACAAGATCCTCGCCGGCCTCGACGCCACCGAGCTGGGTGCCGATGGCGGTATCGACGCATCACTGGCGATTATGACCACCGACAGCAAACCGAAGCGCACCGTCGTCGACGGCGACGGCTGGAGCATCGGAGGCATGGCCAAGGGCGCCGGGATGCTGGCCCCCGGCCTCGCCACGATGCTCGTGGTCATCACCACCGACGCTGTTGTCTCCTCCGCCGACCTCGACGGCGCACTGCGCGCGTCCACCCGGGTCACCTTCGACCGCCTCGACTCCGACGGCTGTATGTCCACAAACGACCAGGTCACCCTGCTCGCCAGCGGCGCCTCCGGCGTCACCCCGGACCCGGCCGCGTTCACCGCAGCCGTCACCACGGTCTGCCAGGACCTCGCACTGCAGCTGCAGGCCGACGCCGAGGGCTCCAGCCACGACATCTCCATCGAGACGATCAACGCAGCCTCCGAGGACGACGCCGTCGAGGTGGGCAGAGCCGTCGCCCGCAACAACCTGTTCAAGGCGGCCGTGTTCGGCAACGACCCGAACTGGGGCCGCGTCCTGGCCGCCGTGGGAACCACCGCGGCCGAGTTCGACCCGTACGCGATCGACGTGGCCATCAACGGCGTGAAGGTCTGCATCTCGGGCGAGCCGGGGGAGTCGCGCGACCTGGTAGACCTCACCCCACGAGCCGTGCACGTGCTGATCGACCTGAAAACCGGTGAAAACACCGCCACCATCTGGACCAACGATCTCACCCACGACTACGTGCACGAGAACAGCGCGTACAGCTCGTGAGCGGGGACACCTCCCAGCCGCACTACGGCCCGTTCGACAGCAGCGAACTCGACCCGGAAGAAGCAGCGGCCCAGTTCAGCGCGAGCGCCAAAACGAGTGTGCTGATCGAATCCCTGCCCTGGCTGAAACGCTTTGCCGGCGAGATCGTTGTGGTGAAATTCGGTGGAAACGCCATGGTGGACGACGCCCTCAAGCGGGCCTTCGCCGAGGACATGGTGTACCTGCACTACGTGGGCATCCGCCCCGTTGTGGTGCACGGCGGCGGCCCGCAGATCTCCGCCGAGCTGGCAAGGCGCAACATCACCAGCGAATTCCGTGGCGGATACCGGGTAACCACCCCCGAGGCCATCGACGTTGTCCGTGAGGTGCTCTCCGTGCAGGTCAATGGCGAACTCGTTGGCCTGCTCAACGAGCACGGGCCGAACAGCAGCGACGCTCCGATCGCCGCCGGGCTGTCCGGCGAAACCCAGAACCTGTTCGGCGGACGACGCCGCGGCGCCGTGGTCGACGGCGAGCTGGTAGACCTCGGCCTGGTGGGGGATGTGGTGACGGTCGACCCATCCGTTGTCCTCGCCCAGCTCGACGCCGGGCTGATCCCCGTCGTCTCCTCCATCGCCCCCGACCTCGACGTCGCCGGGCAATCCCTCAACGTGAATGCCGATTCGGCGGCCGCGTCGCTCGCCGTCGCCCTAGGCGCCGCGAAGCTCGTTGTCCTCACCGACGTCGCCGGTCTCTACAGCGACTGGCCGAACCGGGACTCCCTGGTCTCGCACCTGTCCGCAACCGAACTGCGGGAACTCCTGCCGTCGCTCGAATCCGGAATGATCCCCAAAATGACGGCCTGCCTCGAAGCGGTGGACGGCGGCGTCAACAAGGCGGCCATCATCGACGGCCGCATCCCGCACTCGATCCTGCTGGAGATCTTCACCCAGCAGGGAATTGGAACAGAGGTGGTTGCCGCATGACCGGCACAGACGCTCAGCCGAACGGCAGCACAACACCGGTGGCATCCCCGCCGGCGTGGACCGACCGTTACCGCACCGCGATCATGGGCTCAGCTGCCCTGCCGCAGGCCATGCTCGAGCGGGGCGAGGGCGCTTATGTCTGGGACACCGACGGAAAAAAGTACCTCGATTTCCTCGCCGGAATCGCCGTCAACTCGCTCGGCCACGCTCACCCGGTGCTGGTCGAGGCCATCAGCCGCCAGGCCGCAGCCCTCATCCACGTGTCCAACTACTTCGCCACCGAACCCCAACTCGAGCTGGCGGAGCGACTGCGCACAATCACCGGTGCCGGCGACCGCGGCCGGGTTTACTTCGGCAACTCCGGCGCCGAAGCCATCGAGGCGGCCCTCAAGCTGTCTCGCCTGAACAAGGGGCGCCGCACAGTCGTGTCCCTGAACAACTCCTTCCACGGCCGCACGATGGGTGCCCTGTCGCTCACCGGCAAAACGGCACTGCGTGAGCCGTTCGAACCGCTTGTGCCCGGCGTCGTCCACATCGATACCACCTTCCAGGCGCTCGAGGCGAGCATCAACGACACCGTCGCAGCCCTCATCATCGAACCCATCAAGGGAGAGGCGGGTGTTGTTGACCTGCCGGAAGGTTTCCTCAAACGCGCCCGTGAACTCACTACCGAACACGGTGTCCTGCTGATCCTCGATGAAATCCAGACCGGTGTTGGCCGCACCGGGTCATGGTTCGCCTTCCAGCGCGACGGAATCGTTCCCGACGCCCTCGCCGTTGCGAAAGGCATCGCCGGTGGTGTGCCCATCGGTGCGCTGATCACCTTCGGAGACACCTCCGACCTGTTCGAAGCCGGCCAGCACGGCAGCACGTTCGGCGGCAACCCGCTGGCCACCGCGGCAGCAAACGCCGTCCTCGGCGAGATCGAACGGGCCGACCTGATCAACAACGCCATCCGCCGGGGGGAGCAGCTACGCGCGGCGATCCTCGGCATCAACTCGCCCCTGGTGGTCGAGATCCGCGGCGCCGGACTACTGCTCGGGATCGGCCTCGCCCAACCCGTCGCGGCGCAGGTGTCCCGCGCGGCGCTGGAACTCGGGTTGATCATCAACGCCCCGAACGACTCCAGCATCCGCATCGCCCCACCCCTGATCATCGGTGACGCAGAGATTGCGCAATTCACCACCACATTCGCACGAGCCCTGGAGGCGACAGCATGACTCGACACTTTCTCCGCGACGACGACCTGAGCCAGGCCGAACAGCTCGAAATTCTTGACCTCGCTGTAGGTCTCAAGGCCGACCGCTTCGGCACCCGGCCGCTGGCCG
>JAODAO010000255.1 GCA_025463465.1 Glaciihabitans sp. | reverse complement strand
CATCGAGGGTGTCCAGGCCACGGTGGCCCAGCTTGGGTCGACCCCGCTGATCGGCTTCGCCGGCGCCCCGTTCACGCTCGCTTCCTACCTGGTGGAGGGCGGACCGTCGAAGGACCAGCTCCGCGCCCGCACGATGATGTACGCCGACCCGCACGCCTGGGCCGCCCTGCTTAACTGGTGCGCCGACGTCACCGGGCAGTTCCTTCTCGCCCAGATCGAGGCCGGGGCCTCGGCCGCGCAACTGTTCGACTCCTGGGTCGGCTCGCTCAGCGAGGTGCAGTACCTGCGTCGCGTCGCCCCGCACTCGAAGCGTGCCCTGTCCGCACTCCGTGGCCTCGATGTGCCGAAGGTCCACTTCGGTGTGGGCTCCGGCGAGGTCCTGCACGCCATGCATGGCATCGGCGCCGACGTGATGGGCGTTGACTGGCGCATCCCGCTTGACGAAGCCGACCGCAGGCTTGGAGGCGGTATTCCCCTGCAGGGCAACATCGACCCTGCGCTGCTCGGAGCACCCTGGCACATCCTCGAGGCGCACGTTCGCGACGTGGTGGATCGCGGCCGTGCAGCGCCCGCCCACGTGGTGAACCTCGGCCACGGTGTCCCCCCGGAGACCGACCCCACCGTGCTCACCCGAATTGTGGAGCTTGTGCACAGCATTGACTGACGTTGTGGTGGTGGGCGGAGGTGTCGGCGGACTCGTCGTCGCCCGCCGCCTGGCGCTCGGCGGACATCACGTCACCCTGTTGGAGGCGAGCGGCCGCCTCGGCGGTACTGTCTCCCGGCACACCGTCGGTGGCCTCGACCTCGATGCCGGCGCCGAGAGCTTCGCGCTGCGCGGCGGAACCGTGGCCACGCTAGTTGGGGAGTTGGGCCTCGGCGAGGACATCGTTAGCCCGAACCCCGAGGGTGCGTGGCTGCAGCCCGTCCGCGGTGACGCGGTTCCCCTCCCCAAAATGAGCCTGCTCGGCATCCCTGGTTCCCCGATGGCGGCCGATGTGATGGCTATTTTGGGTGGCAAGGCGGCGTTCCGTGCATTCTCGGAGGCGCTGCTGCCCGGCACCTACGCCGCCAAGTCGGTCACGCTCGGTGAACTGGTACGCAAACGAATGGGCCCGGCGGTGCTGGAGAACCTGGTTGCGCCCATCGTTCGAGGGGTGCACTCGCTGGAGCCCGACGAATTGGAACTCGACCGAGTCGCCCCCGGGCTACGCGCCGCAATGCGCCGCACCGGTTCCCTTGCCAGGGCCGTGCTTGAAACTCGCACAACAGCCGCGAAGGCCGGGTCGTCGGTCGCCGGAATCCGTGGGGGTGTTTTCCGCATTGTCGAGGCATTATCCGCCGACCTCGTCCGCTTCGGCGTCGACATCCGCTACAACACCCGTGTGCGCGACGTCGCCGAGAACCGGGTGACCCTCGACGACGGCGAGACCATTGAAGGGCGTGTGGTTGTGGCGACCCCCGGACTACTCGGGACCCCGGTGGAAGCTGGCCGCGCCGCCGTCCTCGCCACGCTTGTCCTTGACGCACCCCAGCTCGATTCCGCTCCCCGCGGCACCGGCGTCCTGGTTGCCGCCGGCGCCCCGGGTATTCAGGCCAGGGCGCTCACCCACGCGACGGCGAAGTGGCCGTGGCTGGCTGAACGGGCCGACGGCAACCATATTGTGCGGCTGTCGTACTCCGCCGAGGTCGCCAACCACGCTGAGGTTGCCCGTTCCGACGCGGAACGGCTCCTCGGCGTCTCCCTGCCCGCCAGCAGTGTCATCGACTTCGCCCGGGTGCTGTGGCGGCGGCCCAATCGGCAGGAACATACCCCCGAAGGAATATCGCTGGTGGGGGAAACCGCATCAGGCACGGGACTGGCCTCCGTGGTGGCCCAAGCTGAAGCAGAGGCACAGTCACTTCTCGGGGACTTTGCCCAGTAGGCGGCGCTACTCTGAGTAGACCACTTCACAAGACGGAACGGAGAACACCATGAAAGGCAAGATCCTTTTGGTGACCGGGATCGGCGTTGGCTACGTACTTGGCGCAAAGGCCGGACGCGAGCGTTACGAATCCATCAAGCGCATCACGGACAAGTTCTGGCACAGCAAGGGTGTGCAGAAGCAGGTCCACAAGGTCGAGGATGTTGTCGCCGACAAGGCCCCCGACGTGGCGAAGTTCATCGCCAAGGGCGCGAAGAAGGTTGTCACTCGCTCTTCCGGCACCGCCAAGGCGTCAACGGCTCGCCCGGTGCCGCCGTCGGCACCCATCACCCCCCAGATATAAACGATGGTCGAGAACGCCCGCGAGAAGAAAAGATCGCTGTTCCAACTGATCGGCGATGTACCCACGCTCGTCCGCGAGCTCGTGATGGGGGAGATCAACCTCCTCAAGGCCGAGCTGATCGCCAAGTTGAAGATCCTCGGTGTTGGTGCTGGGCTGCTGCTCGGCGCCGTCATCATCGTGTTCTTCTTCGTCGGTGTGCTTCTCACCGCTGCTATCCTTGCGCTGTCGCTGGTGCTGCCGGGTTGGCTGGCCGCTCTCATCGTGGCCTTCGTCCTGCTGGTAGCGATCGCCATCCTCGCCTGGCTGGGCATCCGCGAGGTCAAAAAGGCCATGCCGCCCATGCCAGAGAAAACGATCAGCAGCGTCAAGCTGGACATCAACGCCATCAAGGGCATTGGGAAGCGAGCGAAATCATGAGCGATTCAGAGATCCAGGCCAGGGTCGCCGCGACCCGTGCTGAGCTGGAAACCACCCTCGACGCCATCGAGGACAAGTTGAATGTTCCCAAGCAGTTGGGCCGGGCCGGTCGCTTCGCCGAGGAGTCGTTTGACGAGAACCCGGTGCCGTGGATCGTGGGCGCCGTAATCGTCGCCGGTACGGTCGTTGGCCTCGTCGCCTGGGCGCTGTTCTCGAAAGACTGATCGGTTTCGCCGGTCGTAGTTGCACCGCAATAACCGGACGCAGGGGGATGTCGCTCGACAGTGACATCCCCCTGTACCGGTTTTATCCCCGGGGCGCCATCGCTGCGCGCTGACTGGGAGCCCTATCAGCATTCGCACACAACCGCCGGGAACGGTGGGATAATTGGCACACCCCCGTCAGCGTCTCCGCGATCCCTGGATTAGACGCCTGCCCTCTCCCGGGGGAGGATTGAAGCCATGAACACCAGTGTTGACACGCGCGCCGACGTTCCCGAGACTGCCACCCTGGGTTACACCCTGTGGGCGGTCTTTCGTCGCGATCCCGCCAACCCCGCCATTAGCGGCGACCTGAACCCCGCTATCGCGGCCGTCGAGGTCGCGGGGGTCACTATCCGTGGCTTCTACGACGTCTCGTCGCTTCGTGCCGACGCCGACCTGATGGTCTGGCTGCACGGCGAAGACCCCCAGGTGCTGCAGTGGGCCCTGCGCGAGCTGCGAAGCAGCGCTCCGCTGCGTACCCTGCTGCCCGTCTGGAATGCCATGGGCGTGCACCGCGACGCCGAGTTCACCCGCAACCACCTCCCTGCGTTTATGCGCGGCAAGGAGCCGGAAGCCTGGTTGACGGTTTACCCGTTTGTGCGCAGCTACGACTGGTACATCCTGCCCGAGGAGGAGCGCAGCAAGATGCTGGGCGACCACGGCCGCAAGGGCAGCCAGTACCCGCAGGTCCTTGCCAACACCGTTGCCTCCTTCGCGCTCGGCGATTACGAGTGGATCCTTGGCCTTGAGGCCCCCGAACTTGTTGACCTCGTCGACCTGATGCGCCACCTGCGCAACACAGAGGCACGTCGACACGTGCGCGAGGAAGTCCCCTTCTACACCGGGCGTCGTATTTCGGTCTCGGAGATTGCTGAGGTTCTGCGATGACAATCACCAACGGACAGGTCCGCGCGGCCACTGCGCCCGCGGCCGGCGGCGCCGAGCACGTTGAAGTAGGCGTTGACTACGACGCCATCCTCCTGGCCAGCTTCGGCGGCCCGGAAGGCCAGGACGATGTGATCCCGTTCCTGCGCAATGTCACCCGGGGCCGCGGAATCCCCGAGGAGCGCCTCGAGGAGGTCGCTCACCACTACCGCGCTTTCGGTGGGATCAGCCCGATCAACCAGCAGAATCGCGAGTTGAAGGTCGCGCTTGAGGCGGAGCTCGCCGCCCGCGGCATTGACCTGCCCGTGTTGTGGGGAAACCGTAACTGGGACCCTTATATTCGAGACGCCCTGACCGAGGCGAACGAGCGTGGGTTTACCAAGCTCATCGCCATCGGTACCAGTGCCTACAGCTCGTATTCCAGCTGCCGCCAGTACCGCGAAGACTATGCGATCGCCCTGGATGAGACCGGGCTGGAAGGCACCCTCCAGATCGATAAGGTGCGCCAGTTCTTCGATCACCCCGGGTTCGTCCAGCCGTTTATCGACGGGGTGACTGCCGGCTTCGCCGATGTCGCTGCCGCCGGTATCGCCCCGGCAGACACCCATGTGCTCTTCGCCACCCACAGCATCCCCTCGACCGACGCCGCAAAAAGCGGCCCGGCGGAGCGCGGGTTTGGCGAGGGTGGGGCGTACGCGGCCCAGCACCTTGCCGTCGCTGAGGTCGTTATGGCAGCAGCCGGCCCCGTTGTGGAGACCGGCGCCGTGACCTGGGACCTCGTTTACCAGTCGCGCTCCGGCCCGCCCAGCATGCCCTGGCTTGAGCCAGACATCAACGACGCCATCACCAACCTCGCCGCGGCCGGCACTAAGGCCGTCATCATTGTTCCGCTCGGATTTGTCAGCGACCACATGGAAGTGAAGTGGGACCTCGACACCGAGGCGCTGGACACGGCCGCAGAACTGGGTGTTTTCGCCGTGCGCGTACCCACCCCAGGAACCCACGGCGCCTACGTCGCGGGCCTCGTCGACCTGGTGATGGAGCGTGTCAACGGCACCCCCACCGCCGAACGCCCCGCCCTCACCGAGCTCGGTCCCTGGTATGACGTGTGTCGTTCCGGATGCTGCGAGAACGTTCGCCTCGGGTTCAAACCCGCCCTCGCCGGATTGGCCCCATGAGTAACAGCAAGAATTCCACTCCGATCCGTATCGGAACCCGGGGCAGCGCCCTGGCGCTCGCCCAGACCGGAACAGTCGCGAACTCGCTTGCCGCAAAGTCGGGCCGCCCCGTTGAACTGATCACCATCAGCACGGAGGGCGACCGCTCGAAGGAATCCCTCGCCACCCTCGGCGGTACCGGGGTTTTTGCCAGCGCGTTGCGCGATGCGCTCCTCGCGGGCAAGTGCGACGCCATCGTGCACTCGTTGAAAGACCTGCCCACAGCAGCGCACCCCGGCCTGTCCATCGCCGCGATCCCGCGCCGCGCGGACGCCCGCGACGCCCTGTGCGCCCGCGACGGCCTCACCCTCGACACCCTGCCGGAGGGCGCCCGCGTCGGAACGGGTTCCCCGCGTCGCCAGGCGCAGCTGCGTGCCCGGCGCCCCGACCTCGAGATCGTCGACATCCGCGGCAACATCGACACCCGCCTCGGCCGGGTCGGTGTTGACCTCGATGCCGTTATCCTTGCAGCCGCCGGTCTCAGCCGGCTCGGTCGCCTTGGCGCCATCACCGAGTTCCTTGGTATAGACGGCTGGCCGACCGCACCCGGGCAGGGTGCTCTGGCCATTGAGGTACGCACCGGCGAAGAAAAACTGGTCAGCGCCCTCGACCACGGCACCACCCGTTTTGTCGTCGAGGCCGAACGAACCGTCCTCGCCATCCTCGAGGCCGGTTGTGCCGCCCCGATCGGCGCGAATGCGATGGTCGACGACGGTTTGTTGTTTCTTTCCGCGCGGGTTTACAGCGCAGATGGCACAAACCGCCTGACGAGCTCCCATGCACTGTATCTTTCAGACGTGACCAACCCCTCAGCAGATGTCGCCACCCGGGTGGCCCGCGAGCTCCTCGACTCCGGGGCAGCCGACCTGGCACCGCTGGGGAGCTCCCTGTGACGTCCCATAAACCCCTTGCCGGCTGGCGTGTACTCGTTCCCCGTGGCGGCAAATGGGGCGACGGTATCGCCGCGAGCCTGCGCAGCCTCGGCGCGCTGCCGGTGATAGCGCCGATGATCAACTTCGCGTCATCCGGGGACGGCCCCGCCCTTGAAGCCGCCCTGCAGGACCTGCAAGAAGGCAAGTTCAGCTGGGTTGTTGTCACCAGCGCCACCACCGTCGACGTGTTGATGAGCCAGCGAGTGGTCATCCCGCCGGAGACAAAAATCGCCGCCGTGGGTGAAACCACGGGCGGCGCCCTCGCCCTTGCCGGTTACCGTGTCGACTACGTGCCGGAAATCGACAACTCCGCGCGTGGGCTGGTGAAGGAATGGCCGCAGGAGGAGATCTCCGGCCGGGTACTGATCCCACAATCCGACATCGCCGAACCCACCCTGGTCAGCGGCCTCACCAAACTCGGCCTCGACGTCCAGTTCGTCTCCGCCTACCGCACGGTTGGTGTTCCCGTCACCGAAACCGTCCGCGCGGACGTGGCTTCGGGCCGGATCGGCGCCATCCTGGTGACCTCCGGAAGCGTCGCCCGCCAGATCGCCAAACAGTTGGCACCCCTGCCTGCTGACACCATCGTTGCCTGCATCGGCCCCCGCACCGCCTTCGACGCCCGTGCCGCCGGCCTCACCGTAAATGTCATCGCTGAGTTCCGCACAACCTCGTCCCTGGTTGATTCCCTTGCCGAGCACGCAGCCGACCCGACCGAAACTGTCCCAGAGGATTAACGTGTCCGACCTGCTCCACCCCACCGTCCGCCCCCGCCGCCTCCGCGCAACACCGGCAATGCGACGACTCGTTGCCGAGACCCGGCTTCATCCAGCCGATCTCATCCTGCCGATGTTCATCCGCGAGGGAGCATCCGAGCCGGTCCAGATCAACTCCATGCCGGGTGTTGTCCAGCACACGCTGGAAAGCTTCGAGCGTGCGCTGGTTGGGGCCGCCGAGGCCGGGATCGGTGGGGTCATGCTGTTCGGTGTGCCGGAAGAGAAGGACGCCGTGGGCTCTGGCGCGGTCGATCCGAAGGGCATCCTCAACGTGGCGACCCGCGCCGCTGTCGCCGCCGTCGGCGACGCTCTCGTAGTGCAGACCGACCTGTGTCTCGACGAATTCACCGACCACGGTCACTGCGGTGTGCTGGACGCCGACGGAGCCGTCGACAACGACGCGTCCCTGCTCGTTTACCGCGAGATGGCGCTGGCCCAGGCCGACGCGGGCAGCCAGCTGCTCAGCCTCAGCGGAATGATGGACGGCCAGGTTGCCGCCGTCCGCAACGCCCTCGATGAAGCGGGTTATGGCAACACCGCGGTCCTCGGCTACGCCGCCAAGTACGCGTCCGCCTTCTACGGCCCCTTCCGGGAGGCCGTGCAGTCGTCTTTGGTCGGCGATCGCCGCAGCTACCAGCTGGATCCCGCCAACCGGCGTGAGGGCCTCCGCGAGGTCGAACTCGACATCAGCGAGGGCGCCGACATCGTGATGGTCAAACCGGCCATGAGCTACCTCGACGTCCTCGCTGACACCGCCGCGACAAGCCCGGTACCCGTCTGGGCCTACCAGGTCAGCGGCGAGTACTCAATGATCGAGGCTGCGGCGGCCAACGGCTGGATCGACCGCGAGCGAACGATCGACGAAAGTCTCACCAGCATCAAGCGAGCTGGCGCCGACGCCATCCTCAGCTACTTCGCCGTCGAGGTCGCCGAGCGTCTCCGCTCGCAGGAGTCATTGCGCACTCCGGTCGGTCGCAGCGCAGGAAGGCGCGCAAAATGAGCGCAAACGACCAGCAGTTCGCCCGGGCTCGCCAGTCCATCCCCGGGGGTGTGAACTCCCCGGTTCGCGCTTTCGGTTCCGTCGGTGGTACCCCCCGCTTCCTGGTGTCGGCGTCCGGCCCGTACGTGACCGACGTCGAGGGCATCCAGTACGTTGACCTCGTCAGCTCCTGGGGTCCCGCCATCCTCGGCCACGCCCACCCGTCCGTTGTCCAGGCCGTGCAGGACGCCGCAGCACGGGGCCTGTCGTTCGGTGCCTCCACCCCGGGCGAGACCGAACTGGCTGAGCTCGTACGTGGCCGGGTCAACAACCACGCCAGGGACGAGGTAGAGGGCCATCCCCGCGAGACCCGTTCGCCGGTGGAGAAAATCCGCTTGGTGTCCACGGGGACCGAGGCGACCATGACCGCGATCCGCCTGGCCCGCGGATTCACCGGTCGTGAGCTGCTGATCAAGTTTGCCGGACACTACCACGGCCATTCCGACGCCCTGCTGGCGGAGGCCGGCTCCGGCCTGGCCACCCTGTCGATGCCCGGCTCCGCCGGTGTCACCGTCGCGACTGCCGCCCAGACTCTCGTCCTCCCCTACAACGACATCACCGCCGTACGTGCCGTGTTCGAGGAACGCGGAAACGACATCGCCGCCATCATCGTGGAGGCAGCAGCGGCCAACATGGGTGTGGTGGCTCCCGGCCGCGGTTTCAACCGTGCGCTGTCCCAGATCGCCCACGAGTTCGGCGCGCTCCTCATCGTCGACGAGGTGCTCACCGGATTCCGGGTGGGCCCGGCCGGCTGGTGGGGTCTCGAAGCCTCCCTCGTTGTCCCTGACGGTGGCGGCTGGCAGCCCGACCTCCTCACCTACGGCAAGGTCATCGGCGGTGGTATGCCCCTGGCAGCGCTCGGCGGTCGCGCCGATGTGATGGACTACCTCGCCCCGCTCGGCCCGGTCTACCAGGCCGGGACGCTCAGCGGAAACCCGGTGGCCGTGGCCGCCGGCATCGCCACCCTGCGCGCTGCAGACCGCACCGTCTACGAGAAGCTCGACGCCACCGCCGACCAGCTGTCCACGGCAGTGTCTGCCGCTCTCAGCGCCGAAGGCGTCGAGCACACCGTCCAGCACGCCGGAAACCTGTTCTCCTTCGCCTTCAGCCCCGTCGCGCCTCGCAACTACGACGAGGTGCGCGCGCAGGAGTCCTTCCGCTACGCGCCGTTCTTCCACTCAATGCTCGACGCCGGGGTATCCCTGCCGCCGTCGGTCTTTGAAGCCTGGTTCGTTTCCGCCGCGCACACCGAATCGAGTATCAACCACATCCTCGACGCCCTGCCCGCTGCGGCAAAGGCGGCCGCGGCGGCGCACGCCCCGGAGTGATCCGGAGCCGGGCTACGGTCGCGGCAATGGCATCAATGCCCGCGGATAATTCCGGTCCGACCCCCTGAAATAAGCTCCTCCCGCGAGCTAATGTGGCAGGAAGATGAACGCCGAGCGGCGCACAACCGACTGTTGCATTGTGGGTGGAGGACCCGCTGGGGTTATGCTCGGCCTTTTGTTGGCCAGGGCAGGCATCAAGGTGCTACTGATCGAAAAGCACGTGGATTTTTTCCGGGACTTCCGGGGCGACACCATCCACCCGTCGACCCTCGACCTGATCGACCAGCTGGGCCTGCGCAACCAGTTCGATGCCATTCCGCACGCCTCGTTCAGCAGCCTCGACGTGGTGGCGAACGGGACCAGGATCCGTCCGATCGACCTGCGCACCCTTCCCCGCCCTAACCGGACAATCGACCTGATGCCGCAGTGGGACTTCCTCGACCTGTTGGTGGAGGAGGCGAAGCAGTTTCCGAGTTTCCACCTGCTGATGGGCGTGGAGGTGACAGGCCTGCTCTGGGACGCCAACCGGGTCACCGGGGTGACGGCGGAGGGCCCCGAGGGGGCGGTGGAGGTCAACGCCACGCTGACGGTGGCAGCGGATGGTCGAACGTCGACGGTGCGCGCCGAATCGGGGCTGGTGGTGGAGGACTACGGCGTCCCCATCGATGTTCTGTGGTTCCGCCTGCCCATGCCAGCGGCGAAACCGCCCCCCACCCTCGGCTACCTCACGGAAGAGACGTTCCTCGTCACCATCCCACGGATGAATTACTTCCAGACAGCCATGCTGATCCCGAAGGGCGGGTTTGAGGCCGTCCGCGACCGCGGAATTGCCGAGTTCCGCGCGTCGGTGCTGCGGGCGGCCAGTTTCCTCAAACCGGTCGTCGGCACTATCCGGGACTGGGACCAGATCAAACTGCTGTCTGTGCAGATCAACCGCCTGAAACGCTGGCACCTGCCCGGCCTGCTTTGCATCGGCGACGCGGCCCACGCGATGTCGCCGGCATTCGGTGTTGGCATCAACTACGCGATCCAGGACGCGGTCGCTGCGGCCAACCTGCTCGCGCGCCCACTGGCAGCAGGGACGCTCACCGAGCGGAATCTCACTGCCGTTCAGCGTCGGCGACTCTGGCCGGTGCGTCGGATGCAGTCCGTGCAATTGGCCCTGCACCGTCGGATCGCCCGGCCTGGGGGTGGGGCTGTTATTCCCAACCCGATGCCCGCCGGTGGCCGGTTGCTGCTCGCGATAATCATGCCAATCCTGCGTCCGGTGGCAGCGCGGATTGTGGGACGGGGATTTCGGCCGGAGAGGATCAGCGCGCAACTGCTCGCCAATGACCGGGTGGACACTGTTTCTTCGTAAGCCACGCTGCTCGACCGCGGAAGTGGGACGCGTGTCCCGCTGTCCGGGACGGCGCTGCTGCGGGAGTGGCCGTCGTGGAGGATTAAGAGAGGCTCGGCGGCTATTCCGCGGTCAGGCCCGCACGTTGACAACCGTGCGGCCGTGCAACTCACCGCGCAGGATTTGCCCCGCCGCCGTTGCGGCATCGCCCAGCGGCACCTCGTTGGTGAGGGAGTCGAGCAGGCCAAGGTCCAGGGAGCTGGCCAGGCGCTGCCACGCCGATTCGCGCAGCGGAGCCGGGCACTCGACCGAATTGATTCCCACGAGGTTGATACCGCGCAGGATGAAAGGCAGCACTGAGGTGGGGATGTCTATCCCGCCGACCATTCCACAGGCGGCGACGGTTGCGCCGTAACGGGACCGCGAGATCGCGCTGGCGAGGCTCTGCCCACCGACGGAGTCGATGACCCCGGCAAAGCGCTGTGCCTGCATGGGCTTGCCGGCCTCCTCGAGTTCGTGCCGGTCGATGGTGTCGGCGGCGCCGAGGCCAAGCAGGTAGTCGCGGTGCTCCGGGCGGCCTGTTGAGGCAATTACCCGGTAGCCTGCGGCCGCGAGCAGTGCGATGGCAACGGAACCAACCCCACCGGAGGCGCCGGTGACAAGGATCTCGCCATCACCGATCGGGGAGCCGAATTCGCTTCCTCGTTCCAGGGCCATAACGCTGAGGGCGGCGGTGAATCCGGCGGTGCCGATGGCCGCGGCCCTTCGGGCGCTCAGCCCGGCCGGCAGCGGAACCAGCCAATCGGCCGATACACGGGCGCGTTCGGCGAGGCCACCGTTGTGGGTTTCGCCGATTCCCCAGCCGGTGACGATGACCGCGTCGCCGACGGCGTATCCGGAGGCTGCGGCCGAGGCCTCGATGGCGCTGATACGACCGACGAGGTCGATGCCGGGGATGAGGGGGTTCGCGCGCATCACCCCGGGGTTGCCGGCCAGGGCCATTCCGTCCTTGTAATTGATGCCGGACCAGTCGACGTCGATCGTGACGTCCCCGTGGCCGAGCTCGGAATCCTCCAGGTCGTCGCGAAGCGCGGACGAGGCGGAGCCGTCTTCCGCCCTGGTTACCTGCAAAGCTCTCAACATCCCGCTGCGCTCCTCCGCTGGCGGCGTCCAGACCGGAAAGACCGGCCTCACGTCATCCATCTCGTATGTGTGTTTAGCCGAAGAGTACGCGGGCCTCGTTGTAACGGTTTTCCGGAACGGTTTTCAGCGTGCCGAGGGCATCTGCGAACGGGACCGTAACAATGTCGGTGCCGCGGAGGGCGACCATCTGACCCCATTTGCCATCCAGGGCGGACTGCAGCGATGCCATTCCGAGGCGGGTTGCGAGCACCCGGTCGAATGCGGACGGGGTGCCACCGCGCTGGATATGGCCGAGGGTGGTGGCGCGGGTCTCGATGCCCGTGGCCTCCTCGATCATTGGGGCCAGCATCTCGCCAATGCCGCCGAGGCGGGGACGGCCGAAGGCGTCGAGGCCACGCTCCGAGTGGATGTCGGTCATGGTGTCGAGGGCGAAACCCTCCGCAACAACGACCAGGGGAGCGCGACCGCGATCGTAGGCCGAGGACACCCAGTCGAAGATTTGCGCCGCGGACGTTTTGTGTTCCGGGATCAGGATGACGTGGGCGCCAGAGGCCATTCCGGAGTGCAGGGCGATCCAGCCGACGTGGCGGCCCATCACCTCGGCGACCATACAACGCCCGTGGGCGTCGCCGGTGGTGCGCAGGCGGTCCATCGCCTCGGTGGCGATACCAACGGCGGTGTCGAAACCGAAGGTGTAGTCGGTGGCGGAGAGGTCGTTGTCCACGGTCTTGGGAACGCCGACGATGCGCACCCCGGCGTCGGTGAGGCGCTTGGCCGCCGCGAGGGTTCCCTCGCCGCCAATCGCCATCAGGGCGTCGATGCCGTTGTCCTTCATGACCTCGTTGACGCGATCAACCCCACCGGCGCCCTCGAACGGGTTGGTACGGGAGGTGCCGATGATGGTGCCACCCTGCTTGCTGATGCCCTTGACCTCGTGGCGGCCGAGGGGCACGATGTCCGCCTCGACAACACCCTTCCAACCCTGGCGGAAGCCGACGAATTCGGCCGATCCGGTCTGGCTGCCGGTCAACACGGCGCCTCTGATGACCGCGTTCAATCCGGGTGCGTCGCCGCCGCTGGTCAGGATTCCGATTCTCATGACACCATTGTGGTGCATCCCGGTGAACGCGTGCGGTAGCTGGCGAACCAGGTCACTGTCCGGCGCAGTGTTGATGGCAGCGGGGAGGGAATCCACGCTGCCGATCACGGAAGTTCGATGGTTTTGTTTTCCCCAATGTCTGGCTGCCCACCGGTTGCGGCGGCCTTGATCACTTTGAACAGGTTGACCGCCTTGGGGGCATCGGTCGACCAATACTCGGCGGTGTGGGCGTGCACCTTGATCAGCGCGATGCTGGGGTCTTCGCGACCGTCGGGGAACCAGGCGGCCGCGCGGGTGTTCCATAGTTCGTCGATCTTTGCGGGGTCCTGCAGCACACTGGCGGTGCCGGCAACGGAGACCCACCCTTTACCGGAGTCGAACGCAACGTTCACCTCGGGGTTCTCGCGGATCTCGTCCGTTTTGGGGGAGGGGTGCTGGGTGAAAAACCAGAGGTCACCGTCGAACTCGATCTCCTGCATCGCCAGCGGCCGGCTCACCAGGTGACCTTCGGCGCTGACGGTGGTGAGGACACCGACCTTGGCGGCCTTTACCAGGGTGGCGACTTTCTGGATATCTTCTTTGGTTGCTTCAGTCATAAGCCCACGCTAGAAAAACGGGCTGGGAACTTACAGGGATTCCCTGACGGCGTGGGCTATGCACACTGTTTCTGGCGCGTGCTGGTCGCAGACCACCAACTGCTGGCGGCAGGACGGCTCGATGCAGTTCTCCATCCGCTTGGTCGCGGCGCCGCAGGCGAAGCAGTGACCGAGCACCGCGGCATCCCCCGTGAATTCGATTGATTTGCGGTCGTCGAAAACGTAGAGGGAGCCGTTCCAGAGGCCACCATCGCCGTACTTCTCGCCGTAGCGAACGATGCCACCCTCGAGCTGGTAGACCTCGTCGAAGCCGCGGCTGACCATCAGCGAGCTGAGCACCTCGCAGCGGATCCCACCGGTGCAGTAGGTGACGATGGGGGTGTTTTTCAGGTGGTCGTACCGGCCGCTGTCGAGCTCGGCGACGAAGTCGCGGGTCGTGGCGACGTCGGGCACAACGGCGCCGGCGAAGCGGCCGATCTGCGCCTCGAAGGCGTTACGGCCGTCGAAAAAGGTGACCTCCTTTTTCTCGACCAGCTCGTGCAACTCTTCCGGGGTCAGCCGGGTACCGCCACCCACAACGCCGTTGCTGTCGACGACGAGCTCCCCGGGGGCGCCGAAGCTGACGATTTCATCGCGGACCCGCACGCTCAGCCGGGGAAAGTCGTCGCCGTTGCCCTCGCTCCACTTGACGTCCAGGTTTTTGAACGCCGCGTATTCGCGGGTTTTGCGCAGATATTTTTTGACGTCGGACAGCTCGCCGCCGACGGTGCCATTGATTCCGTCCTTCGACAGCAGGATGCGCCCGGTGATTCCGAGCGATTCACACAGGTCACGCTGCCAGAGACGGATCGCATCGGGGTCGGCCAGGGGTGTGAAGGCATAAAAGAGGAGGATTTTCGGAACGGCCACTAAGGAAGTGTACGGCGGCGCCCCCGGCCGTGCTGGTGCAGGCCGATGGGCCGAACGGCCCCCGGTGGCTGGTGGCCGGGCACACCCTGGCCGGTTCCGATCGTCCCCTTGCCCAGGTCAGTTCGGGGCTTCGCCCGAAGTCATCTCTTCCTTCGTCGCCGGTGCTGTCGTGGGGCGGCGAGAGCCGACTGCGAAGCCGCCCCAGAATGCCAACGCAACCAAGCCCGCCGCGAGAACGAGGAAACCCGCGACTGCGCTCGGCGAGAGGAACCGGGCGCCCGGGGGAGAGAACGTTGTGTCTGACAGGGGCGCGTACGCGGTCCAGCCGAACGAAAACGTCTGGGTCGACGCCGTGGCGACAGTGATCGTCCCGACGATCACCGCACCGATGGCCAGGATCAGCACGAAGCGCATAGCCATCCGTTGTGTCATGGGTCAACTGTAAACAGGATGCGGGTCCCTGGAAGGGGAATGGTCCACGGTTATTTAGACAACGAACCGGGCTCCGACCAGTTGCCGGGAGACATCCCACAGCCTGCTGCCATCGTCCGTGTTGTTGAGCGGCGACTACATTTTCACCTCGACGGGTGGGCCGCCGATCAGGCGCTTTGGCCCGAAGAACTGGTCTCCGCGGGATTGGGGGCCGGTGGCCGCGAGCAGGACGGGCAGCGCAGCGGTATCCGGTGTCGCCGCTATGCCGATGTGTGACATCAGGCGGATCAGGCGCACTTCGGTTGTGTCTTTATGGCGCCCCAAGCCGGGCTGGGTGGCGTATGTCCATGATGGTGGAAAAACCCGCCCGGCACGGCTGAGATCTCTTCCGGCAGGGCCTACCACGGCGATCCGGTCTACCCCCGCAACCTGTATACGACTCAGATTGCGAGGAACAGGGTTGGCTAAACTTTTCGACCATGCCAAAAAAGACCTTCACTTTGCGCAGCGAGGGAACCGAGTACCAGCTGAGCAACACCCAAGCCATGAACGTCCTGAAAAAGCTCGATCTCTTCGAGGTGAGCAAACACAATTTCGTCGCCAAAGTCCTGCCGATCGGTGCTGACGGATCCATTCCCGTGCCCATCAACGCGAGTTCCTCGGTCACACCGAACTCCCCATAGCCCACCGTTTTGGCAACGGCAGCCGGTGCAAGCCACTGCTGGTTTCAGCCAGGCCCGGACTACTGGGAAATAGATAATATTTCCTCATTGAAGCGCGTATCGGCGCTAAAGTTGCACGTATGCGCCGCACTCCAGCCCTGTCCTTTTCCGCTCTCGCCCTGGTGCTCGCCTTTGGCGTAACCGGCTGTTCGGCCGGATCCTCGGACTCCGATTCGTCGCCTGGAGGTACCACGGCACCGTCGAGTGAATCATCTTCGGCCGCGGAAACAACGGCGCCCAGCGAAGTTGCCGAGGTCAACGTTGACGTCGCCACGGGTGCGACGGTTGTGGGCGACGGTTACTCCTATTCGATCCCCGAGGGCTGGGCGGAAGAGGACGCCTCCCTGGCCCCCGGCACCGACACCATCGCCCTGGACTCCGCCCCGACCGGAGCCTTCGCCACCAACGTCAACGTGCTTCTCAGCCCCGCCGGCGCGGTCACCTCCGACCAGGTTGAGGGCGCGGCACAATCCGAGCTCGAAGGCAGTGGGGCGACCGAGGTGGCGATCCTCGATCGGGTGACCGTGGCCGGATCCGAGTCGGCCCATGTCAGCGCCGTGCTCGCTTCTGATGAGGTGACGTACCGCATCCACCAGTACTACGCCACGAACAACGACCAGACCTACGTGATCACCTTCTCCTTCCCGGAGGAGACGGCGGACGCCGACGCGACGGGCCTTGCCGATTCGGTTCTGGCTACCTGGTCCTGGAGCTAAAAATCTGTCATCAGTGGTGACGGTTACTGGGCCGCCCGTGCGACGTGTCCCGGGTTGATCCTGGCGCTTTCTTCGTTCAGATAGACGCTCCGGAGCGACGTCCCCTACTGTCTCGTGGATGCGTCCGGCTAGTCCGGTGGAGTCACACCGGCCAGGTTCATACGGGTTGCCGCCGCGGTCGTATACCGCCGGGAGCCCGAACGGCCGTGACGCTGCTAATGCTCCGGGTACAACAAAGGCCACCCGCCGAAGCGGGTGGCCGTATGGTGTTACCCGCCCAGTGGTGTTAGCCCTGAAAGGGTAGTGCGGGGAGGAATCAGGCCTCGACGTCTCCACGCCAGGAACCGTCGGCGCTGCCCTGCGCCTCGATGTACTCCTTGAAGTTCTTCAGATCCTTTTTGACGGCGTGGCCAGCAACACCAACAACGGAGCCAAGCTTTTCGAGAAGGCCGGTCGGCTCCCAGTCGAGCTGAACGGTGACACGGGTTTCGGTGTCGGCCAGCTTGTGGAAGGTCACCACGCCGGCATGGTCAACTTCGCCGCCCGTGCTGGTCCAGGCGACACGCTCGTCGGGGTGCTGCTCGGAGATGTTGGCCTCGAAGGTGCGCTCGAACCCGCCGACCTTAACCTTCCAGACGGTCAACGTCTCGGTGACCTGCTGGATGGATTCGACCTCATCGAGGAACTTGGGAAACTCCTCGAACTGCGTCCACTGGTTGTACGCGACGGACACGGGAACGCTGACGTCAATGGTTTCGATGATCTGTGTCATGGAAATACTCCTTTGGTGCAGTAGACGGGTTCTACGTTGCTTTAAACCTACGGACCCAACTTGGGTGTGACATGAAGTTTGCGGCGAGTTTGCTGTGAGCCGCATAAGGGGCAACTGGGTGCCCAAGCGCCACTGCTTCCCCAGGGCAGCCGGGGGCATACTCCGCTATGACAGCTGGGCGTGTGTACGAAAACGGACCGGTGCTAATGACAAGGGAGGGCCGTGGTGTCAGTGACAACCACGGCCCGTTTCTGTTGGTATCCAGAGGCAACGTCACGTGCCGCGACGGGCTGGTAGTCGCACTGACTCACCCGTTGTACCGCTGGTGTGAAACCGCGCTGGTGACTAGCGGCGACCCAGGCGGCGCTCGCCATTGGAGCCGGTGACGTAGGGCAGCTCGTAGTGCGAGTACAGG
>JAODAO010000240.1 GCA_025463465.1 Glaciihabitans sp. | reverse complement strand
TGGATGCCGCGCTGGACAGCATCACTGCCCTCCCCCACATTCGTGGCAGGCAGCCGCCGGCGCTGCCCGAGGCCAGCGCCCTGCTCGCGGAGGAGTCCGACGGTTGGGTGAAGCTCACCGCGGACAGCACCGGCGCCGACCTTCCGCGGTGGGTGCTGCAGAACGTTGCGCGGCTGACGGCGAGTGCACGGCGGGCGGGCGACGCGGTGCAGGGGGATCACCTGGTGCACCTGGACTGCCGGGTCGACAACGTGCTGGTGGATGCCCAGGGCAGAGCCTGGCTGGTTGACTGGCCATGGGCCTGCATCGGGGCGCCGTGGCTGGACGGGCTTTCCCTGCTACTCGACGCCCGACTGCGGGGTGGGACGCTCGACACGGACCGCGTACTCCGGGAACACCCGTTGTTTACAGACGTCCCGACATCCAGCATCGACGCGGTGTTGTCGGCACTGGCCGGCTCCTTTTTCCACAAGGCCCGCCTGCCCGCACCACCAAACCTGCCGACGCTCCGTGCGTTCCAGCGCAGCGAGGTGATCGCCGCGGCCCGGTGGTTGCGGCAACGCTGGAGCGAGGCGGCGAAGCCGGGAACTAACCTGCGGGGTTAGTTGGCGAAGCGGCGGAACGATTCCGCGATGCTGATCCCGCGAAGATCCGCCATCGTCAGAAGCACCAGCAACAGCCGCGCCTTACTGGCCGACAGGGTGCCGGCGGAAATCACCCCGGCGGCCGCGAGCTCGATGTCACCACCGGGGTAGCCGTAGCTTGCGCTGAGGACGGGGCCAGCTCCCGTGCGACTGGCCATCACCACGGGCATCACCTTGAGAGCAGTGCGAATGTTCACCATCGCGTCGGGGGCGACGTGTCCCCCGCCCATTCCCTCGAGGATGACCCCGGTGTAACCGAGCCACTCCAGTTCGTTCAATAGTTGCAACTCGTCGTCGATCCCCGCGCTGATGCTCGCCACCGGTGGGACGATCCCGCGGCGCGGGGCGGGCAAAGTTGCACCGGCAGACGCGGACACCGTGAAGTGCGCGGATCCCTCGGCGACGTAGCCGACTGGGCCGGAGGGGTCCGAGGTGAAGGCGTCAACGCGGAAGGTCGAGTTTTTGCGCACCCAGCGGGCCGCGTGGATGGTGTCGGCGAACAGCACAAGCACGCCACGGCCCTTGGAACCGGGGTCAGCGGCGATCTGGGTCGCCGCGACGAGGTTGGCCATACCGTCGGCGCCCGCGGCGGAGCGGTCTCGCATCGCGCCCGTCACGACCACCGGAAAACGGTTCGCTGCCCCTAAAACGTCGAGTACAAACGCGGTGTCCTCGAGGGTGTCGGTGCCCTGCGACACAACAATCCCGGCGATGTCGTCGCCGAGCTGTGCGATGTGCTCGTTCAGCGCGAGCAGGTCGTCCACCCCGAGCGACGGTGATGGCAGCAGCCGGAAGTCCACGGGAACGACCTCGATGCCCGGCATCCACCTGCCCATCTCGGCCTCAAACGTTGACGCCCCCGTACTCGGAACCGAACCACCCTCCGCTTCGGACTCTGAGCTGATGGTTCCGCCGAGGGTAATGAGGCAGATTCTGGGACGCACGGGTGTCGCTTTCGTTCGGGGGTGGTGGCTCCCCAATGTAGCAAGGGGGATGCGTCGACCCCGCGTTGTTGTGACGTGAGACAGGTTCGGCCACCTCACGCGGGTTCGACGAACTCAGACGGGTTCGGTCAGCTCCGGCCCGTCGCCCCTGGCGGGCAGCGGCGCGACCTGGCGCACCTCGAGCGAGGACGCCACCGGCATCGCCGCCTGGACGGCCGCGTCGACGAAGTGCTGGTCACCCTCGATCGTCGGGTCCAGCCAGTCGTCCCACCAGTCCCTCGGCAGCGGCACCGGATTGCGATCGTGGATACCCACGAGTTCGTCGACGGCGGAGGAGGTGAGGATGGTGGCGGTCAGCGTCCACAGGGTGGGGTCATCTTCGGCCTTGCTGCGGTCCTTCCACCACGAATACAGCCCGGCGAACACCATCAGCTCGTCGTTCGGCGCGGAAATGTAGAAGGGGGTCTTCTTTTTTGTGTCCGCGTCGGTTTTCCACTCGTAGTAGCCGGTGGCGGGCACCAGCGCACGGTGGCTTTTCACCGGGCCCTTCCAGGTGGCCTTGTCGGTGATGCCCTCCGAGCGGGCGTTGAACGTCGGAAACTTCGTGGCGAGTTCCTTCGACCAGCTCGGGGTCAGCGACCAGCGCGCGGGTTCGAGGCGGCGTACAGGAGCATCCTCCCCTTTGGCCGAGGTGATCACCACGGGAATCACGTTGGTCGGCTTGATGTTCCAGCCCGGCCGCCACGCGCGGAAGTCGCCACCCTCTGCGACGAACTCGTCGATCAGGTCATCTGTCTCTTTGCTCATGCTGAATCGCCCGCACATGCTGCGACGCTACTCCCTCGGGCCCAAATCGGCACAGGGGGATGTCGCGCAACCGGAACCGTCGGCTACCCGTGCACGGAGCAGCGCGGTCACCAGGCAACCGGCCCGTTGTCGTCCGTGAAGGTTCCGGTGGGGCCATCCGCGGGGATCATCGCCATCCGGACAGCGGAGGCGGCGCCTGCTACGGGGGTGCGGATGCCGCGGAAATTGTTCAGGTCGGTCGCGACAAACCCGGGGCAGACGGCGTTGACGAGGATGCCGTCGCCGGCGAGGTCCCGGGCGTACTGCATCGTCACGGCGGTGAGCGCCGTCTTCGATGTGACATAGCCGAGGGCGATCGGATCGGTGTTGGTGAAGTCGGAGACCGCGGCGAGGGAGCCGGCGCTGCTGGAGACGTTGACGATCCGTGGCGAGGCGGAGCGTCGCAGCAGCGGCAGGAATGCGGTGGTCACGCTGATGACCCCAAAAACGTTGGTCTCGAAGACGTAGCGAATGTGGTCGACGTCGGCGAAACGGGGCAGCTGCCCGGCGAAGTCGGCACCGGGGCGGTGACTGACCGCGGCATTGTTGACGAGGGCGTCGAGCCGGCCGAATTGTTCGCCGACC
>JAODAO010000236.1 GCA_025463465.1 Glaciihabitans sp. | reverse complement strand
CACGCGCAGTGGGACCTGCGCCATCGCGGCCTCGACAGCGTCATTCGCGTGTCGCCCCACGTTTATACCAGCGAGGGGGATGTCGCCGCGCTGGTGTCGGCGATCTCTGAGATCTCCCGCGGTACGGTGACGGCATGAGCCCCGCCCACGACGACATCGTTCACGACGCCATCGTCTACGACGCCATCGTTTACGACGCCATCGTTCTCGGCCTCGGGGTGCACGGCTCCGCCGCCACCTACGAGATGGCGCAGCGCGGCCTGAACGTCATCGCGGTCGAGCAGTTCGAGCGCGGCCATGTGCGGGGATCCTCCCACGGCGCCACCCGCATGATCCGCCGCGCCTACCCGCACCCCGACTGGAACGAACTCGTCCGCGACGCCTACCGCGGCTGGGAACGCTGGGAGCGCCGCTCCGGCCAGTCGTTTGTCAGCACCACCGGCGGGGCTTACGCCCACCGTGACGGTGGCCTGCAGGGTGGCCGCAGCTACCCTGCCACCCTCGAGCAGGCCGCCGAACTCTTCCCGTCGCTGGCTATCCCCGCCGGTTACCACGCCACCGTCGATCCGGACGCCGGAGTGGTGTTCGCCGCCGACGCCCTCCGCTGGGCGCAGGACGCCGCCGTGACCGCCGGCGCGGAGCTCGCCTTCGGGGAGACCGTGCTGTCCTGGCAGTCCACCGCCGACGGTGTCACCGTCACCACCGATGCCCGCACCCTCACCGCACGCACCCTCGTGGTCGCCGGCGGCCCGTGGCTGTCAAAGCTGCTGCCCGAAACCGGGGTCACGGCCGAGGTGTGGCGCATCCTCACCTACTCCGTCCCCGTCGGCCAGGCCGCCCTGCAGTCGCCCGCGCTCGGCGCCTTCTCCGTCGACCTCGAGGAGGGCCTCGTCTTCGGTCTGCCCGAGGTGGGCGGTGCCGGCGCGAAGATCGGCATCGACGCCGGGCTCGTCTGGGACCCGGCCGTGCCGGTAGCCCCCGCCACCGAGGCCGAGATCAGCCACCTGGTCGAACTGCTGCAGCGTTTTGTGCCCGAGGTCGACGTCACCGGGGGAGAGGCCACCGCCTGCCTCTACACGATGACACCGGACAAGCGTTTTATCATCGGCGAACTGCCCGGCCAACCCGGTGTGATCGTCGCCGCCGCCTGCTCCGGCCACGGCTTCAAATTCGGTCCAGCCATCGGCGAGGCCATCGCCGACCTCGTCGACGGCATCGGCCGCCCTGACCTCGACTTCCTCAGCCCCGGCCGGGAGGCCCTCGTATGAGCACCCCACAGCCAGACAAGCGCCCCCGGATCGCCGTCGCCGCCCCACACGCGGCCGCCCTCGACAGCGCCCGCCTCGCCATCGAAGCCGGCGGAAACGCTCTCGACGCAGCCCTCGCAGCGGCCACCGCCCTCGCGGTTGTGTATCCGCACCAGTGCAGCGTCGGTGGCGACCTCGTCGCCCTCGTCCGCCACAGCGATGGCCGGGTCAGCACCGTCCTGTCCATCGGTGCCGCGCCCGCCGGGGTGGATGTTGAGACGCTCGCCACCGCCGGGCTGATGCCCGCCCAGGGCGCCAACACCGTCACCGTGCCCGGCGCCGTCGCCGGCTGGAGCGCACTGGCCAACCTGGGCGCCACCATCCCGCTCGCCGACAGCCTGCGCCGCGCCGCCGAACTTGCCCGCACCGGCACCCCGGTCTCCGCGGGACTCGCCCGTGCCCTCGCCGGACGACGCGACCTGCTGCTCACCGACGAGGGAATGGCCGGCGTGTTCGGCACCGGCGACGGCGGGGTCCTCGCCGAGGGCGACCTTCTGCTGCAGCCGGCCCTGGCCAGCACCCTCGACACCCTCGCCGAGAATCCCAACGCGTTCTACACCGGCGACATCGCCGCCTCCATCGCGCACCGGTTGACCGAACTCGGCGGCAGCATGACCCCCGCCGACTTCGCCGCCCACCGCGTGGAAACCCCCGCGCCGCTGTCTGTGGAGGCGAACGGTGCCCGCTGGTGGGTGGCCCCGCCGCCCAGCCAGGGCGCCGTCCTGCTTGGCATCCTCGCCGAGGCCATCACCGCCGCAGAAACAGTCACCCCCGAAACCGCCCTCGAGTTTGTCATCGCCGCCCGCGAAGGGGCCCTGACCCGGGCGTCCTCCCTCGGCGACCCCCGCGGCGGCGACATCGACCTCGCCTCGCTGCTGAACCCCCGCCAGCGGGTCGTCGAGGCAGAGCTGCCCACGGCCGGCCGCGCCCTCGGCGACACCGTCGCTGTGGTCGCCGCCGACGGCGACGGCACCGTGGTCACCCTCATCCAGAGCGTCTACCAGTGGTTCGGCTCGGGTGTGCTCGATGCCGGCACCGGTGTTGTCCTGCACAACCGCGGCTCCGCGTTCAGCGTCGATCCCCGCCACCCCGGCCATATCGGCCCGGGCCTGCGCCCCCCGCACACCCTGCTGCCCGTCATCATCGAAACCGACGACATGGTGGTGGGCCTCGGCTGCCAGGGAGGCAGCGCCCAGCCCTGGATCCTCGCCCAGGTCGCCCCGGCCCTCACCGACCCGGCCGCGGACCCCCGCTCCATCCTCGACCGCGGCCGCTGGGTCATCGGCGCGAAAGACCTCGGCCAGCCCGTCCTCACCCTCGTCGCGGAACCCGGCACGGAACTCGCCGTCGACGCCGCCCGCTCCGTTGGCCTGCCCACCGTCCTCGAGGACCACCAGC
>JAODAO010000217.1 GCA_025463465.1 Glaciihabitans sp. | reverse complement strand
ATCGACCCCCTGGTGCTCGACAAGACGGTTGACAAGTACCGCAAGGGCAAGCGCACGCTGGAAGCCGCTGCGCTGCACTACGGCGTTGACCTCACCGACGCGCACGATGCGGCAGCGGATGCTGTGGCAGCCGGACGGGTCGCCCAGGCCCTCGCGCAGCGCTACGCCGCCCAGCTGGCGATCGACCCGAGGGAACTACACACTCAGCAGGTCAGCTGGTGCAAAGAGCAAGCCCTGAGTTTTCAGGATTACATGCGGCGTACCCGCGATCCCGACTTCACCGCTTCAGGCGCCTGGCCGGTGCGCTAACGGCGGTCCCTGCTCTGCGCCTGTCCAGCGTGGCACGCGGATACCGAACCCGGTGGGTGGCCGTCAGCGCCGGCCAACGGGTTCGATGTGTCTCGGGGCTCGTTTATCGGGCACAAAAAAGAGGCGATCGACCTAGGTCGACCGCCTCTGATTGATTTAGACGATTATGCGCCGAAGCCCTTGTAACGCGAGTTGAACTTCTCAACGCGGCCGGCGGAGTCCATGATGCGCTGCTTGCCCGTGTAGAACGGGTGCGAGGCGGAGGAAATTTCTACGTCGATTACCGGGTAGGTCTCGCCGTCGAGCTCGATCGTCTTGTTGCTGGTGACGGTCGAGCGCGTCAGGAAGGTTTCACCAGAGGCGAGGTCGCGGAAAACGATCGGCGCGTACGCGGGGTGGGTATCAGACTTCATGGTGGATCCTTGGTTTGTTGTGTTCAGGACTGGGCAAAAAATTCTTGGTGTCCCACGGGTCGAGCATCGATTTGCACCAATACGACCGTGGGCTGGCGCGACGACAAGCGCCTGACCAAGTAGAAAGCCTATCAGATACGGCGCTCAGGGGCAGTTATTGGGCGGCGCGTGCCGTGAATCTTCCGTTGGAGCTAGTGACCTCGAGTGGGAGCCCGAATGCACCGGTGAGGGTTTCCGCGGTGAGTACCTCTGCGATAGGTCCGGACGCGTAAATGCCGCCGTCAACGAGCAACAGTGCGTGGGTGAACCCGGCGGGAATCTCCTCGACGTGGTGGGTGACCATAACAATGCCGGGGGCCTCGTCGGCGCTGGCGTAGCCGCCGAGCAGGTGCAACAGTTCTTCCCGAGCACCGAGGTCCAGGCTGGCAGCCGGCTCGTCCAGAAGCAACAGCTCAGGGTCCGTCATTACGGCACGCGCGATTTGGACTCGCTTCTGTTCACCATCGCTGAGTTGCCCGAACCGTCGTTCTGCCAAACCATCGAGTTTCCACTCGGCCAGCACCCGCTGCGCACGGCGGATGTCGATGTCCTCGTAGGTCTCGTTCCAGCGTCCGGTGACAGACCAGGCTGCGGTCATCACGACATTCAGAACAGTCTCGTTGGCAGGAATGCGCTTGGCCATCGCCGTGGACGCAAAACCGATCCGCGGGCGCAGTTCGAACACATCAACCCTGCCTAGGGTGTCGTCCAGGATCTGGGCTGAGCCAGAACTTGGGTGGATCAACGCCGCCGCAACCTGGAGCAGGGTGGTTTTACCCGCACCGTTTGGACCAAGGATGACCCACCGCTCGGAGTCGTCGACAGTCCACGTGAGGTGGTCGAGGATGGATTTTCCGTCGCGAACGACGGAGACGTCTGTGAGCTGGAGAACGCTGGCCATGATGAACCCAGCCTAGAGCAGGGATGCGTAGATTTCTCGCGTTCGCGTCGCGATCCTGTCCCAGCCGAACTCCGATTCGGCACGACGCCGTCCGGCTTCGCCCATTTTGCGAGCAGCCTCGGGATTGCTGACGACCTCCGTCAGGGTCGCCGCGAGGTCGGCTACGAACTTATCCGGGTCGATCGGTGTTCCCGTCCCGTCCTGCAGTTGCTCGATGGGCACCAGGCGCCCGGTCACACCGTCGTCCACTACCTCCGGAATTCCTCCGGTCGCCGTGCCAACGACCGGCGCGCCACAAGCCATGGCCTCGAGGTTCACAATGCCGAGTGGTTCGTACACCGACGGGCACACAAACGTAGTTGCCTGCGTGAGCACCGCCGACAACTCCGGCTGGCTAAGGAGGCGGTCAATCCAGACAACACCGGATCGCTCTTTCTGGAGGGCCGCGACACCCGCCTGCACCTCCGCCATGATTTCCGGAGTGTCCGGTGCCCCGGCGCACAGCACGAGCTGTACCTCGGGGGCCAGCATGGCTGCGGCGCGCAGAAGATACGGGAGGCCCTTTTGCCGGGTGATGCGACCGACGAACACAACGGACGGACGATCCGGGTCAATGCCGAGCGCCCTCACGGTAGCAAGGTCGTCGAGGGGCTTCCAGCGTTCCAGGTCAATGCCGTTGTGGACGACAGTGACCTTGTCTTCGTCCAGGAACGGGTAGGAGCGCAGAATGTCCCGACGCATGCCGTGGCTTACGGCGATGACAGTGGCCGCGCCAGCAAAGGCGGTCGACTCGATCCAGCTGGAAACACGGTATCCGCCGCCCAGTTGCTCGGCCTTCCAGGGGCGCAGCGGTTCAAGGCTGTGCGCGGTGACCACGTGGGGGATGCCGTGCAGCAGGGAAGCCAGATGGCCAGCGGCGTTGGCGTACCAAGTGTGTGAGTGAACTACGTCGGCGCCCGCAACATCCTGCGCGATCTTCAGATCGACTCCCAAGGTCGAGAGGGCGGGATTAGCACCACTGAGCTCCGGCAGCGGACCGTATGAGAAAACTCCCGCCTCATCACGCTCCTTTCCGAAGGCCCGCACAACAACATCTACGTCGTCCCGCATTGCCTTTACCAGTTCGGCAACGTGCACACCAGCACCCCCGTAAACCTCCGGAGGATATTCACGGCTAATCAGATCTACTCGCATGAACTAGACGCTAGTACAGCCGCGCCACACCCAATACCCGCTAGTCGAGTTCCCTTCATTACCAATACGCTGTACCTATGGCGTCAAAGAAGATTTTCGGCATTGTCCTTGCTGGTGGAGAGGGTAAGCGCCTTATGCCGCTTACCGCGGATCGGGCCAAGCCCGCTGTGCCGTTTGGTGGTGGATACCGGCTCATCGACTTCGCACTGAGCAATTTGATTAATTCCGGTCTCAGCCAGATCGTTGTACTTACGCAGTACAAGTCCCATAGCCTTGATCGCCACGTATCGCAGACGTGGCACATGAGCGGCCTGCTCAACTCCTACATTGCTTCCGTTCCGGCTCAGCAACGGCTCGGCAAGCGCTGGTTCAGCGGTTCGGCCGATGCGATCCTGCAGAGCCTCAACCTACTCCGTGACGAGAAGCCCGACATCGTGGTGGTGGTAGGTGCCGACCACGTCTACCGCATGGACTTCGAGCAGATGATCGAGGCACACATTGCATCCGGCGCCGGCGTGACCGTCGCAGCCATCCGCCAGCCCATCTCGCTCGCCGACCAGTTCGGTGTAATCGAGCTCGACCCCAATGACCCCAACCGCATCAAGGCGTTCCTGGAAAAGCCGAAGAACGCAGTCGGTCTTGAGGAGTCTCCTGGCGAGGTCCTCGCCTCTATGGGTAACTATGTGTTCAACGCTGACATCCTGATGGATGCTGTGATCCGCGATGGCGAGAACACCGAATCCAACCACGACATGGGTGGCGACATCGTTCCCGATTTTGTGTCGCGCGGAGAAGCGGGCGTGTACGACCTGAACCGCAACGAGGTCCCCGGGTCAACCGACCGGGACAAGTTCTACTGGCGGGACGTCGGTACCATCGAGTCCTTCTTCGACGCTCACCAGGACCTGATCTCAGCCCTGCCGATCTTCAACCTGTACAACCAGGAATGGCCGATCTACAGCCAGCAGCTCAACTCCCCGCCGGCAAAGTTCGTGCGCGATGCCAAGGGAAACCTTGGAACAACGATCGACTCCATCGTTTCCCTGGGAACGCTTATTTCCGGCTCACACCTGGAGCGCAGCGTGGTGGGTCCGTGGTGTGTCATCGAATCCGGTGCCACGATCGTCGACTCGGTGCTGTTCGAAAGGGTACGTATCGCTCCCAACGCTATCGTGCGGAGGGCTATTCTGGACAAAGAGGTGGTCGTCGCAGAAGGCGCTACCGTGGGTGTGGACGCTGACGCGGACCGCGCCCGGGGGTTCACTGTCACCGACACCGGTATCACCGTGGTGGGCAAGGGAGTGCACGTCTCCTAAACATTCGACTCACCAGTACCGCCGGGAAGGCACCTCACGATATGGCTCGCTTTCTCGTAATTCTGGACGTTGACTCGACTCTCGTTGAGAACGAGGTAATCGAACTCCTCGCGGAAGAAGCAGGTTCTCTCCGCGAGGTCGCCGACATCACGACGCGGGCGATGAATGGCGAGTTGGATTTCGAGCAATCGTTGCGTTCTCGGGTGTCCACACTCGCGGGACTACCCAACACGGTATTCGACACGATCCGAGATCGTGTGGTGTTGACCGCTGGCGTGCCGGAGCTCATCGACGGTGTCCATCGGGGCGGCGGCCACATCGCAATTGTGTCGGGTGGCTTTGCAGAGATCGTTGATCCTCTCGCCCGCACGCTCGGGCTCGACTACTGGCGAGCAAACCAACTGGAAGTCGTTGACGGCGTTGTCACCGGCCGCGTTTTGGGTGCCGTAATTGACGCTGAAGCCAAAGCCACCGCGCTACGGGAGTGGGCGGCCGATAGCGACGTTGACCTCAACCACACGGTCGCGGTTGGTGACGGTGCGAACGATCTCAGAATGATGGCGATAGCTGGTCTGTCCGTTGGCTTCGATGCCAAGGAGCGTGTCCGCCTCGAAGCTGACGTGGTCCTGTCGCAGCGAGACCTCAGCCACATCCTCCCCCTCCTCGGATTACGCGGCTGACGTCGCCTGCATCCCCGTGGAAAGTCTCAGGCGGGCGAGTCCGTGCAGAGGCTGCCGATCGTACAGCCTGAAGTAAGAATGGGGCCGGCCGACGAATCGACCGACCCCGCACAGGATTGTTAAATTAGTGGCCCATTCCCAGGCCGCCGTCGACCGGGATAACCGCTCCTGAAATGTAGGCAGCATCGTCGCTGGCAACCCAGGCGATGACCTTCGCTACCTCGGACGGCGTAGCAAAGCGCCCCGCCGGAATCGATTTGAGATACGCGGCCTGTTGCGCTTCGGGAAGCTCCGCTGTCATGTCTGTCTCGATGAAGCCCGGCGCCACTACGTTCGCGGTGATGCCGCGCGCTCCCAGCTCACGGGTCACCGAGCGGGCAAGACCGATCAGGCCGCTTTTGGAGGCCGAATAGTTGACCTGCCCGGCGGAGCCCAGCATTCCGACAACACTCGAGAGCAGGATGATCCTGCCGAATCTCGCCTTGAGCATGCCCTTGGACGCGCGTTTGACCACACGGAACGCGCCGCTGAGGTTGGTGTCGATAACTGACGTAAAATCTTCGTCGCTCATCCGCATCAGTAGCGTGTCGCGGGTGACACCCGCGTTGGCGATCACAACTTCAACCGGTCCAAGCTCAGCCTCAACGAGAGTAAAAGCTGCATCGATTGACGCAGCGTCGGTCACGTCTGCCTGCACCGTGAACGAGCCGGCTGGGCCCTCGGCGGAGCGAGCGGTAACAGCGACCCGGTGGCCGAGGGCTACAAATTCGGTGGCGATGGCGTAGCCAATGCCACGGTTGCCGCCTGTAATCAGTACGGTGCGCGGAGTAGTCATGAGGAATAAGCCTAATGTGCCACGGGAGAGACGTAGGCTTATCCTTGCCGATGAAAAAGCAATTGCAGCAATCGATAACCTCGCTCCCCCCGTCTCCGGATGACGAGCGTCATTCTCGCGTCGTCAAATATACGATCGCGATGAGCGTCCGTCTCCTCTGCGTGATTCTCTGCTTCTTCCTCCACGGATGGTTCCTCCTCGCGGCGGTTATTGGTGCACTTGTGCTCCCCTACATTGCCGTTGTGGCAGCGAACACCGTTTCATCGAAGGGCATCGGTAACGTAGTACGGCCGGGCGCCGTGGTGCGCGTCCAGCCACCGGCCCCACCCGGGGACAACACGTGAGCGGTCTCGGCGCGTTATTCGGCAACACGGATGACGAGCAAGAGCTCCGTTGTTCCCGCGCGGGGTGCTCGAACCCCGCCGCTGCGACCGTTAATTGGAGAAACCCGAAGATTCACTCCGAGGATCGGGTAAAGGTGTGGCTGGCATGCAACGACCACATCGATTACCTCAGGGATTACGTCGCCACTCGCAACTTCCCCGTCACCGTTGCTGACATCGGAAACGACGTGACACGCGTGCAAGACGGGATCCTTGACCTGAGGTCGTCGTCCATTTCTTTCGGGTTTCTCGAATGAGGCGTTGGAGATTCGCCCTTGGTAGACGATGGTTCGGCTATCTTGCATTCGCCGTCGCATTCGCCGTCGCTTGCGTCCTACTGAGCCAATGGCAATTTTCACGGCGCGACGAAGCACTCGCCGAAATCGCCAAGGTGGAACAGAATTACGACTCTGTTGCGCGCCCGCTGGAGGATGTATTGGCCACGACAGACGCATTCGAAGAGTCGCAAGAATGGACTCCTGTCACCATGTCCGGGACATACCTGGTCGATGAACAGATCCTGGTCCGTAATCGTCCTTATGGAGGGCGCCCGGGGTTCGAGGTACTCACTCCCCTCGAACTCGAGAATGGAACGGTCTTTGTAGTCGATCGCGGGTGGATACCCACCGGCTCAGCCCAGGACAGCCCAGACTTCGTACCGGCCGCGCCTACGGGCCAGGTAACCGTGGAAGCCCGCCTGAAGCCGGGCGAGACGAATCTTCGCGGACGTACTGCGCCAGCGGGCCAAATTCCCACGATTAATTTGCCAACGATCGCTGAACTGGTCGGTGGCGATATCTACACCGGAGCGTACGGCCAGATGGTTACGGAGTCACCCGCTGCGGCCGATGCTCGCCCAGCCGCGGCCGTAAAGCCCGAAGAGGATGAAGGGCCGCACCTCTCCTATGCCTTCCAGTGGATCATTTTCGCGTTCTTTGGGTTCTTCGGATTGGGCTATGCCCTCCGCACGGAATACCGCCTGATCAATGCTGATGACCCAGAGGAGCGCCAACGTGCGCTCCAGCGCCAGCGTAAGGCCGCGGCAAAGCCGCTGTCGGACAATGACATTGAAGATGCCCTCGTCGAGGCGGCTCGCCGATAACGACAGAACGCGGTTGCCAATGTCATCAGACATGGCAACCGCGCTCGGCTGGCTGGAACCTACGGTCAGGCCAGGCTGATTAGTTCTGCGTATTCCTTGTTCCAGTGGTCCTCGACACCATCGGGAAGGATCAGTACACGCTCGGGGTTCAACGCCTCGACGGCGCCCTCGTCGTGGCTCACCAAGACGACAGCACCCGAGTAGCTGGCAAGCGCCCCGAGGATCTCTTCACGGCTGGCGGGGTCGAGGTTGTTCGTCGGTTCATCGAGGAGCAGCACATTAGCACCCGAGACCACGATCATCGCGAGTGCGAGTCTGGTCTTTTCACCACCCGAGAGGACGCCGGCGAGCTTGTGGCCGTCGTCGCCGGTGAACAGGAACGAGCCAAGAACCCGTCGCGCTTCCATCTCTGTGATGCTCAGCGATGAAGACACCATGTTTTGCAACACGGTCCGCTTGACGTCGATCGTTTCATGTTCTTGCGCGTAATACCCGATCCGCAAGCCGAACCCGGGCTCGATCTGTCCGGTGTCCGGCTTGTCCACCCCGGCGAGCATACGCAACAGGGTCGTTTTGCCGGCACCGTTGAAACCGAGGATAACGACCTTGGATCCGCGGTCAATCGCGAGGTCAACGGCGGTGAAAATCTCTAGCGAACCGTAGCTCTTGCTGAGGTTCGACGCCATCAGGGGTGTCTTGCCGCAGGGCGCCGGATCCGGGAAGCGCAGTTTGGCGACGCGCTCAACACTCCGGACCTCGTCGAGTCCAGAGAGCAACTTCTCAGCGCGTGCGACCATCTGGTGGGCAGCAGCAGCCTTCGAGGCCTTCGCGCCGAACTTGGCAGCCTGCATTGTCAGCACACCAGCCTTCTTCTCGGCGTTGGCGCGTTCCTTCTTGCGGCGCTCTTCATCGGCAGCGCGCTGCTTGTGGTAGTTCTTCCAGCCCATGTTGTACTGGTCGATCGTCTGGCGGTTTGCGTCCAGGTAGAAGACTTTGTTGACTGTTTCTTCAACGAGATCCACATCGTGGGTGATGACAATGAGTCCACCGGAGAAGTTCTTAAGGAACTCTCGCAGCCAAACGACCGAATCGGCATCGAGGTGGTTAGTAGGTTCGTCAAGAAGCATCGTGTCAGCACCGCTGAAGAGGATGCGAGCAAGCTCGATACGGCGACGCTGGCCACCGGACAGTGTTGACAGCGGCTGTTCCAAGATTCGGTCAGGCAGGCTCAGGTTGCTGGCGATTGAAGCGGCCTCAGCCTCAGCGGCATAGCCTCCGAGAGCGGTAAAGCGCTCCTCGAGGTCTCCGTACTTTTTCATGGCTTTTGCGCTGACGCTCGCGTCAGGGCTCGCCATCTCAACCGTGGCCTGCTCCATACCAAGCAGGAGCTGCCCGAGTCCTCGGGCATCGAGGATTCGAGTCCTGGCGAGATCCTCCGGGTTGCCGGAGCGGGGGTCCTGGGGAAGGTAGCCGATTTCCCCGTGGCGCTCGATGGTGCCACCGGACGGTTGAAGTTCACCGGCGAGAGTTTTAGTCAGTGTGGTCTTGCCCGCTCCATTGCGGCCGACGAGGCCAATCTTGTCACCGCGGTCAACGCGAAAACTAACTTCGTCCATTAGAAGGCGTG
>JAODAO010000215.1 GCA_025463465.1 Glaciihabitans sp. | reverse complement strand
AACTCGCGTTACAAGGGCTTCGGCGCATAATCGTCTAAATCAATCAGAGGCGGTCGACCTAGGTCGACCGCCTCTTTTTTGTGCCCGATAAACGAGCCCCGAGACACATCGAACCCGCTGGCCGGCGCTGACGGCCACCCACCGGGTTCGGTATCCGCGTGCCACGCTGGACAGGCGCAGAGCAGGGACTGCCGTTAGCGCACCGGCCATGCACCTGAAGCGGTGAAGTCGGGATCACGGGTACGCCGCATGTAATCCTGGAAACTCAGGGCTTGCTCTTTGCACCAGCTGACCTGCTGAGTGTGTAGTTCCATCGGGTCGATCGCCAGCTGGGCGGCATAGCGCTGCGCGAGGGCCTGGGCGACCCGTCCGGCTGCCACGGCATCCGCTGCCGCATCGTGCGCGTCGGTGAGGTCAACGCCGTAGTGCAGCGCAGCGGCTTCCAGCGTGCGCTTGCCCTTACGGTACTTGTCAACCGTCTTGTCGAGCACCAGGGGGTCGATTACGGGGGAGGGCTCGACCAGGGTCGGCACGCCGTGGCGAAGGGCCTCACGGTTCAGCAGGCTGAAGTCGTAAGGCGCGTTGTAGGCCGTGACGGCCATGCCCCGCTGGAACAGGTCAACAAGGGTGGCGGAAATCTGGGCCACAACCTCGGCGGCGGGACGACCCTCAGCTCGCGCACGTTCCGTGGTGATGCCATGTACCGCGGTTGCCTGCTCGGGTATTTCCACCCCGGGGTCGGCCAACCAGTCGTAGCGTTCGACGAGCACACCCTCGGCATTCAGTACCCCAACGTGGGCTGAAACGATCCTGCTGGTCTCGACGTCGATGCCCGTCGTTTCGAGGTCGAATACTCCCAACGTCTCGAACCAGGGACCGGCTGAGGCGGGAGAGTTGAGGGGAGGAAGCGATGTCATACCAACACCCTAGGGGTAGCGGACGACACCGCCGCTGCACCGCACACCGGTGCAGCGGCATCCACCTGCCCTGCTATTCGCGGCTAGGAGCGCCCGCCGGCGAAATGGCTGTCTCCCACGTGCAACCAATAGAAACTCTGGGTACCCAGAGTGAGCGTCAGCGTCCCGTCGTCGCCGATGGTGGGGAACTGCCCGCCACCGAACAGGTCGAAGAGTGTCGAACCGGCGAGGTCCGAGGTGTCGATCTGCACCGAGACCGGGTTGTGAGCGAAGCTGAAGACACAGAGGATCTTCTCGGCGGAGTCACCGAACTGGGTACCGGATCCCTCGTACTCGCGCACGAATGCGATGACCGATTCGTGGTTCGTCGGAAGGATGCGCAGCTCGCCGAGCCCGAATGTCGGGTGGGCCTTGCGCACATGGATCACGTTACGCACCCAGTGCAGCAGGGAGCGGGACTGAGCAAGCTGAGATTCGACGTTGACCAGGTTGTAGTTGTAAACCAGCGACTGGACAACGGGGAGGTACAGCTTGCCGGGGTCGGCCGACGAGAATCCTGCGTTGCGGTCGGGTGTCCACTGCATTGGCGTGCGCGAGCTGTCCCGGTCGTTCAACCAGATGTTGTCGCCCATACCGATCTCGTCCCCGTAGTACAGGAACGGGCTGCCCTTGAGCGAGAACAGGAGGGCATGCGCCAGTTCCAGTTCAGCGCGGGAGTTGTCCAGCAACGGCGCGAGACGGCGACGGATACCGATGTTCGAACGCATTCGCGGGTCGTAGGCGTACCAGCCATACATGGCCTGGCGGTATTCCTCGCTGACCATCTCCAGGGTGAGCTCGTCGTGGTTGCGCAGGAACACGCCCCAGCCCGCGCCGTGCGGCACCTCGGTGGCCTCTGACAGGATCCTGATCAGTTCCCCGGCCTGCTGGGAGCGCAGCGAGTAGAAGATTCGGGGCATAACGGGGAAGTCGAACGCCATGTGGCATTCCGGCTCCTCGTCGGTGCCGAAGAAGGACACGACCTCCTGCGGCCACTGGTTGGCCTCGGCGATGAGGATGCGGCCGGGGTAGTCACGGTCGATCATCGCGCGGAGCTCGCGGATGTACTGGTGCGTCGCAGGTTCGCCCTCACCGTTGCCCTCTTCGGTTTCGAACAGGTAGGGGATCGCGTCGAGACGGATGCCGTCAACGCCGAGATCCATCCAGAAGCGGATGACGTCGGCGACTTCCCGGCGGACCTCCGGGTTTTCGAAGTTCAGGTCGGGCTGGTGGGAGAAGAATCGGTGGAAGAAGAATTGGCGGCGCACCGGGTCGAACGTCCAGTTCGATTCCTCCGTGTCGACGAAGATGATTCGAATGTTCTTGTACTTGTCGTCGGTGTCGCTCCACACGTAGTAGTCCCCGTACGGGCCTTCCGGGTCCTCGCGCGACTGCTGGAACCAGTCGTGCGCGTCGGAGGTGTGGTTGAGCGGGTAGTCGATGACGATACGCATGTTGCGCTCGTGGGCCTTGGTGACGAGATCTTTGAACTCGTCGAGGGTTCCGAAGTCGGGAAGGATGGTGCGGAAGTCGGAGACGTCGTAGCCACCGTCTTTGAGTGGCGAGTTGTAGAACGGGGGGATCCACAGCGCATCGACACCGAGCCACTGCAAATAATCGAGGCGGGAAATCAGACCGCTGAGGTCACCGGAACCGTCGCCATTGCTGTCGACGAAACTGCGAACCATAACTTCGTAGAAAACTGATCTCCTGTACCACTGGGGGTCCAGGGTGAGTCCGGGCAATTGGATGGGGGCGGTGAAGGTCACTTCACTCCTTCCGGGCTACATATTGGCTGGTCACCTCACGCGTGGCAGGTCCTATCGAGTCTAGGTGCCTGTCGCGAATCGATTGCTGTGGAGTTGCTCTCTAGAATCGTTGGAAATGGCTGTTACCTCTCCCTACGCGTCCCTGCTCGAAGCGATCCCGGTCCGTGAGGGCTCCGTGCACATCCTGGGTAGCAGCACACGCTACTGGGACTACGGCACGCAGGACGCGGAGACGGTGATCGTCGCCGTGCACGGTTTTCGTGGGGAACACCACGGACTTGAGCCGGTTGTTGCACAGTTGCGTGGGGTGCGTGTGATCAGTCCCGACCTCCCCGGTTTTGGTGAATCCACCCCCATGACCGAAGCGGAGACCAGCGTCGCGGGATACGCCGAGTGGCTGACCGAATTTGTTTCCGAGATTGGGCTCGCCGGGCGTGCCGTGATCCTCGGCCACTCGTTTGGATCGATCGTCACCTCCGCGGCGGTGGCCAACGGGCTGGCAACGCCCCGGCTGATCCTGATCAATCCGATCGCCGCGCCGGCGCTGTCCGGCCCCAAGGCGTTCCTGACCTGGCTCACGGTGATGTACTACCGGGCCGGAGCGGCCCTGCCGGACCGGATGGGCGCCGCACTGCTTGGCAACGGGTTGGTTGTGCGTTTCACCACCCTTGTGATGCTCACCTCGAAGGACAGGGCGCTCCGCCGCTGGATCCACGACCAGCACAGGACTTACTTCAGTCGTTACTCCGACCGGGCCACGGTGCTGGCCGGTTTTAACGCATCGGTGACGAGCGATGTCAGTATGGCCGCCCCGAGAATCTCCGTGCCTACCCTCCTGGTCGCCGCTGATCACGACCCGATCACCAGCGTCCGCGCCCTGCACGGGCTGCAGGAACTTTTCCCCAACGCCACCATGGTGATGCTGGAGGGGGTCGGCCACCTCATCCACTACGAACGCCCGCGCGAGGCCGCCGACGCCATCGTCCGCTTCCTCGGCTCCGGTTCCGTGGCGGCCGAGGGTGGTGTCCGATGAAGATCCTCTTCGACTGCCGCTACACCCGCATCGGACGCCACGACGGGATCAGCCGGTACACGGCCGGCTTGGTCACCGCTCTGGCCGGCCTGCATCCCGTCACGATGATGATCAGCGACGAGCGACAGCTGGCCATGCTGCCCGACCTACCCTGGGTAATGGGGCCGTCGCCCACCGGGGTGACCGAGCCCTTCGCATCACTCATTCTCAACAGGTTCACACCCGACGTCGTCTTCACCCCGATGCAGACCATGGGCCCGTGGGGTCGCAAATTTGGCCTGGTCACCACGCTGCACGATCTCATCTACTTCACGAACCGCACCCCACCCCGCAACCTCCCGTTGCCGATCCGCCTTCTCTGGCGCCTCTACCACCTGAGCCTGGCTCCCCAGCGCGGGCTGTTGCGCAGCGCCGACGAGAATGTCGCTGTATCCCAGACCACACGCCAGCTGATGATCTCGAAGCGTCTCACCCCGAACCAGATCACGATCGTGTCCGACGCGGTCGACGAGCCGGAGGTGTCGCCGGCACTACGCACCCCCCGCCGCGACCTGGTCTACATGGGCTCGTTTATGCCATACAAAAACGTGGAGACCCTCGCCAGGGCGATGCACCTGCTCCCGGAGTACCGCCTGCACCTGCTCAGCCGCGCCAGCGACACCGACCAGGCACGGCTGGTCGCGCTCGCCCCTCGCAATGCCCTCGTTTTTCACGGGGGAGTGAGCGATGACGAATACATCGAAATTCTCTCCACTTCCACCGCACTGGTCAGCGCGTCCCGCAACGAGGGCTTTGGCCTTCCCGTGGTCGAGTCGATGGTCATCGGTGTACCGGTGGTCATCAGCGACATCCCCGTGTTCCGTGAGATCGGTGGGGACGCCGCGAGCTTCTTCCCGTCGGAAGACACAGCAGCCTTCGCTGCGGCGGTCAGGGCGCTGGAGGACCCCGCCGAGTGGGGTCGACGCTCGGCGCTGAGTATCGAGGCGGCCGCCCCCTACCGCTGGGAGAACTCGGCCAGAGCTCTCCTCGATGTCCTCACCCGCGTCCACACAACGCGTTCACAACGCGCACGATAGCCGGTCAGCTTGGCACGGCGTCCCGGTGTTCGAGTGCGTTCTGGTCCTCGATGTCGCCGGTGCCGCACTCGAGGGACAACTCGTCGATGGGGTCGTCGAACGCGATCAACTCCAGGGTGCCGTCAACAACACGCACGCTGTGGATCGAGCCGTTGGTGATTGTGCCGTGCACGTTGTGGGGATCGATCGCGTTCAGTACGGAGCGGATGACACCGCCGTGGCTGACAACGATGACGGCGGCCCCGGGGTGTTGCCCGGCGATTTCCAGCAGTGTCGGCACAACCCGCTCCATCACCTGCTCACGGGTCTCCCGCCCCGGCACATCCATGTCACCGGGAAAACGATCATCCACCTGCTGGTAGTTCAGCCCCTCGGCCTGCCCGTAACGGCGTTCCACCAGCGACGGGTGTGCGACGGGGGCGGGCAACCCATTTTCGGACGCGATGATGCTGGCCGTCTCATACGCACGCGACAGCGGGCTGGCGACGATAACGTCCCAGTCCCGGCGGGCGAGAAGCTGGCCGGTGGTGGCGGCCTGCGCACGCCCCGTGTCGTTCAGGGGGATGTCGGTGCTGCCCTGGATCCGACGGGCTTTATTCCAGTCGGTCTCACCATGGCGTACGAGGTAGAGGGTCGTCATCGCGTCATCCTTTGTCATGAGTGGACAGATACCAGTGTGCCAGTACGTTCTGTGCAACGTCAGCGGCACAGGCGGTCGGCGGATGGGCACGGTGCTCGGCTCCGTCGCCGGCCGCGCCAATTCCTGCCGCCCGGCTGGCAGGGACAGGTGCAACGTGGTGGATGTCGGCGCTGTTGCCTAGCCGCGTAGCCGCTTAGCTGCTCAGTCGTTCAACTGCTCAGTCGTTCAGCTGCTCAGACGTTTAACTGCTCAGGCGGTCGTGCAGGTGAGCGAGGGTTTCCGAGGCACCGGCGTTGATTTTCACCGTGGCGCGGCCGTCACCCTTTGTGATCCCGCGGTTGATGATCACGATGGGCAGCTTGCGGCGGGTCGCCTGCTCCAAAAGCCTGATGCCGGAGTTCACCACGAGGGAGGAACCGGCGATGATCAGCGCGGAGGCGCCGGTGACGAGGGCCGACGCCTCGATGAACTTCTCCTTGGGGATGAACTCACCGAAGAACACGATGTCCGGCTTCAGCACACCCTCGCAGACGGTGCACTCGGGAATGATGAAGTCGCTTGCCGAGGTGATCTCCACGTCGCCGTCCGGGCCGAGCTCAGTGGCGCCCGGGTCACTCAGCCAGGGGTTCGCCGCGGCGATCCGGTCGGAAACGTCGGTGCGGGCGTACAGCTGGCCACACTGCAGGCAGCGGACCCGGTCCATGGTGCCGTGCAGGTCAACAACCCGCTGTGAGCCTGCGCGGAGGTGGAGTCCGTCAACGTTTTGGGTGATGATGCCGTTCACCACACCGGAGGCCTCAAGGTCGACCAGGGAGTAGTGGCCAGCGTTGGGGCGCGCGCTGTCGAACCGGGCCCAGCCGAGCTGGCTGCCAGCCCAGTACCGTTTGCGGTAGTCGAGGTCGGACAGGAACTGGCTGAAGGTCATGGGGGTGCGCACGGGTGCGCCCTCGCCGCGGTAATCGGGGATTCCGGAATCGGTACTCACCCCGGCGCCGGTCAGGACGGCGATGCGATGACCGCGTAGTACGTCGACGGCGGCGTCCAACTGGGCCAGCAGCTGAGAATCAGGCTCTGCGTCGGCCGGCGCAACCGGGGCAACAGGGTGCGACATGCGACCTCCTTGAATAGATGTGGTGCACCCATAGCCTAAGCCAGCGGTTTTTCCGATATGTTTCCGGGTGCTGTCAGTGTTCCGCTGGCGCCGCACTGACTGGATGACAAACCGATGCACCTCGTACCGATCACGGACCTCACCGCCGATGGCCTCGCCGACTACGCCAAGCTCACGGACGTGTCCCTGAGAAGGGTGTCGGAACCGGCAGGTGGCCTCTACATCGCGGAATCCGCCAAGGTCATCGCTCGTGCCCTCGCGGCTGGCCACCGCCCGCGGTCCGTCCTTCTGCAGGAAAAATGGCTCCCCGAGATCGAACCCCTGTTGGCGGGCTTCGACGGGCCAATTTACGTGGGGGATGTCGGACTGCTGGAACAACTGACTGGATTCCAGATGCATCGCGGGGCCATCGCCTCCATGCAGCGCCCCCCGCTTGCTACCGTTGCGCAGACCGTGGCCGGCGCCAGCAGGATTGTGATCCTTGAGGACATCGTTGACCACACCAACGTTGGTGCCATCTTCCGGTCCGTAGCCGGACTCGGCGCCGACGCGGTGCTGATCACCCCGCGTTGCGCCGACCCGCTTTACCGACGCAGCGTACGGGTGAGTATGGGAACCGTGCTGCAGGTTCCGTGGACCCGGATTCCCAGCTGGCCGGAGGGGGCAGCGGAGCTGAAAGAGCTCGGTTTTCACATCGCTGCCCTGGCCCTGGACGACACCGCCGTTGAACTCGACGACTTCGTTGTCGGCGCACCGGAGCGTGTCGCGCTGCTGCTCGGAACGGAGGGCGATGGCCTGAGCAGGGACGCCCTGCGGGAGGCCGACACGATCGTCACCATCCCCATGTTGCACGGGGTCGACTCGCTGAACGTCGCATCAGCCAGCGCGGTGGCCCTGTATGCGCTCAGTACCCAACGACGCCGGACCACGCGATAAGGGCATTCGCCTCGGCCCGCGCTTGGTCGGGGTTTCCCTCGGCCAGGTACCAGGTAACGTTCAACGCCGTGCGGGCCCATGCCCAGCGACTCGCCCGCTGCTGGTCGCACCCCGCGGCATCCGCGGCAATCGCCATCTGTTCGGTCAATTGCGCCGCCGGTTTACTTGAGCGGAAGGGCGCGCCCAGCTGGCTGACCAGCGGCCAGAGGTCGTAGCTGGGGTCTCCGACCAGCGGTTTGGGATCGATGGTCACCCACCGTCCGTCACCGGCGTCGAGGATGTTCCCCGGGTTGAAGTCCCCGTGCAGGAGCGCGCCATCTGGTCCGCTGCCCGACAGCGCGGAGAGTTCCTGGATGGCCGCGGCGACGACGTCGCCGACTCCCAACCCGTCCAGCTCGAATTTCTGGGCCTCGAGACGATCAGTCGCCACCGCCGAGTAATCCCTCATGGCGTCGGCGAGCCGGGGGAGGCGGTTTGGCACCGCAGCCCGTGTCAGGCCATGGTGCAGCCGACCGCCAATGATGAGCGCCTCCCGCAGGTCTTTTGCCGCACCGTTCGCGGCGAGGGGCCGTCCCGGGGTGACCTCCTCCAGCAACATCGACCACGTCCACGCGTCCTGCTGGAGTACGGCTGGGTGTAAATCCTCGGGCAGAGCCTGCAGCCCAACGGCTTCCCACTTGCCTTCGACGTGCGGATACGCGACTTTGAGGACGGCCGGCGTACCGTCCGCGCGGGTCACCCGCAGCGTCGCTCCGCTGATGCCACCGACGAAGGCTGCCCCCGCGGTGAGCTGCCACCGGTGGAGCATGGTAGCCACGGTGACGGAGGCGGTGGACTGCCAGGCATCCACCGACGGGTAAGCCTCGATGGCGGCGTCTTCAAACGGCACACACTCCACACCAGTCAGCATAGACAGCGCAGGGGCGCTTCTCCCTGGTCGATCGAAGTTGAGCCCTCGTCGGGTCGCTGGGCATATTTTCCCTGTGTCCTGACTACGATGTGCGAGTGCCAGTTTCACGCCAGCAAATGTACCGACGACGCCGAACCACCATCTTTGGAGCGGCGGTTGTTGTGCTTGCCGCAGGGTTTTACCTGCCGCTGACGCTGCTGGCACCGCTGGAAGCCGTCCCGGCCGAGGTCGCGGCGTACACCGCCCCGATCTCCACCGCCGCCGCTCCCACGGCCCCCGCCTACGGGGCCAGTGGAATCGGCGAAGTCGGGGCGACCGGGCTGCTCGCCTCCGCCGGCTCGACCGAAGCCCTGCCGATCGCGTCGATCAGCAAAATCATCACCACCCTTGTTGTCCTCAACGCGAAACCCCTCACCGACGGCTCCGACGGCCCCACTATCTCCTTCACCCGTGCCGACGTCCAGATCTACAACGACTACGTGGCCGAGAACGGCAGCGTAAAACCCGTGTCAGCGGGAATGCAGCTCACCCAGCGCGAGGTGATCGAGCTCGCCCTCGTGGGTTCGGCGAACAACTACACCCAGTCGCTCGTCAACTGGGCTTTCGGTTCCGAGGACGAATACGTCACCGCCGCATCAGCCTGGTTGGCTGCACACAACCTGACATCGACCTCCGTGAGCGACGCCACGGGAATCTCGCCCAAAAACACCAGTACACCGACCGACCTGGTTGCCCTCGGTGCCCTCGCGCTCGCAGACCCGGTGGTCTCTTCGATCGTTTCGCAGCCGACGGTCACCGTGCCCGTTGTGGGGACGTTCAACAACACCAACAATCTCCTCGGCATCGACGGTATCGACGGCATCAAAACCGGAACCCTCGATGAGGCCGGGGCCTGCCTGCTGTTCTCGGCCGACGTGCAGGTGGGGGATACCAGCATCACCCTTGTCGGTGTTGTGCTCGGTGGTTCCGACCACGACACCGTTGATGAGGACGTCCGCAGCCTGCTGGCGAGTGTTGTCGACGGTTTCCATGAAGTCCAGCTGACGGCTGCCGGCCAGGAGTTCGGCTCGTACAGCACGGAGTGGGGTGAGGCAACCACCCTGGTGGCTGCCGAATCGGCCTCGGCTGTTGTGTGGTCGGATAGTCCCGTGACGGCGGTTGTCACCGCTGAGCCCCTCTCGCTCGCCACCGCGGGCGAGGATGCCGGGAGCGTCGCATTCTCCGTGGGCGGGCAGACCGTTGACGTTCCTCTCGAGGTCGCCGGGACGATGGAGGCTCCCAGCGCCTGGTGGCGACTCACCCACCCTGGCGACCTGTTCTAACTATGGTTTCTCAGCATCCGCCCCTAAGCTTCAGGCATCTGAGAGCATTCGCTCGATCTCATGGCTGGGAAGTCGGCCCAACCTAGGGGTACCGTGACGAGTACTAATCCCGCCGCGGCAGCGCCACGCATCATCAAAACCGGACAACGTGGTCTGAAAAACCCCACTTCCGATTTCTCCGCGCTGCTCAGCACCATCCGCGATGCCGGTCTCCTGCACCGCACCCGGACGTTCTATATCATCAACTTCGCTGCAATCTCGCTCGTGATGGCCGCGGCGTGGGTTGCCTTCGCGTTCCTCGGCGACAGCTGGTACCAGTTGATCGTCGCAGCCGTCCTCGGCCTCCTGTTTACCCAGTACGCGTTTGTCGCCCACGAGGCCGCCCACCGCCAGGTTTTCACCTCGGGTAAAGCCAACGACACCGCGGGGCGCATCGTCGCGGACCTGCTCGTGGGAATCAGTTACTCCTGGTGGATGACCAAACACACCCGCCACCACGCCAACCCGAACACGGTGGGCAAGGACCCGGACATCGAACCGGACTTCATCATTTTCCAGGAGGAGCACGCCAAGGGCCTCAAGGGAATCTCGAAGGTGTTGGCCCAACGGCAGGGCTGGCTGTTTTTCCCGGCGCTGACGCTGGAGGGGTTGAACCTGCACGCGCAGGCCTTCCGCACCGTGTTTGGCAAGGACAAAGTCGATAAGCGATGGGTGGAGATCATCCTGCTCCTCGTCCGCAACCTCGGTTACCTCAGCGTGGTGTTCGCGTTCCTCCCGTTCGGGATGGCCTGCGCCTTCATCGGCGTGCAGATGGCCGTGTTCGGCGTCTACATGGGTGCATCGTTCGCCCCCAACCACAAGGGCATGCCGCAACTGCCCCGCGAC
>JAODAO010000139.1 GCA_025463465.1 Glaciihabitans sp. | reverse complement strand
TCGCTCTGTCCACGGTTCCAGCCCGAGGCACGGGAGAACTGCAGGCCGTCGCCGGCGCGGGCCGCGCGAACGACGGAGGAGACGGCGATGTCGGGAGAGCTGGAGGTCGCCTGCCAGAGCCGGCCGCGCACCCCGAGGCCGCTGGGGTGCAGGGTTTCGCCGAGGCTGTTGACGGCCTGGCCTTCGAGGATGCCGTGCAGGCGGTCAACGGAGTCGTCGAAGTGCCGGTGGCGGTCGTTGATGGATTTGCCGAACGCCTCCCACGCGCCGGGGAACGGGCCGGAGCCGACCCCGAGTTCGAGCCGGCCGCCGCTGAGGGCGTCGAGGGTCGCGGCGTCTTCTGCCACCCGCAGTGGGTCCTCGAGGGGCAGGACCAGCACGCCCGTGCCGAGCCGGATGCGCGACGTGTGTTGGGCGATCGCCGCGAGCAGTACCAGCGGGGAGGAGAGGTGCTCGCGTCCCTGTTTGAAGTGGCGCTGGATGACCCAGCCCGAGTCGTAACCAAGTTTCTCGGCGTGCTGAAAGATCGTGATCGCGTCGGCGAAGGCGGTTGCGGTGTCCTGGTCACCGTCGAGGTGCAGCAGGAATCCGAGCTTCAGGCCGGAGGTGCTGGGCGTGCTGGGCGTGCTGGAGGTTGTCATGGTTCACTTCACCCGTAATCCGGTGCCGTGGATGCCGTACCGGTCGATCTCGGCGAGCTCGTCGTCGCTGAATGGCGCGGCGGTAAGCGCGGCAAGGTTATGTTTCAGTTGCCCGACCGAGCTTGCGCCGAGCAGGGCGCTTGTCACTTCGGGGCGGCGCAGCACCCACTGCAGGGCGAGCTGGGCGAGGCTCTGCCCACGGCCCTTCGCGAGCCCGTTGAGGGCGCCCGCACGTTCGAGGTAGTCGGCGGAGATGTCGTTCGGGGAAAGGAAGTCGCTCTTCTCCGCCCTGGCGCCGGCCGGCACGGTGCCCTGGAGGTACTTGTCGGTCAGCAGACCCTGCGCAAGCGGCGAGTAGGTGATCAGGCCAACACCGTCCTCGGCGGACTGTTCGAGGATGCCCTCGCGTTCGATGCGCCGGTCGAAGATCGAGTACCGGGGCTGGTGCACCAGCAGCGGGGTGCTGGCCTCGCGCAGCAGGCGGGCGGCTTCGCGGGCCCTCTCCACCGGGTAGTTGGAGATGGCGACGTAGAGCGCCTTGCCCGAGCCGACCGCGTCGGCCAGGGCCCCGACGGTTTCCTCCAGCGGCGTCTCCGGGTCGGGGCTGTGGGAGTAGAAGATATCGACGTACTCGAGCCCGAGGTCGCGCAGGCTGTGGTCGAGCGAGCTGAGCAGCGACTTGCGCGAGCCGCCGCTCAGGTAGGGGCTGCGGCCGATCGAATTGCCGGCTTTGGTGCTGACGATGAGCTCGTCGCGCCAGGCGCCGAGGTCTTCGCGCAGCAGGCGGCCGAAGTTCTTCTCGGACGCGCGGTGCGGCGGGCCGTAGCGGTTGGCGATGTCGAAGTGGGTGATGCCCAGGTCGAACGCAGCGAGCAGGATCTCGCGCTGGGTGTCGTACGGGGAGGCGTCCCCGAATTTCTGCCAGAGGCCGAAGGACACGGCGGGCAGGCGCAGGCCGCTACGGCCGGCGCGGCGCAGTTCCGGGCCGCCGAAGCGGGTGTCAGCGGGGGTATACGTCATGCGGTGGCTCCTGTGGTGGTGAGTTTTGCAGCGGTGGATGCAGGTGTGGTGGTGGATGTTGGTGTGGTGGTGGATGCTGGTGCCGGCTGGTTGAGCCTGGGGCGGCGCAGCCGGGCGGGAGTGAGCGCGGGGTTGATGATGCCGTTGTCCCGCTCGACGTACGCGGTGCCCGGCGCGGTAATCGCGTCGATCGCGTCAAGAATCTCCGTGGTCAGTACGGTGTCGGCGGCGTCGAGGTAGGCGCCGAGGTGCTCGAGGGTGCGCGGACCCACAATGACGCTCGTTACGTCGGGGTGGGCGAGGGCGAACCCCAGGGCGAGCTGCACCAGGCTGAGGCCGTTGGCCTCGGCAAGCGTGGCGAGCGCGTCCGCGGCGTCCAGCTTGCGGGTGTTGCCGGGGGCGTCGAGATCGAAGCGGCCGGGAATTTTGCCCGGGCGGGAGGTGACGGGTTGCTCGGCGCCGCGGCGGTAGGCGCCGCCCAACCAGCCGGCGGCGAGGGGCCCGAAGGTGAGTACCCCGAGCCCATACGTATGGGCGACGGGCAGGGTGCCGCGTTCGACCTGGCGGATCAGCGCCGAGTACGGCACCTGTTCGGTGACCGGGGCGATGAGGTTGTGCTCGCGAGCGAGGTGCTGGGCGGCGGCGAGTTCCTCCGGCGGGAACACGGAGGTGCCGTAGTAGAGGATCTTGCCCTGCCGCACCAGCGCGTCGAGGGCGGTGAGGGTTTCGAGGATGTCGGTGTTCGGGTCGGGGCGGTGCGCCTGGTACAGGTCGATGTGGTCAGTGCCGAGGCGGCGAAGGCTGCCCTCCACCGCTGATGTGATCCAGCGCCGCGAGTTTCCGGCGTTGCGCGGGTCCGGCCCAATCTGGCCATGGAATTTCGTGGCGAGGAACACCTCGTCGCGTCGCCCGGCGATGGCGCTGCCCACCAGCTCTTCCGAGGCACCCTGGGTGTAGACGTCGGCGGTGTCGATCGCGGTGATCCCGGCGTCGAGCGCCGCGCCGATGATGCGGGTGGCGTCCTCCGTGCCGGAGGGCGCGCCAACGCCGAAGTTCATGGCGCCGAGGGTGAGCCTGCTGAGCAGCACTCCCGTGCGGCCCAGGTAGGCGGTTCCGCCTGCAGTCATTGTGTGGTTCCTTTCGGGAAAGTACGGGCTCGGAAAACTCGTGGGGACGATGGTTAGAAAAGCCCGTTGTCCGGCGGGGTCTCGCCGGTGAGCAGGTACGCGCCGACCACGGCGGATTTCCAGGCACGCGGATTGTGGTTGGTGACGGTGCGGGCGTTGCGCCAGTGCCGGTCGAGGTGGTGTTCGCGGCGGATGGCGCGCCCTCCGCCCACGTCAAAGACGGCCTCGGCCGCGGCAAGCGCGTCACGGGCGGCACTCTGCTGGGCGCTGGCCACGGTAACGGTGGCGCGCAGTGCGGTGTCGAGGAACCCGGGGGCGTCCTCGGCCGTGCTGAGGGCATTCCCCAGCGCTTCGGCGGCGAGCAGCACCGCTCCCCTGGCCGCGATCGCGTGGGAGGCGATGTCGCCGACCGCGTGACGCACGTATGGATCCTCAACGCTCACCTCGGCCGAACTGTGCTTGATCGGGCGGGCGACGTCGCGGGCGAACGCGACGGCATCGTCAAGCGCAGACTCGGCGATGCCGGCGAGCACCGCCGCCAGGTAGAGCTGAGGCAGAGCGGTAGCCGGCCGGCGGGAACGGCCATTCTCGGGTGCCACTTCGTCCGCACTGAGGTAGGCCTCGTCGAAGAGGGTGGTGCCGCTGGCGGTGAGGCGCTGGCCGATGGCATCGAAGTCATCGAGCAGGGTGACTCCGGCGCGGTCGGTCGGGACCGAGAACGAGACGATGTTGTTGTGTTCGTCCCGTGCGGTGCCCGAGAACCATTGGGCGTGCAGTCCCCCGGTGCTGTAGTACTTGCTCCCGGTCACGCGATAGCCGTCGCCGTCGCGGTGGATGCGGGTGCTGACAGCACCTGGCCC
>JAODAO010000097.1 GCA_025463465.1 Glaciihabitans sp. | reverse complement strand
TGCGGAGCATCTTCGGCACCAGCTGCAGCTGGTAGTCCTGCACCCACACCACGGCGCCGGGAGCGGCGATGGCGACGGCGGCATCGGCAAAGCGCTGGTTCACCAGCAGATAGCTTTCCCACCACTCGCGGTGGTAGGTCGGGGGCGCGATGACGTCGTGGTAGAGCGGCCAGAGGGTGTCATTGCTGAAACCCTCGTAGTAGTTCTCGATCTCGTCTTCGCTGAGCGGGACGGGAACAATGTGGATGCCGTCGTTGTCGAACGGCTCGACGGAGAGGTCGGCCTGGCCGGCCCAGCCCACCCAGGCGCCGTCGGCGGCGCGCATCACGGGCTCGAGGGCGGTGACCAGTCCCCCGGGCGAATGCTGCCAGGACTCGTTGCCCTCTGCGTCGATGACACGGTCGACCGGCAGGCGGTTGGAGAGCACAAGGAAGTCGTACATCTCGGGTTCCGCGCCGGATTCCGTAGGTTTGTTGTCGGTCATTTCGTTGACTGCTCCATTCGGACTGATGCGCGCACCTTGTCCGGTAGGCTCCCTCCACGTTAGCAGTCGGGTACCTGTGAGAATTTTGAATCAGAGATTGCTGAGCAGCAGTACAACGAGGAATACGGCCGGAACGGACAGGATCGACGACAGCGTCACGCTGTCTCGGGCGACGTCGGCCCCCACTTCGTAGCGGTTGGCATACGCGAGCACATTCTGGGCGGCGGGCAGGGCCGCACACACCGTCACCACCAGCAGAAGGTGGCCATCCAGCCCAAATCCGTAGTGCGCGACGACGAAGGTCAGCAGCGGGTGAACCACCACTTTCAGCACCGTCGACGTCCACACCGGTGGTGCATCGGGGCCGCGCAGCGAGAGCTTGCGGCCGTGCAGCGAGATACCGAAGCTCAGCAGCACCGCCGGTACGGCGAACTGGCCGAGCAAGGCGAAGGGCTGGAACACGATCTCGGGGATCGGGATGCCGAAAAATGCGACGGCGACGCCGGCGAGGGCCGCGACCAACACCGGGTTGAGCATCGCCTTGGCCATTCGCCGCGCGACGGACGCTCCCGCACCGTGGTGTGTGCCGGTCACGTCCAGGGCCGTGATGGTGATGGGCACTAGTAACAGCTGCTGGAACAAAATGACCGGGGCGATGTAGCTCGCGTCGCCGAGCACGTAGGTGGCGATGGGGATGCCGAGGTTGCCGGAGTTGACCATCGAGGCGGCCATCACGATGATGATGCTGCGCCTGCCACCCCAGTGGAAGATGCGCGCCGCGAGCATCGCGATGCCCGCGACCGCAATGGTTGTGATCGCCGTCACCAGCAGTGGTAGCGAGGCGACGACGGCCAAGTCAGCGTGGGCGAGGGTAGTGAACAGCAGCGCCGGGGTTGCCACCAGCACCGCCAGTTTCGACAGGATGAAGGCGGCGTCTCCGCTGACGAAGCCGTTCCTGGCGAGGAAGTACCCCACCGCGATGATGGCCCCAACGATGGCAAAGCCCGCGAGGACGCCTGTCATGGTGGGTTCACTTTCGGTGGATTCTGCAGCGGGCCCGCGGTGAGGGGACTCCTTGCAGGTTACCGGCAGTGGCAATTCGCCTGGTCCGGCCGGAGCCGGAGGATGGGAAAGGGCTACTGGTTCACCGTGGTCGCGGCACCGACATCCACCACGCCTGCCGGGGTTGCTGACGTGACGATGTAGATGAATCCGCTGAGTTCGGCGATGAACAGGCCAGGCCCGGAACCCGGGCCGACGCTGGAGGTGGTGACGAGGAAGAGGCGTCCGCTGGTTTGCAGGTCGCTGATGACGTTGCGAATGCCGCCGCCGTCACCGGTGAGGGTGAGGCGGACGGGCACGGCGTAGAAGTTGCCGGCGGTCAGCGCACCGGTGGCCACGAGGGGCGCTGCCGCGGTGGTAACGGCGGGGTCAACGGCTGCGGCGGTTGTGCCGGGGTCGGCCTGGTTGGTGGTGGTTGTGTCTGTTGTGGCCGGGTCCGGCACGGGGGCTACGGGGACGTCGGCGATGGGTGGGGTGGGTTCCTGCGCGGTGTAGTTGGTGATGGCGACGGAGTGGGTGGCGGCGCTCGCGGAGACCTGGTCGAGGAAGTCCGCGGTGGCGGGCGTCTCTGGCACGCTGCCGCGCAGGGTGGCCAGGGTGGCGCGGGTCTGGTCGATACGTGCGAACTGCGCCCGCAGCACGTCGAGGCGGGCGCGGTGCTGGTCGTTGAGGGTGTCGACGGCGACCTTCTCGGTGCTGGCGGTGTTGCGGGCCTGGAGCTGTGGGGCGACGCCGAGGAAAAAGGCGACGGCGAGGATTCCGACGCAGCTGAGCAGCGCGGCGATGAGGCGGATTCGGGTGGTGGCCATGGGGTCCTACTTTCCGGCCTGGTCGACGGGCGCGGCCGGGATGGTGGCGGTGGCCTCGGTGGCTGGTGAATCGGTCGGCTGTTCTGGTTGTTCGGGGGTTGGCGCAGCAAACCGGCCGGAGTGGGCGGCGGCAGTCACGTTGAGCGTGACATGGGCGGTGACCGTGGGGGCGACGCTGCTGTCGTCGGCGACGGAGACGGTGTCGAGGGAGGCATCCGCATAGCCGGGCAGGGCGGTCAGGGCCCGGGTCCACGCTGTAACTTCGGCGGTCGAGGCGGCGGTGACCTCGAGCTGGAAACTGGCGGAGGACTCCCCCCGCAACGGGCCGGCCGGCGCGAACGCGCCCTGCCAGGGTGCCGCGCTGAGGGTGCTGACGTTGGTGAGGGTCATCCCGGCCGGCATCATCGTCGCGATAAGGCCGAGATAGTCGGCCCAGTTCACCTCGGTGGCTGCCCCATACTGCTGGGCGGCGGTGACGGTGCCGAGCAGGGTTTCGAGGTCGCTGGCCTCGGTGAACGCGGTCTGCTGCTTCAGCAGCGGCGCTGTCTCGGACTGGGCGAGTTCGAGGTCGTCCTGGGCGATGCTGGCGAGCACGGTGAATCCGGCAACGGCGAGCAGCGATACCGCGAGCACCCCGGCGACGCCGACAATGAGCCGTCGTCCGAGGGCCGAGGCGTGTGCGGTCGCGATGATCTCCGGTGGCAGCAGGCTGACCCGGGGCGGGATCCCGGCGGTGGGCACCACGTCGCGGGCGCTCATGCCGCCGACCTCTCCGACAGGGCGCGGCGGGCGGGCAACCCGGTGCCGAGGGCCAGCGCGAGGGCGACGGCCAGCGACGGCGGGGTGAGACCGAGTTTGCGGCCGACGGTGATGGTGTCGAAGGGATCGGCGAGGATCACGGGCAGCCGGGTGATTTCGGCGAGGGCATCGAGGAATCCGGGCAGCTGCGCGCCACCTCCTCCCGCGACCAGCTGGTGCAGGTGCACCTGGGGGTGGGCGTTTGAGTAGTAGCGCAGGGTGTTGTGGATGCTGTCGAGGAGGTCCCCGCAGAACTGGTGGATTATGCCGACCGCCGCTGCGTCCTCGGGGCGGGGGGATGGCCCGAGGAGACCGACCCGCTTTTTGAGTTGGTCGGCGTGCAGGTCGCTTCCGCCGAGGGCGTCGCCGATTAGTCGGCTGAGGTCGGCGCCTCCCGCCGGGATGATGCGCACGAACTGGGGGACGGCGTTGATCGCCACGACCACGGTGGTGGTGCGGGCGCCGATGTCGACCAGGGCGACCGCATCGGCGGAGCTGGCGGTGCTGGCGAAACCGCTCGGGTCGTTGTTGGGGGCATTGTTGGGCGCGCTGAGATGGCGGGCGAAGAGCCGGCTGAGGGCGAAAGGGATCAGGTCAACGTCGATGGTGGTGAGGCCGGCGAGTTTGGCGGCGGTGATGTTGGTGGTGACGGTTTCCTTGATCGCTGCGACGAGCAGGCCGTGCAGGACCGGGGCACCGTCCTCGATGGCTTCGGTGACGGGATAGAAGTCGAGGAGTGCCTCGGCAACGGGAACGGTGAGCAGGTCCTGCACGTGGAACGGCAGGCCAGCGCGGATCTGCTGCGCCCCGGCGCATGGCACGGTGAGGTCGCGCACCATCACGCGGGGGTTACCGATGCCGAGCACCACCTCGGTGGTTGTGAAGCCGGCGTCTGCCCACAGTTTTTTGAGCAGTGTCGCAACGGCGACCGTGTCGAGCACCTCACCGCTGTCAACGATGCCGGGCCGCAGGGGGATCTGCCCCCAGGCGGTGATCACCGGGTTGCCGGAGGCGGCGCCCTCAACCTCGACGGCACGCAGCGCGTCTGAGCCGATGTCGAGGCCAACGATGCGCTGGGAACCGCGCCGGCGTGTGATGGCCATCCGGGGTGCGCGTTTGGTGTGGGATGGCTCGACCGGGAGCTGGGCCGACAGGGTGGACGGGGCCGTGGGAGCTGCGGGCGCTGCGGGCTCGTCGGTGTAGTTCGTCTGCCGCCCGCGAAGGGGACCGTAGGCTTTTGCGGCCTTGTCGCCGCGGGTGGGGCGTTTCCATGCTGGTGTCATCACTCTGTTTCCCTAATCACTGTGTTTCCTTGACCACTCTGTGTCCTCAACCGAGTCCGACGGATGTGAGGTAAAAAGCGGCGACGGGGTCGCCGAAGAGGATGCCTGTCCAGGCGCCAGCGAGCATCCACGGGGTGAACGAGATGACTCCGGAGCGGCCGGGCCGCCGGGTCAGCATGAGGCAGGCGGCCCAGCATCCCCCTGCGAGAAGAGCGGTGGCGGCACCGGCCAGCAGCTCGCTCCAGCCCAGCCAGCCGAGGTAGAGGCCGAGCACCCCGGCGAGTTTGACGTAGCCGAAGCCGAGGCTGCGGGGAACGGCGAGCCCGAGGACGAGGGTGAGGTTGACGAGTATCGCTGCACCGGCGAGGGCGGTGAGGAGGGCGGGTAGTCCGCGCTCGGGGGTGAGGATGCTGGCGACGGCGAGCAGCACGAAGGTGACCGGGTAAGCGGGCATCACCAGGGTGTTCGGCAGGGTGCGAGAGGTGCGGGCAATGGCGATGGTCAGGCCGGTGAGGTAAAGCAGCGGGAGCAGCTCTCCCAGGCGCTCCGGGTGCTGGCTGAGAAAAACGAACAGGGCGGCGAAGGCCAGCGCGGTGAGCGCCTCGGGGAGGGCAAACCGGCGAACGGAGCGGGTAAGCCGGCCGAGGATCGATCCGACGGTGAGGCCGAGTCCACCGGCGACTACGGCGTAGAGGGCGGCGGCCAGGACGCTGAAGGGGAAAACGGCCGACATGGTGGGAATCATCAGCGGGCCGCCCCCGTGCGGGTGAAGGCGGCGGAGACTTCGATCCAGACGATCACACCGTAGGTGGTGCTGACCGGCATCAGGTATTTCGGTGGGGTCAGGTAGCTGAAGCGGAGGTCGTAGCTGTAGTTCTTGACGTAGCCGATGTCGCCGGAGCGGACGATACCCCGGTATTTCTGCGCGATGGCGCCAACGATGGTGAGGGTGCCGCGGGCGCCTCCGGTGGTGTGGCCCTGGACCTGGAAGGTGTGGGCGACGGAGAGAATCGCGGCGTGGATGGTGCGGCCGTTACCGCGGTCGGGCCCGAGGCTGTCGTCGTTGAGGAGGGAGGCACCGGCGGAGTTGACGGGGTTCCAGACGAATACCGCGCCGTCGCCGACGAGCCCGAGGACCGCCTGGGTGCGCGGGGCGTAGGTGGTGTCGCCGGTGACGTAGAGAAAGTTGGAGGTGGCGACGGTGACGGCGCCGTTCAGGACTCCGCGAACGAACGCGTCGCCGGAGCGGCATCCATAAGACGTGGTGGTGGGTGCTATCTCGTCCTTCATCGGGTAGCCGAGACCGTTGCCGTTCGCCTGGTGGCTGGCCCCGGTGCAGGAGAGGTTGGCGGTTCCGGTGGCTGTTCCCACCAGTGGCACCGAGCCGGCAGCGTAGTAGTTGGGGTCACCGAACACGGCCGGGACCTCCTGCACATACATCACATTGTGGTCGGGGACGGCGAAGGTGGACCCGGCCACCGAGCCCAGCCCGGTGGGGCCCACAACGCCGCAGGCGGCCGCTGCTGTGCCGCCTGTGGCCGGGCTGCCGCTGACGCGGGTGGCTTTGGTCCACGGCGAGCGCACGGTGACGGTGCCATTGCTGTTAAACACGATGTCGGTGGGCCCGGAGTAAAGGCAGCCGGGGCTGGTCACGGCGGCGAGGTCGGTGCGGGTCTGCAGTTTCAGGGACGTGTTGGTGGCCGGCATCACCACGGGGGCGATGCTCGACGGGGAGGCCGGGTCACGGAACGTGCTCGCGGGGCAGGCCTTGTCGGTGGAGTCCACTGAGCTGTAGAGGGGGGAGGTCGGGGTCGCCCGGGTGGCGGCGGTGGTGACGGGGCCGGCGAATTCGGCGGAGCACGCCCGGATGAGGTCGTTCGAGTGGACGGGCCCGGTGAGGAGGTCTTTATCGCCGAAGGCGATGTTGTGGCAACTTGTGGTGGTTCCCCCGGCGGTGAAGTTGCCGGTCGGGCGCCCGGCGTAGGCATATTTGCTGCACGGGACGACGGCCGCTGCGAGGTACTGGGAGGGGTCCTCGATCTCGTAGTCGGTGAAGTAGAGGTAGTCGAGGAAACTGTTCACCCGCAGTTCGGAGACCAC